>CAZMWG010000005.1:30142-47325 GCA_964569925.1 uncultured Halobacteriales archaeon | reverse complement strand
CTCGTACTCCAAGAGGTCGACGAAGACGCCGAAGTCCTCGATCTCGTCGATCCGGCCGACGACCAGTTCGCCGGGCTCGGGCCAGCCGCTGTACTTCATCGCGACTCGATCACCTCGCCGACCTCGCCCTCGATGGTCGCCTTGCCGCCCGTGGGCCGCACCAGCGTGTGGCCACACACCGCGCAGGCCACCTCGGTCGCGGCGCGGTCGAAGACGGTCTGTTCGTTCTCACAGTCCGGACACGTGACGGAGACGAAGTTTCCCGGCATCGTCAGTCCTGGAGCTCCAGTCGGCCGGCACGCCACCCCTCGCGGAGGTGAGCCTTGCCACAGTCGCCACAGCGGTACTTCAGGTTCGTCTTCTTCGTGGGCTTGTCCCCGCCGGGGACCTTCGAGAACCGACCCTTGTTGCCGATCCCCTTCTGACCCTCCTTCTGCTTGCGCTGGTCCCACTTCGTCCCGCTGGTCTGGCCCGACCGGACCTTCTCGACCTCGTGTTCGTTGTGTGCGTTGCAGTGCGGACAGTACGTGTTGAACCGACGTGGCATCTCCATAGATATCGACCTTGCGGATTGGTTAGTCGGGACCCGTTAAAACCCGCACGGTTCCGGGACGGGCCCCGGCCGAGGGGGTCGGCCCGACCGCCGTCCGGACCGATCCGACCGTTCGCGGCGGCGGTCCGTGCCCTCTCCCGACGGTTCCGGGTTCCGAAGGCTATAAGCCGGCGAGCGGGGAACCTCGGCTCATGAAGAACCTCATCATCCACGGGGACCCGGGGATCCGGAAGGGGGCCCGCATCGCGGTCGACGGCGAGGAGTACGTCTGTTTCAACGTCTCCCGGCAGGGCGACTGGCACGGGCCCGACCGGCCACAGTTGTGGTGTACCGTCGGCGAGGAGAGCGAGCGCGAGACCTTCGAGCGCCGCGAGTACGTCTCGATGCACCTGGACACGTTCGACGTCGACGCCGAGGCCGTCGAGGTCATCGAGGCCCGCGGGAGCTGACCCCGCCCCGCCCGTCGGCGTCGTCCGAACCACGGCTCGCCCGCCGTGTCGACGTGACGCAAACTCACGGTCGACGGTACCGTTTAACACGGTCGAACGCGTAGGCCCGTCTTATGCCCTCGACGCACACGGAACTGACCGAGACCGAGCGGGAAGCGCTGCACGAGCTGGCGCTCGGGCTGGAGAACGTTCACCGGGGGTACGGCGCGCTGGTCGCCTGCCACCACTACGTCGGCCGGGGGATGAACCACTTCGACCGGGCCCGGGAGCTGCTCCGGTCGGCCGGCCACGACGAGCCGGCCGACCGGCTCCGCGACGAGATCCTCCCGGCGGGCCTCTTCGAGGACCGCTGGACCTACGAGCTGGTCGACGACGCCCGCGAGGGGTTCCTCCGGGACGTGACCGACTTCGAGGCCGCCGTCCGGGCGGACCTCGCCGACGGGCGGAGCCACGTCGCCGAGCGCGCCCAGCAGCGGGCGTGGCGTCGCCGGGCCGACCGCTGACCCCGCTCCGGAGCGCGGGAGGTCGGTTCCCGGTCACGCGAGTCGCCGTCCGGCAGATCGGACGTCTGGCGTGAGAGAGCACCGTCGGACGAGCACCGGACCCGCCGCCCGGGAGACGGTTCCCACGACCGGCAGTCCGCGCCCGGCGTTTTTGTTCCCCGGCGCGGTAGCCGGGGGTATGTCGAGGTCGATCGCGCTCCGCGAGCGGGTGGCGTCGGAGCGGACGGTGACGGTGCTGACCGGAATCTCGGTCGCGATGCCGGCGGCCGCGCTGTTCGTCGGGCGGGTCGGGCCGGCCGAGCCGGCCTACCTGTTGCTCGTCGCCGTCGGGATCGGGGTCCCCTCCGCCTACGACGAGTTCGGCGCCGGCGTCGTCCCGGAGCGACTCGCCGTCCCCGTGACCGCCGCCGCCGCGGTCCTGGTGACCGTCGAGTTCGTCGCCGTCTACCTGGCGGCCGTCGCCCGACCGGGACTGAGCCCCACGTTCGCCGGAACCACCGCCTTCGTCGTCGTCGCCTTCGGCAACCTCGCCGTCCTCGCCGTCCGGGACCGCCGCCCGGAACAGGCTTAACCGACCGGGACCTGTACGAAAGATCGTGATGGACTCGCGAACGAACCCGGAGACCCCCGAGATCTCGGAGACGGGTACGGGGGTCGACGACGAGCGGGAGTTCGACCGACTGGCGGGCATCCTGGCCGACGGCGTGGTCGGCGCGGCGGGCGGGTTGGTCGGGACGGCGATGCTGACGGTGGTCCTGGCCATCGCGGAGTCGCTGGGCGCGTTCGACCGGGCGGCGTTCGGGGGGCTGACCCGGCTGGTCGGCCTGGACCCGTTCGTCCCGGCGGTGCCGGTCGGCTACCTGCTCTTCGTGGCCGGCGGGATGGTCCCCTGGCCGCTGCTGTTCGCCTCGCTGAAGGAGTACCTCCCGGGCCGGACCGACCCGGTCAAGGGCGTGTTCTTCGGCGGCGCCGTCTGGACCGGCTTCGTGCTCGCCTTCTACACCGGCCAGTCCGGTCTCGTGCTGGCACTGTACGTCGTCCTCACGTTCCTGGCCCACGTCGCCTACGGCGTCGGGCTCGGGCTCGTCTTCCGGTATCTCACGACGCGGCCCTCGTCGCTGGTGTAGGCCGCTCCGGCGGTTCGTGTCGCTTCTCGGATCTCGGCGGACCGCACGCGTGCGAGAGCGAGCGGACGAGCAGGGGCGGCGACGGGAGAGCGGGTCGACGAGCGAGGACGGGAAAACGAGCCGACGAGCGGCGACGGGAGGACGAGCGAACGCGCGGCGGGCCCCGGACGACGCCGAGCGAGCGCGCGGGTCGGCAGACGGGCGAGCGGCGGCGACGTGGGGCCCGGAGACGGAGCGGATCGGGGCACAGGGACTCGGGCCGGGATCCGGCGGTCGAGCGACGCGGGGCGCGCGAGTCGAGTGACGTGAACCCGGGGGTCGGACGACGCGGGACGCGGCGTCGAGGGCGGTTCAGTCCTCGTCGTCCTCCTCGAACTCCTCGAGGCTCCCCCGCAGTTGGGGGATGGCGCTCGTGAGGTCGCCGACGTCCTCGCGGGCCGTCCCGACGTCCTCGATCAGCGTCGCGAGGTCGTCGATCTCCTCGGCGAGGTCGTCGGCGTCGTCGAAGGCGTCGGCGCGCTCGCCCATCGTGTACCACTTCTTGGCGTCCCGAAGGTGCTCCTCCGCGTCGCCGACGTCGAGCGCCGACCGGAGCGCGTTGAGCACGCCCAGCGTGTTGTCGGCGTCGGCCTCCCAGACGTCGTCGGCGGCCGGCATCGCCTCGCGGGCCCGCTCCAGGGAGGCCTCGACGTCCGCGCGCATCTCGCTGGCCGCGTCCTCGAACAGTTCGTCGTCGTCCAGTGTGCTCTGGCTCATGCTACCGCGTTCGACGCCGCCGAGTTTAAAAGCACGCCCGAAACCGGAAGTGAAACCCGGCGGGAGCGGCGACGAGACCCGGAAACGAACACTCGGGGCGGGTCCGGTCGCGATCCGGTCCCCGACCGCGCGGGCCGGGATCGGGCTCCGTCAGCCCCCGTCGTCGGCGGCCGTCTCCACGTCCCGGACGGCCATCAGCGGGTAGCCGTCCTCGGTCTCCATGGCGGTCCGGACGGTGGTGCCCTCGTGCTCGATGCGCATCTCGACGTCGAAGAAGCGGCCGGTCCACTCCACGTAGTCGGCGCTGTGTGCCTCGATCGCCTCCCGGAGGACGTCCTCGCGGACCTCGACGGTCACCTCCTCGCAGGCCGGCTGGTTCTCGATGGCCTCGGCCATGGCCGTCGCCAGCGACGCCGCGCTCGCGGGGCTGACCGGCGTCCCGGCGAACTGGTGGTACAGCGAGCCGAACTTGATCCCCGCCTCGAAACAGGCCGTCTGGGCCTCGGTCGGATCCATACCCGTCCCTGGCGTCCCCCGGGGAAAGGCCCGCGGGTCGGGCGGCGGCCGGGGGACGCGACCGCGGGATTCAAACCCGCCGTCGACCTACCGTCGGGCGATGGACGCGCCGCTGTGGACGGAGCGACACGCCCCGGACCTGGCCGCCCTCCCCCAGCCGGAAGCCCGCGAACGCTTCCGGACGGCCGTGGCCGAGCCGATGAACCTGATCGTCCACGGTCCGCCCGGCGCCGGCAAGACGGCGGGCGTGCGGGCGCTGGCCGAGGCGGCCCACGGGAACCCCGACGCCGACCTGATCGAGATCAACGTCGCCGACGTCTTCGACATGACGAAGAAGGAGATCGCGTCCGACCCGCGCTTCTCCCCGTTCGTCGACAGCAAGCGACGGCGGAACTCCTCGAAGGCCGACCTGATCAACCACGTGCTGAAGGAGTCGGCGAGCTACTCGCCGGTGTCGGGGAGCTACAAGACGATCCTGCTGGACAACGCCGAGGACGCCCGCGAGGACTTCCAGCAGGCGCTGCGCCGCGTGATGGAGCAGTTCTACGAGGCAACACAGTTCGTGATCGCGACCCGCCAGCCGTCGGCGCTGATCGCCCCGATCCGGTCACGCTGTTTCCCGGTGGTCGTCAGAGCGCCGACCCACGACGAGACGGTCGCCGCCCTGGAGCGGATCGTCGGGCGCGAGGGGACGGAGCACGACGAGGAGGGGCTGGAGTACGTGGCCGGCTACGCCGACGGCGACCTGCGGACGGCGACGCTCTCGGCTCAGGCCACCTACGAGGCCGAGGGGGAGATCACGATGGAGGCCGCCTACGAGACCCTGGGCGACCTGGAGGCCGACGAGCAGGTGGAGGCGATGCTCGACGCCGCGGAGGCCGGCGAGTTCACGGACGCCCGGTCGGCGCTCGACGACCTGCTGGTCGACGAGGGCCACAGCGGCACGGACGTGCTGGACGACGTGCTCGCGGCGGCCCGGTCGCGCTACGCCGGCGACCGGGTGGCGGCGCTGCACCGCCTGGCCGGCGAGGTGGAGATGGACCTGAAGGAGGGGACGAACGATCGGTTGCACATGGGCCGGTTCCTCTCGGAGGTACCGGCCGTCGTGAGCGATCGGGAGTGAGCGACCGGGTAGACATCGGCCGCTTCCTCTCCGAGGTACCGGCCGTCGTGGACGGTCGGGGTGAGCGAACACGACGACGCGGTCTCGGCCGTCGAGGGGGCGTGCACGGCATCGAAACCCTCTTACGTCGCTCGCGGCGAAGCTACGCTACCCAACCATGGACGTCGACATCGTCGAGGAGTCCGACAACCCGATGTTGCACCGGACGGACGTGCGGTTCGAGGTGACCCACGAGGATGCCACGCCCGAGCGCCTGGCGGTGCGGGACTCGCTGGCCGCAATGTTGAACAAGGACGCCGCAGAGGTCGTGATCCGGACGCTCGACACGAAGTTCGGGATGCGGAAGACCGTCGGGCACGCGAAGGTGTACGAGACCCCCGAGGACGCCCGGGACGTCGAGCAGGACCACATGCTGGAGCGCAACAAGATCGTGGCCGACGGCGCGGAGGAGGCGTAGATGGCCCGCCACGAGTACTACGACGACGACGGCGAGACACAGCGCCTGGAGTGTCCCCGGTGTGGCGACACGTTCCTCTCGGAGCACGAGGACCGCAGACACTGCGGCAGGTGCGACTACACCGAGTGGAAGTAGGGGGATGCGCGTCCTCGGCGTCGAGGGGACCGCCTGGGCGGCCAGCGCCGCCGTCTACGAGCCCGACACCGACCACCTCCTGATCGAGACCGACGCCTACGAGCCCGACAGCGGCGGCATTCACCCCCGCGAGGCCGCCGAACACATGGGCGGGGCGATCCCCGAGGTGGTCGAGACCGCGCTGGACCACGCCCGCGAACGGGCCCGGCAGGCCGACGACGGGTCCGAGGCGGTCGGGGAGGCCGACCCGCCGATCGACGCCGTCGCCTTCTCCCGGGGCCCCGGCCTGGGTCCCTGTCTCCGGATCGTCGCCACCGCCGCCCGCAGCGTCGCCGGTCGGTTCGACGTCCCGCTGGTGGGGGTCAACCACATGGTGGCCCACCTGGAGATCGGCCGCCACCGGTCGGGGTTCGACTCGCCGGTCTGTCTCAACGCCTCCGGCGCCAACGCCCACCTGCTGGGCTACCGCGGCGGCCGCTACCGGGTGCTGGGCGAGACGATGGACACCGGCGTCGGCAACGCCATCGACAAGTTCACCCGCCACCTGGGGTGGTCTCACCCCGGCGGCCCGAAGGTGGAGGCCCGCGCCCGCGAGGGGGAGTACGTCGACCTGCCCTACGTCGCCAAGGGGATGGACTTCTCCTTCTCCGGGCTCTCCTCGGCCGCCCAGGACGCCGTCGACGACGGGGTCCCCGTGGCCGACGTCTGCCGGGGGCTGGAGGAGACGGTGTTCGCGATGCTGACGGAGGTGAGCGAGCGGGCGCTGTCGCTGACCGGCGCCGGACAGCTCGTGCTGGGCGGCGGGGTCGGCCAGAACGAACGGCTGCAGGGAATGTTGGCGGAGATGTGTGAGCGCCGCGGCGCCGACTTCTACGCCCCGCCCGACCGGCTGCTCCGGGACAACGCCGGCATGATCGCCGTGCTGGGCGCGACGATGCACGCCGCCGGCGACCACCTCCCGATCCCCGACTCGCGGGTCGACCCCGACTTCCGGCCCGACGAGGTGGCGGTCACCTGGCGGGGCGACGAGCGCGTCGACGCCCCCCGCGAGGGGGCGACGGTCCGGGGCGCGGAGGCGACCGTCCGGATCGAGGGCGACCGCGTCGTCAAGGTCCGCGAGCCGCGGGGCTACCGGCACCCGGACCTCGACCGGCGACTGCGGACCGAGCGCACCCGGAGCGAGGCGCGGCTCACGAGCGACGCCCGCCGGGCCGGGGTGCCGACGCCGGTGGTGGTGGACGTCGACCCCGTCGAGACGACCCTCGTCGTCTCGCACGTCGGCGAGGCGGACCTCCGGGACGCGCTGACGAGCGAGCGGGCGGAGACCGTCGGCGCACACCTCGCGCGACTCCACGACGCCGGACTGGTCCACGGCGACCCGACGACGCGCAACGTCCGGGTCGGGCCCGACCGCGTCCACCTGATCGACTTCGGCCTGGGCTACTACAGCCGCGACGAGGAGGACCACGCGATGGACCTCCACGTCCTCGCCGGAGCGCTCTCGGGCACCGCCGACGACGCCGACGCCCTCCGGGACCACGCCCTGGCGGGGTACCGCCGCGCGGCCGCCGACCCCGACCCGGTCCTCGATCGCCTGCGCTCGGTCGAAGGGCGTGGACGATACCGGTAGCCCGACCGATCCGTGTCTCCGACCGTCGTCGGGGTGCTTTTCCACGACCGTCGCCTACGACACCCATGCGCGTCCACCTCCGGGCCGGCGCCGCCGTCTTCAACGAGGGGCGGTACCACGCCGCCCACGACGCCTGGGAGGAGCGGTGGCTCGCCCTCGACGACGGCGACGACGAGCGCCTGCTCCACGGGCTGATCCAGTTCACCGCCGTCGTCCACCACGCGACCGAGGGCAACGACCCGGGTGCCGCCGGCCTCGCCGACTCCGCCGGCGACTACCTCGCCGACCTCCCCGCCGACTACCGCGGCGTGGCGTTGGACCCCGTGCGAGCCTTCCTCGACGACGCCGCCGACGACCCGGGCGTCGTCCGGCGGGAGGGGGCCCCGGCGCTGCGCCACGAGGGGACGGCGCCGGACTACGACGACCTCGGGTTCGAGGCGACGGCGGTCGTCGCCGCCGTCTTGGCCGAGGCCGACGGGTACGACACGGCGGCGGTCGAGCGCGCCGTCGACTACGCGCGGGCGGAACTGCCGGAGGGCGGCACGTTCGTCGGCCTGCTGTTCTCGTTCGTCCGCGAGACGGACGCCCGCGGCGTCGTCGTCGCCCGCCTGACCGACCACGTCGCTCGTCGTCGGGCCCGTGACCGCGACGTCGACGCGCTGTTCGACTGATCGAGGACGGTCTCCGCGTGGCGGTCGGCGAAGAAGCAGGCCGGGTCGCGTCGCAGGACTCCAGGCTGTGACGCGGACGGCCGGGCGGCCGCGGTTCCCGTCGCCTGCGTGAGAAGCTCACGCACGGAGACGTATAGTCCTCACGATCGATGTTTTTGCCACAATAGTTGTATATAGTCGCCCGTCCCGGAGAGGGCGGGCCGGTTGCGCCGCCGGGTCCGTCCGTCGTCGGGAGATATCGAGCGGTACCCACCGATCCGTCACCATATTATGATTATCTATTATCACGCCGCGTGGCCGACGAACGCATGCAACGGTACGAGATCCCGGACGCCGACGTCGACGCCCTGGACGAGCCAGTCACCGACATCGTCTCGATCCCGATCGAGGATCTCACCGTCTCCCAGCGGATGAAGTTCCTGGTCGCGGACTACGAACAGCGCCTGGAGGAACTCGACGCGGCCATCGAGCGCGCGGAGGCCGCCGAGGTCGAACGCGACGAGGCCCACGAGGAGGCCGAGGAGGCCCGCGAGCGCGCCGAGGGACTGGAGGCGGAACTGGAGGAGACCCGCGACCGCGCCGAGGAACTCGAGGCGGAACTGGAGGACGCCCGCGAGCGTGCCGAGGAGGCACGGTCGGAACTCGAGGACCTGGGCGAGGACGTGACCGAACTGGAGGCGGAACTCGAGGCCGACGGCGAGGCCGCCAACGGCGAGGACGAGGTAGAGACCGTGGACGCCGACGGCGAGGCCGACGACGAGGACTTCGACTACGACGAGGAGGAGGCGGACGGAGAGGAGGCCGACGACGGGGAGAGCGAGGAGACGTACGTCTGATCGACGGGACGGCGACACGCTCGGCACGAGTCGGGCCGCCCGGTCGACGCCGGGTCGGCCCCGAACCGCGGGCTGTCTCTCGGGTTCTCGCTATCGTCTCGCGTCGTCAGGGGGACCGTCGTCCGGTCGAACCCGTCGGCTCCCGGACGGGGGTGGATCGGTTCGAGAACGGCCGGCGTCGCGTCCCGGTCGCGACCACGGGCCGTCGGCTCAGACGTCGCCCTCGACGACCCGCTCGGTCCCCTCCCACTCGGCGGAGTTGTCGCGGGGCTCGTAACCCAGCGCCTCCCTGGTCCGCTCCAGGCTGTAGTACTTCCGGTCGTTGTCGGAGATGCCGTAGACGATCTCGTAGTCGTAGTCGGCCTCCAGTGCCCGGGCGTGGAGGTGGGCACAGTCGCGGTAGGAGAGCCACATCGCCTGGCCGCGCTCGTAGTCGACCGGCGGGTGGCCGCGGGTGAGGTTGCCGATGCGGACGTTACAGACGTCGATCCCGTGCTCGTCGTGGTAGTAGCGGCCGATGGTCTCGCCGGCGGCCTTGGAGACGCCGTAGAGGTTGCCCGGTCGGGGGAGTTCCGTCCCGTCGAGCAGCACCTCCCCCTCGGGACGGTACATCTCCGGGGTGCGCCGGTCGGTCTCGAAGGCCCCGACGGCGTGGTTCGAGGAGGCGAAGACCACCCGGTCGACCCCCTCCTCCACGGCCACCTGGTACACCGTCCGCGTGCCGTCGATGTTGTTGGTGAGCACGGAGTCCCAGGGGGCGTCGGGGCGAGGGTCGCCCGCGAGGTGGACCACGGCGGAGACCCCCTCGACGGCCTCGCGAACGTCCGCCTCGTTCTCCACGCCGCCGACCGTGAACGGGTGATCGGGCGGCTCCACCGGCGGGCTGTGGAAGAGAAGCCGCCAGTCGTAGTCGTCGCCGATCCCCGAGAGGATGGCCTCCCCCACCGCGCCGCCGGCTCCCGTGAGCAGGACAGGCTCGTCCATTCGACTAGCGGGTGGGGCGGGAGCGATACGTAGCTTGCGGTTCGACGGCCGTGACCGCCCTCGGTCGGGTTCCGTCGCCGCCGGCGGCCGGAGTCGAGCGTGTCGACGACGGACTCCGCCGATGGAGTCAGCCGTTCGGGTCGAACAGCTCCTCGAACACCTTCTGCTGGGCGGCCCGGAGGTGCTGGTGGTAGGTGGGCCGGGAGATGTCCATCGCGGTGGCCAGTTCGTCGCCGTCGACGTCGCGGGGCCACTCGAAGAACCCGCCGAGGTAGGCCGTCCGGAGCGCGGTTTCCTGGCGCTCGGTGAACCGCTCGGCCAGCGAGGCGCGGAACTCCTGTTGGGTCCGCACCGGCCGCTCGTGCTCGTGGTAGCCCGTGAGGTCGGTGTTGTCGTAGCGTCCCTCGACGATGCCGAACACCTCGCGGGCGTTGGTCTCGTAGGGGAGCTCGACGGTGTAGCTCGCGACCCCGCCCGAGGCGTCGACGCCGCGGGGGACGGCGCCGTGGTCGGCCAGTCGGGCGACCAGCGACCCCTCGACGGTGACGTCGAAGAGGCTCTCGCCCTCGTGGTCGGCGACGAGCCGGACCGCGCTGACGTCGTCGTCACCCTCGAAGGCCGCGAGCACGTCCTCGGCGTCGGCGCCGGTGGCGGTGAGATACAGCCGCAGCGAGCCGTCGTCCTGGGTGACGGTGCCGGCCGAGGCGAGGTCGGCGTCCGTGCTCGCCGACACCCGGCTCAGGAGGAGGTCCCGGTCGTCGACCGTGAAGGAGAGCTCGATCACCTTGTTGGCCGAGAGGATCCGGCCGCTCTCGATGGCGTTGATCGCGTTGGCGACCGCCCGCCCCAGCGCCTCCAGCACCACCCGCTCGCGCTCGTCGAACGCGTCGGCGCGGTTGGCACAGACGTACAGCACGCCGTAGCTGGAGTCGGTGTAGGACAGCGGGATCGCCATCACCGCCTCGACGCCGGCGGCGCGGGCGTCGGCGATCCAGGGCTCGTCGGCGGCGTCCAGCGCCTCGGCGTCCAGAATCTCCGGCACGTTCTCGGCTAGCGCCCGGGCGCCCGGGGCCGACCCGCCCGTCTCGACGGCCACCTCGCTCACGTCGAGGTCGGCCCGGCCGGCCCACTCCCGGGCCACGATGGTCTCCTCGCGGACGTCCGGCCGGCCCAGCCAGGCGAAGACGTACGGATCGGCGGCCGCGAGCTGTTCGGGCACGCCGGCCTCGACCTCCTCGCGGGTGGTCGCCTCGACGAGCACCTCGACGGTGTTCTCGATGAGCCCGTTGATGCGGTCGAGGATGGTGGCGATCCGCTCGCGGGTCTCGCGGACCTCCTGCTCGCGCTTGGCGCGGTTGCAGGCCGCCGCGGCGTTGGTCGCCAGCAGCGCCGCCACCTGGCGGTCGATGTCGTCGAACGCCTCCGTGTCGGTGGCGCCGACGCTGAGCGTCCCGTGGACGCCGATCGGGAAGTACATCGCCGACCGCACCTCGCCGCGGTCGATCCCGTCGTCCAGTTCGCGGACGTCGTCGTAGACGGCGGGCTCGCCGGAGGCGAACACCTTCCCGGGCTGGCCCTCGTCGAGGCCGTACACCGGGCGTTCGGGCATCAGCCCGCGGCTCTCGCCGGTCCGGGACGCCGGCACCAACACCTCGTCGTCCGTGTCGTACAGCCTGACGACGGCGGCCTCGTAGCCCAGCACCCGCTGGGCCGCGCCGACGACGATGTCCGCGACCTCGTCGCGGCTGGGCGCCTGCATCAGCGCCCGCGAGGTCTCCTGGAGCCCGGAGAGCATCTCCCGGCGGCGCTTCCGTTCGGTGATGTCGCGGATGACCCCCGCCGTCCCGCGGAACCGGCCGTCCTCGTCGCGCAACACGGTCATGTGGTCCTCGCAGGGGATCGGCGGCCCGCTCTTGGGGTGGAGGGTCAGCTCGAAGGTGGTGTTCACCTCGTCGGGGCCGTCCGAGGAGAGCAACATCGCGAGCTTGCGCTCGGCCAGCTCCACCGTCTCGTGGTCCTTGATGATGCGGGTGTGCTCGCCGCGCAGTTCCTCGGCGTCGTAGCCCGTCAGCTCCTCCAGCCCCTCGTTGACGTAGGTGAACTCCCCGTCGTCGTTCAGGGCGTACACGCCGTCGTCGAGCGCCTCGACGATGCCGGCGTACTGCTCGCGGGTCGCCTCGTCGGCGTCCCGGGCGTGGTGGTAGTCGTCGATCGCCCGACGGACGCGGTGGGCCAGCACGGCGTAGGCCTCCCCGCCGGACCGCTGGACGTAGTCGGCGGCCCCGTCGGCCAGCGCGGCCGTCGCGGTCTCCTCGTCCTCCGCCGCGAAGGCGACGACCGGGGCCTCCACGTCGGCGCCGAGGGAGTCGTCCAGCCCGACCGCGACCAGACAGTCGGGCCGCTCGTCGTCCGGCGCGGCCGCCGCGGTGCCGACCGACAGCTCCCCGTCGGCCCGCTCCAGCCCCGCGGCCGTCTCGGCCACCGCTCCCTCGTCGGCGCCGTAGACGACCACGCGTGATCGTTTCATGCCTAACGAGTTAGCAGCGCGTGGTTTAAAATACTCACCCTTCCGCGCTCGCCGCCGGCCCCGGACCCCGCCGCGGCCGACAGGTCGAAGGGCGTCGGCGGCCCCGTGGCGTGTATGGCCGACGTCGACCCCGAGTCGCTCGACGAGGAGGCCGAGAATGCACCCCTCGGCCCGCTCGCCGGCGCCGTCCTCGGGACGCTCGCGCTGGCCGCGGGCGTCGTCTGGAGCCTGGCCGCCGTGCTGGGGCTGTTCGGTCTCGACGTCGTTCCCGGCCTGTCGCTGGTCGCGGTGGGGTTCACGGCCTTCGTCGGGAGCATGCTCGCCTGGGACCCCGACGTGGAGGTCCAAGGCTGACGCCGGTCGGCCGCGGGGGCGCCGGCACCGTCACTCGTCGCCGCCGGCTCGGTCGACGACGGCCGACCGGTCGAACCGCATCGACACCGTGGTGCCCCGCTCGTCGACGTCGAACGCGACCGACCCGCCGGAGTAGCGGACGATCCGGTCGATCAGCCAGACCCCGACGCCGCTGCCGTGGCTGAGCGCCGTCTCCTCCTCGGCCGACACCGGCTCGAGTTCGTGGTCCGGGATCCCGGGCCCGTCGTCGGCGACCGCGAGGGTGACGCCGTCGGTCGCTCGGGTCGTCGACACCCGCACGGTCGGCTCCGGGCCGTCGTTGTGCTCGACCCCGTTCTCGATCGCGTGGCGGATCGCCCGCGAGAGATCGGGGTGGGCCTGCAGACACAGGGCGTCGGCGTCGACGTGGATCGAAGCCGACGGGTGGTCGGCTCGGACGCCCTCGACCGCGGTCCGGACCGCTCGCGACAGATCGATCTCGGTGCGCTCCTCGCGACGGTCGACGGCCTCGCGCATCTCGCGGGCGTGCTCGGTGGTCGACAGCAGTTCGTCGCTGGTCTCGATGATCTGTCGGGCCTGCCCGGCGACCGGTCCGTCCGCCCGTCCCGCGATCACCTCCGCGCGGCCCCGGATCGTGCTGAGGTCGTTGCGGACGTTGTGTCGCAGAACACGGGCCAGGATCTGGTCCAGCACCGACAGCTCCTCGCGCTGCTCGACGATCCGGAGCGCGGACTCGGCGCCGGTCACCAGGGTCCGGAACAGCTCGAACTCCGTCTCGGAGAAGTCCCTCTCCACCGGCGACCCGGCCGCCGCGACGCCGAACCCCTCGATGGGAACGATCATCTCCGTGACGATCGGGCTGTCGGGGTTGTGGACGGCCGACTCGTCGGTCACGTCGTCGAACAGCCGTGGCTCGCCGGCCGCAAAGACCTGCCAGGCTAAGCTGTCGCCGGACTCGAACGCCGGCGGGTCCCCCACCAGGTCGTCGGCCTCGCTGGTCGAGGCGACCGGCACCAGCCGGTCGTCGAACCGGTCGTGGCGCCAGACGCCGGCGACCGGAAGCCCGATCGCCTCCGCGGCGCCCTCCGCCAGCATCTCACACACCTCCGCGGGATCGTCGGCGGCGACGAAACGCCCCGTGAGACGCTGTATCCGACCGAGGGTCCGCTCGCGGCCGACCCGATCCAGGGCCGTCCGGAGCATCGTCGCCAGCAGGCCGCCGAAGTAGCGGTCCGAGTCGTCGAACCCGTCGGTCACCGCGGAGGAGGTGATCAGGACGCCGTGGTCCCCCAGCGGGAACAGCATACCGCTGCGCGTCTCGGTCTCCTCGTTCGGGAGCCGCCCCTCGAGGCGCTCCGTGTCGTCGATGGTCGTCGGCGACTCGGACCGGTAGGTCTCCCAGACGACCGACCCGCGGTCGGTGTAGGACCCGGGCGGTCGTCCCAGCACCGACTCGACCCCCCGCGTGGCGACCGGCACCAGCGCCTCCTCGGACCGGTCGTAGAGGTGGACGCCCGTGGCGGTGAACTCGAGCACCTCCGTGGCGGCCTCGACAGCGGTCTCCGCGACCGCCCGCCGGTCGCTCCCCTCGAGCAGGTCCGCCGCGGCCCGGTAGAGCCGCTCGAGAGTGCGCTCGCGCTCACGCTGGTCCGTGACATCGACGTACAGCCCGAACCGCTCCTCGCGGTCGCCGGTCGACACCGGCGCCGACCGGAGCGTGAACGACCGCGCACCGTCGGTCGTTTCCAGTTCGACGGTCCGGACCGTCGGCTGGTCGTTCGCGACCCACGCCGGGGGGCCGTCGTCGGGCCCTCCGTCGGGTCGGTCGACGACGGCGGACAGCGCCCGTCCCTCGGGATCACGACAGTCGAAGGTCGCCTCGAAGGCCGGGTTGGCCGCCCGGACGACCGCCCGATCGTCCTCGACGAGGACGTCGACGACCGGTTCGGGGATCGTCTCGAAGACGGCCCCGAACCGGTCGCGCTCCTCGCGAAGCCGCCGCTCCGCCCGCTCGGCCCGACAGGCGTCGGCCAGCTTCCGGTTCAGCGTCCCCAGCGCCGCCACCGTGTCCGCCGGGATCGGGGTCGACGCGACCAGCACGAGCACGCCGAACCCCGGCAGGTCGAGCAGGTACCCCCGGCCCTCGCCGGCGTCGACCGCCGACGGCAGCGACGCGCGAAACCCCTCGTCGTCGACGCCGTCCGCGGGCAGACGGTCGACGGTCGCGTCGTAGGTCTCGTTGACCGACGGGTGCGCGGGGATGGCAGCTACCCGCTCGTATCGCGGCGCCCGGGTCGCGGCGTCGGTCCCCGCTTCCGAGTCGGGCCCGGCCGACCGCCGCTCGAAGACGGCGCCGGCCGTACAGTTGAGCTTCCGCAGATAGCCCGACAACGCCTCCCGGGCGGTCCCTGCCACGCCGTTTCCCCGGCCGATGGCAAGCGAGATCTCGTACAGCACCTGTACCCGCTCGCGTCGGTCGGTCATTCCTCGAAGCCGGCGACGACGGCGGTCTTGTTGTAGAAGTCCAGGTGCCCCCGCCCGTCGTTGGCGATCTCCCCGATCGTCAGCGCACCGGCCGCCGGCTCCGCCGGCCCACCGATCGCGTCCAGTTCTCGCTCGAACTCCCCCTCCAGGTAGAGCACCCGCGAGATACAGTCGAAACAGAGCCGCGTCGCGGCCGCCGGACCCACCGCGCTGTCGGCCTCGGCGGCGGCGGCGACCAGCCGGTCGGGATCGCCCCACAACACGTGGAGAAACTCCCCCTCCGGCACCGCGCCGAAACAGTCCATCGCCCCTGCGGCGTCCACCTCGAAGGGGTCCCGGACGATCGTCTCGTCGCCCATCCGGCTGATCCCCAGCGGATACGCCTTCGCCGTCTCGAAGAACGCCTCGCGTTCGACCGGCCCCCCGTCGTCGGCCTCGACGGCCGCGCGGTAGCGCTCGAAGGCCGGCTCGCCGTCCAGCGCGACCAGCGTCCGGCCGTCAGCCTCGGTGACACGGAACGGTCCGTCGACCTCGCGCCAGCCGTGTCGGACACCGACGTCGGCGGCCGTCGGCACCGTCGCCACGGCCGCCCCGTCCGTGACCGGCCCGTCGCCGGTGAACACGGTCGGCCCGGACGGCCCGTCCAGGCTGCCAGCCCCGCCGCCGACCAGGTCGAGTTCGACGCCGTACGTGTCGAACAGGCCCTTGACGAACGCGTCGACCCAGTCGGCGTAGGCGTCGATCAGGGCGAACCCGGTCCGGTGGCCCGCGTCGAGCGCGCCGGGATGTAGCTGGCTTCGGACCGACCCGTCGGTCGGTGTCGTGACCGTCGTCACCGTCGGCTCGTCGGGGAGTCCCACGACGACCGCCCCGTGGTCGCGCCGGCGCCCGGCGTGGATCAGTTCCGGGAAGACACCCCCCACGACCGGCACCGACGCCGCGTCGACCACCGGACCGACCCCCTCAACCTCGACACGGCCGTCCGCGGCGAGCAGAAGGAGTAGCCCTTCCACGGACGGATCGGCGCTCGCGGCCCGGACCGCGTCGGCCACCGCCTCCCGATCGCCGTCTTCGAACGTCACGTACACAACTGTCGACCGTTCGGACGCGGGGATAATCGGTTTATCGGAACTTCGCCGCAACCTGAACTGACGGGTCAGAGCCCGAGCCGGAGGCCGGTCATCGTCAGGATGAGGACCAGCATGACGCCGGCCTCGAACAGCCCGACCACCAGGTTGCGCTTCTCGATCGACGCGATCCGCTCGGGGTCCGGGTCCTCGGAGAGCCCCTCGTAGTAGGCCTTCAGGTGGAGCCGGTTGGGGACGAGCAGGCCGAAGAGGAACAGCCCCCAGCCGGCGGTCAGCGCGGCCGTCGGCCAGAAGCCCGCGAAGCCGTAGCCCAGCCCCCAGGAGCCGGTCAGCAGCGCCGTCCCGGAGACGACCGTCGCGAGGCTGAAGCCGAACACGAAGAAGACCGTCTTCGGCGTCAGCAGCGAGGTGACCTTCGTGGCGGCCTCCTCGTCGAGCCCGCCCAGCACGGGGCCGACGACCGCGGGGAAGATCAGCGCGAAGCCGAACCAGAGCGCGCCCGAGACGACGTGCGTGTAGAACAGCAGCCGCGAACTGCCCAGCGCCAACCCCGCCGCGACGAACGCCTGTGGCACCGCGACGCTGCCCGCCGCGAACGCCGGGTTGGCCCGCGTGGCCAGGTGCCGTATCCGTTCCACCATCCCCGAGTCCTCCGCCGGCAACCGCTCGTGAGTGACCGCCATGGACCCGTCGGTAACTCGGCTGTCACTTGGTAGTTACCCTCGGTTCGGCGGGGACCGCGGGCGGTCCCGTCGGACGGTGGCTCGTCCCGGCACCCCCGGGTCGCTTTTGACCCCGGTGGGTGTACCGGGGATCGTGAACGCACGCACCGTCGCGCTGGGGCTCGCGAGCGGGCTCACGACCGCCCTGCTGGTCGGCGGGGCGACGCTCGTCGTCCTGTCGGGCCGGTTCGGGGAGAGCCCCGGGAGCGGGATCGTCGGGCTCGCGGCCGGCCTCCTCGCCGGAGTGGTGGTCGCGGCGGCCGTCGCG
>CAZMWG010000005.1:18034-30042 GCA_964569925.1 uncultured Halobacteriales archaeon | reverse complement strand
TCGCGGCGGCCGTCGCGGCCGGCGTCCTCGCGGCCCGGCGAGGTCGCGACCGCGACGCCGGACCGAGGGCGTAGCGGGTCGCTCGCGTCGGGTTCCTGTCCGCTCCGGCACTTCCAAATAAACCTGACGGCCCGACGCAGGACGAACAACCCTGCGGGGCCCCTCTTGACCCGGCGCCGCGCAGTCGCGGGCGTGACGTACGAACCACAGAACGGAACGACCGACCCGGCGGCCGCGTGGCCGCCGGCGTGCGAACACGCACAGGCATGGCATCGGAGGTGAACGGCCGGCTGTTGCTGGTCGGCGCCGTGGTCGTCGCGGCCGCGGTCGGCGTCGTGGCGGCGCCGACGGTCGCCGACGTCGCCGCCGGGACCACGCCCGCGGTGGCGGTCGTCGAGGTCGAGGGGCCGGTGGTCGGCTCGCTGGCCGACGACGTCGAGCGCGAACTGCGCGCGGCCCGCAACAACGACTCCGTCGAGGCGGTCGTGCTGAAGATGGACACGCCGGGCGGAGCGCCGGTCGCCTCCGAGCGGATGTACATGTCCGTCCAGCGGACGGCCGCGGAGATGCCGGTGGTCGCCAGCGTCCAGGAGTTCAGCGCCTCGGGCGGCTACTACACGATGCTGCCGGCCGACGCGGTCTACGTGCTGCCGACGTCGATCACGGGCAGCGTCGGGCTGGCCGCCGGCGCGCCGCGGCCGGCCCCCCCGGTCCGTGGCCCCAGCGGCCCGAACAAGCGCGGCGGCACCGTGGTCGGGACGTGGGCGACCCAGGAGACGCTCGCGGACTCGTTCATCGACACGGTGATGTCCCAGCGCGGCGACCGGATCCAGGTCCCCCGTTCCGAGGTCGCGAAGGCCAAGACCTACCTGGGGACCGCGGCCGTCCGGAACGGGTTCGCCGACGAGATCGGCTCGCTCGACGAGGCGGTCCGGGCGGCGGCCGACCGGGCCGGGCTGGAGCGCTACCGGATCGACGTCCGGGAGACCGGCTCGGACACGGGCCTCCCGCTGCTGGTCCGCGCCGAGGGGACCGTCCTCGCGGTGTACGACGAGGATCCCGGCTTCGGCGACGTCCGACCGCTGGGGCCCTCCTACGTCTACGAGGGGGCCGTCCCGCACGTGGACACGATCGGGGCGGTGACCCGGGCGGAGCTACCGAACAACGCCAGCGCGGCGACTGGGGGTGAGCGGCCGTGAACCGCGTTCTCACGGCGGCGCTGGCCTTCGTGCTGACGCTCGTGCTGGTGCTCGGCGCCGCGGCCGGGAGCGGCCTGCTGACGACCGGCGGGATCGACGACCCCGCCCGCGTCGAGAACCCGCAGTACGACGCGCCGGACCTCGTGAAGAACGGGACGCCCGGGACGGCGACGGTCACGATGGACGGGGACGCCGAGCCCCGGACGGTCGTCGTCGACCCCGGCGTCTCGCTCCCGGGGGGTTCGGGAGCGGTCCCGCCACAGCTGGTGACGGTGCTGGGCGCCGGCCTGGGCACCACCGAGCGTGACCTGTCGCCGCTGCTCGACGTCCTCGTCGAGAACGGCCACCGGGTGCGGCTCTACTCGCCGCCCCAGGAGCCCGGCGGCGGGGTCGGCGCCGGGTTCGGTGCCGGCGGCGCCGGCGGAGCGGTCCCGCCCGGCGCCGGCGCGCCCGGCCCGGGTGCTGGACCGGGCACGCCCGCCCGGCCCGAGGGGCTCGCGCGGTCGCCGCTGGGCCGGACGCTCGCGGACGCCGACGCGTTCGTCACCTTCCGGACCGACTACTCGGACGCTCAGCTCGCGGACATCCGGGCGTTCGAGGAGAACGACGGCCGCGTGCTGCTCGCGACCGATCCGGACGAGACGTTCGGTCCGCCCGCCGGGGCGGCGCTGAAGACGTCGCTCAACGTCACCACCGGGACCGGCTACGTCTACAACATGGACGACAACGACCTCAACTACCAGCGGATCTTCGCCGAGCCGGCCGGCGACTCGCCGCTGTTCGAGGGGGTCTCGCGGGTGGTGCTCCCGACCGCCGGACCGGTCGGGGCCGCCGAGGTCACCGGCGGCCGGCTCGTCCCCACCGAGGGGGCCGAGCTGTCGACCACCCGCGCGTCGACCGAGGCGCCGGTGATGGTCCGCAGCGGCGGCGTCGTCCTGGTCGGTGACAGCAACTTCCTCCGGCCGGAGAACGTCGTGCGCGCCGACAACGACGTCCTCGTGGGCAACCTCGCCGAGTTCCTGGTCGGGGGCGACCGGACGCCCGGCGAGCAGCCGCCCCTGCTGCCAGGGGACGTCAACCGCACCACGCCGGGTCCGGGTGCGGGGCCGCCGGTCGGTCCGACGCCCCCCGGCGGCTCGACGCCGCCCGGGACGCCCGGCGAGCCGACCCCCACGCCGGCCGACACGCCGACGGCCACGCCGAGCGACGGCTGACCGGCGGCGACGGTCGAGGCGTCGGGCGACGACCGGCCGGGGTCCCGGACGGCTCCGGTCCCGGAGTCTCGTGCGCTTTTTACGTCGACGGATCGACCGTACGGAGTGATGGCCGCGGCGTCCGCCACCGTCCCGACCGTCGCGATCAGCGCCGCCGCCGCCGCGCTGAGCGGCTGGACCGCGTTGCGGGCCCGTCGGTCGCTGCGGGAGGGCGGGGGTAACGCCGGCGTCGTCGTCCCCTTGTTCTGGACGACGGCGCTGTTCACGGGGCTGGCGCTGGGGTACGCGGTCGCGGTCTGGCTCGTCCCCACCGAGGCCCTGGGGGCGGTCCCGATCGTCGGGCTGATGACGCTCGCCGTGCCCTGGTCCGTGTTCGCGCTGCGGTACGCCGGGCGAGGTCACCTCGTCACGCGCGGGCGGGTGGCCGTGACCGCGGTCGCGTCGGTCGTCGTTGTCGTGCCGCTGGTCCTCACGGTGGTCGGGGTGCTCCCGACGGACGGCGAGGTCACGCGCGCGCTCAACCTCTCGGTCTCGATCCTGCTGCTCGGGGTGCTGGGCGTGGTGTTCCTGGCCGCCGGGCTGGTCGTGCTGTCGACGTACCGCCACGGCGGGGTCTCGACGGCCAACGGGGCGGTGGTCGCGCTGCCGGTCGGGGAGATGCTGTTCGCCGGTCAGGTCGCCGGCCAGGTGGATCCCGACACCGGCCGGCTCCTGATCGGCGCGAGCTTTCTGGTGATCGGGACGACGTTCGCGCTCGCGGTCGCCCGGTACGACGTGCTGTCGGTGCGCCCCGGCACGAGCACGCTCGGCGTGCGGGCGGTGGTCGACGAGATGGAGGAGGCGGTGCTGCTGGTCGGCGCCCGCGGCGACGTCGTCCGGGCCAACGGTCGCGCGAGCGAACTGTTCGGAGGGCCCGTCGAGGGACGGCCGCTGGGCGACGCCCTCGGGCTGGACGCCGGCGACCTGCGCGACCGGGAGACGGTGTCGCTGTGGACGACGGCGGGCAACCGGACGTTCGACCCCCGGGTGGCGACGCTGACCGACGCCCGCGGGGACGCCGTCGGCCGGACGGTGACGCTGATCGACGTCACCGACCGCGAGATCCGGAGCCAGCGGATCCAGGTGCTCAACCGGATCCTCCGGCACAACGTCCGCAACGAACTCAGCGCCGTCGAGGCCCGCGCCGAACTGGGGCTCGACGACGACAGGGACGCCGAGACACACCTCCGCCGGATCAGGTCGATCGCGGACGACCTGGAACGGCTGAGCGCCGACGCCCGCCGGGTGGAGAAGCTGATGGACGACCCCCGCGGGCCCGAGACCGTCTCGCTGCCGGCCGTCGTCGAGGACGTCGTCGCCGGCGTGGTCGCGGGGAGCGGCCGCGAGCCGGCCGTCTCGACCGACGTGGCACCCCTCGAACTGTCGCTGGACCCCGGACTGTTCCGGTACGCCCTCGGCAACGTCGTGGAGAACGCCGTCGTCCACAACGACGCCGACCGCCCACGGGTGGAGGTCCGCGCCGAGGAGACCGGCGAGGGCGTCCGGCTGACGGTCGCCGACGACGGGCCGGGGATCCCGGCGGCCGAGCGGGCGGTCATCGAGGCCGGCGTCGAGGACGCCCGCGACCACGCCAGCAGCCTGGGGCTGTGGGGGACCAACTGGGCGGTCACCGCCCTGGGCGGGACGCTGTCGCTGGGCGAGAGCGACCTGGGCGGCGCCGCGGTGACCGTCGAACTGCCGCGGACGGGCGGCGACGCCGGGACGGGAGCGGCCGGACGATCGGCTGGGTCGGCGGTCGGCGGCGCGGCGGGCCGAGCGACCGGGGAACCGGCGGACCACACGGAGGAGAGACCGGGAGACGGGAGCCGGTCGGGCGGGCGGGCGAGCGACGGCACGACCGGCCGATCGGAGAGCGGGTCGGAGGGCCGAGCGGGCGGGGAGCGCTAGCTCGCGTCGGCGACGTCGACGCCACCGTCCTCGACGGTGAACGTGAGCCGGTCGACGGCGGTGGTGAACTGCCGGCGGTGGTGGCCGTCGGCGTCGTAGGTCATCGACCCCTCGACGAGGCCGGCCTCCTCCAGCCGGTCCAGCCGGCGGTACACCGTCGCGCGGGAGACGTCGAGCCGCTCGGCTATCTCCCGGGCCGGGAGGGACTCGCCGACCAGCGCTTCGAGCATCGACCGGGCGTAGTCGTCGCTCAACAGCGCCAGCAGCTCCTCGGGGTCGGCGGCGGGCTCGTCGGCGTCGGGCTCTCCCCCGCGGCGGGGGTCCGATTCGGGTCGCGAACGGGCGGCGAAGGCTGACTCGGACATCCTCGCTTCTACGTAGACACTCCCCCTCCCTGTACGGTGGCGCTATCAATCGTCACCGGCGGCGACCGTCGACTCTAGCTATACAGAGACCCCGGTCGCGGCGGACGGGATGAGTTATTAGCGGGGAGGCGTTACCGGCCGATGACATGGCCGAGGAGATGCGGGCCGATGAGCCGCGAATACTGCTGGTCGACGACGAGAAGGAGGTGGCCGACGCGTACGCCCTCCGGCTGGAGGGGGTGGCCGACGTGACCGTCACCTACGGCGGGGAGGAGGCGCTCTCGGCGGTCGACGACGGGCTGCGGCCGGACGTGACGCTGCTGGACCGGCACATGCCCGGCACCTCCGGCGACGAGGTGCTCGCGGCGCTGCGCGACCGGGACCTGCGGACGCGGATCGTGATGGTGACCGCCATCGACCCGGACCTGGGCGTGCTGGAGCTGCCGTTCGACGACTACCTCTCGAAGCCGGTCGAGCGGGCCGACCTCCGGACGGCCGTCGACCACCAGTGTCGGGTGCTGGCCTACGAGCTGCTGGGCGAGTACTTCGGGCTGGCCTCGAAGCGGGCGGTCATCGAGGCGGAGCTCCCGCCCGAGCGGCTCCGGGACCACGCGGAGTTCGACGACCTGACCGAGCGGACCGACCGGCTGCGCGACCGCATCGAGCGGCTCCACCCCGAGGCCGACGAGCTGCTCGCCTCCTTCGCCGACGTCGACCGCGAGGGGTACTGAGCGGGCGGTGACGGGACCGTCGGCCGGGCCCGCGGTCAGCGGTCGCGGGGGACGGCGGGGTCGGAGTCGGGGTCGGCCCGAAAGAACGTGTCGAGCAGCTTCCGCTGGGCCCGCCGGAGGTGGTACAGCACCGTCGGGCCGGTGACGTCGAGCGCCTCGGCGACCTGTTCGGCGCTGCTGCCCCGCGGCGAGGCGAAGTAGTCCGAGAGGTATGCCGTCCGGAGCACCCGTCGCTGTCTGTCGGTGAGACGGTCCTCCAGGTCGCTCCGGAAGGCGTCGGCGGTCCGCGGGTCGCGGTCGCGCTCGCGCTTCGCGAGCACGTCCGTCTCCTCGACGGTCCCGTCGACCGCCCCGACCAGCCGCCGGAGGTCCGCGTCGGACGGAACGTCGGCGGTGATCGTCGCCGTCGTCCCCTCGTAGGTCGCCTCCTGGACGGTGGCGCCGCGGGCGGCCAGGGTGGTCAGTGGCGTCTCGCCGGTCACCTCGACCTCCAGCAGCGCGTCGCCGTCCGGCGTGTCCGCGTCGTCGTCCCCCTCGCCGACCCGGCGGGCCGAGGCGACGTCCGCCCGGTCCGCGAGCGCGTCGACGACCGCTCCGGGGGCGCCGTCGGGGGCGAGATAGCAGACGACGGCGTCGTCCTCGCGGGGGACCGCGCCGGCCAGCGCCAGCCGGCCGTCGGCCGCGCGTGCCCCGGCCGCGAGCGGGGAGTCCGGGTCGCGGACCTCGACGGTCAGCTCCGTCACGGTGTCGGCGAAGAGCAGGTCCTCCTGGCGGATGGCGGTGATCGCGAAGCCGGCGACGGCGCCCAGCGTCTCCAGGCTGGCCCGCTCGCCGTCGCTGAACCCGGCCTCGCGGGCCGTGTACACGCCCAACACACCGTGGACGGTGCCGCGGTGGACTAGCGGGACGGCCAGGGCGGCCCGGAGCCCGCGGCCGAACGCCGCCGTCCGCACCGGTCTCGGGAGCGCCCCCTCGTCGGCGATCGTCCCGACGGTCTCGGTCGCCCCCGCCTCGACGGCGGTCCGCTCGGGCAGGGGCTCGTCGTCGGCCAGGGCGGTCTCGATGCGGTCCCGGAGGTCGGGCGCGTCCCCGGCGGCGGTGACGATCCGGAGCCGGCCGTCGGCGAGGTCCCGCTCGCCGACCCAGGCGAACCCGTAGCCGTCGGTGCCGCCGAGCCGCTCCGAGACGGTCCGGAAGACGTCGGCCCGCTCGTCGGCGTCGATCATCCGGCGCAACACCGCCACCACGAGGTCGTCGATCGCCTCCATCCGGTCGAGACGGCGCTCCAGGCGCTCGATCCGCTGGCGGCGCTCGTGGCGTGGCTCCCTGTCCCGGAGGTAGACCAGCGTCGACCCCGTCCCGGTCCCGTCGTCGTGGTCACCCGACCCGGCCGTCTCCTCGTCCTCGCCGCCGGGGACGACGTCGACGGCGAGCCAGCGATCGATCTCCGGGTAGTACTCCTCGACGGAGCAGCCCTCCGGCGAGCCGGCGAGCGCGTCGTGGACGGTGCCGGCGGTCGACCGCGGGAGCGCCTCGCAGGCGTCGGTCCCGGTCAGCGTCCCGGGGTCGGCGTCGAGCAGGGCCGCGGCGCGGTCGTCGGCCGCCGCGACGACGCCGTCGACCACCTCCAGCACGCCGAGCGGAGCGGAGCGAAGTCGGTCGTCCATCTCACTCCCCGGGCCGGAAGGCGAAGCGGGCGCCGCCGGTCTCGGCGGTCTCGACGCCGGCCGTCCAGCCGTGGGCGCGTGCGATGCTCCGGACGATGGAGAGTCCGAGACCCGTCCCGCCGGAGCTGTAGCCCGGCTCGAACACCCGGTCGCGCTCCCCCGGGTCGATCCCCGCGCCGTCGTCCGCGACGAAGAACCCGCCCTCGTCGGTCCGGCCGACGACGACCTCGACCTCGCCCTGGCCGACGTCGCCGTGCTCGACGGCGTTGCGGAAGAGGTTCTCGAACAGCCGGCGGAGCCGGTCGGGGTCGGCCTCCGTCGTCGGCAGCTCCTCGACGACCAGGTCGGCGTCGGCGGTGTCGACCGTGTCCCAGGCGTCGGCGACGACCGACTCGAGTTCGACCCCGGGCCGCGGGCTGACGGCGTCCTCGCCGCGAGCCAGCGTGAGCACGTCCCCGATGATCCGCTCCATCCGGTCGTGGGCCCGGGCCGCGCGGTCGAAGTGCTCCTCGTCGCCGCGCTCGCGGGCCGCGAGCAGCTGGGCCTTCGCCACGTCGAGCGGGTTCCGGAGGTCGTGGCTGACGACGCTCGCGATCCGATCGACCTCGACGCGGTTCCCGGCGTCGGGACCCCGCGTCAGCGCGAGGATCCCCGCGTCGGACGACGACGGGTCCGGCGTCCCGCGCAGCCGGACCGGTCGGCCCGCGCCACGGCCCCCGACCCCGTGGCCCTCGACCGGACCGGCGTCGGGGTCGCCGACTATCTCGACGTCGACGTCGACCGGCTCGCCGGCGGCCAGCGACGCGGCGACCGCGTCGACGTCGGTCTCGGCGTCCCCCGGGCGGACCCGCTCGTCCCACCACTCCCGGAGGGGGCGGTCCTCGGGGTCGCCGGCCAGCGCCGTGAACTCCTCGCCGGCGGTGACGACGACCGGGTCCCCGGACCGGACGACGTACCGGGCCGCCGGCACCGGCAGCGCCGCCGGCTCCGGGGGCAGCGTCGTGCCGGACTCCGGATCCCGACACCGGTCCCGGTCGCCGTCGGGACCACACCGGCCGCCGTCTCCAGGTTCGTCCGGGCCGGACGTCGACGCGTCGTCGGTCACGGCGCCGTCACCGGCCCCCATCCCTCTCTCGGCGCGGGTCGGTCGTGGTCGGACGCGGTCGGGCCGGTCCGCGCGGGCTGACGGTCGCGATCATCCTTGTTTCGTGTGTACTCTCACGCGCCGGTAGTCCTTCGTTCTAGCTATCCAGAGGCGGGCGCTAAACGGCGGCGGTTCGGGCCGGCGGCCGGGCGTGCAGCCGGACCCCCACCCCGCCGGCCGACCCGCCGATCCGTGCGCCGTGGCGGGTCCGACCCGCTCCGAGAGGCCGGGTCGGCGCTCGCCGCCGGACGCGACCGGTAGCTTCAGAAGCGCCGACCCCGACGGTCGACCCGATGTACTCCCGCGAGCACGCCCTGCTGTCGCTACCGGTGGGTGCGGGCGCCGTCGCGATGGGGATCGGGCCGCTCGTGGCCGTCCCCTGGGCGCTCGCGGTCGGCGTCGGGATCGACCTCGACCACTTCCTGGTCGCCCGGCTGGTGGACGGGGACTGGGCGGCGCTGACCGACGGCCTCCGGGAGCCCCGTCGGCTCGTCGTCGACCAGGACGCGCTGTTCGTCGACTCCGGGATGGACCGGCTCGACCGACTCCTGAGCCACGCGGTCCTGGGCGGGGTCGGGGTGGGCCTCGTCCTGCCGCTCGCTCCCGACCTGGCGGTGCTCACCGGCGTGACGCTGTACGTCCACGTGCTCGCGGACCTCGTCTGGGACGTCTACGAGACCAGGGTCGTCGAGGAGTGAGCCGGTCGGCGGCCGCGGCTCCGCGAGACGGGGCGGGTCGCTTTTCACCGCGCCGGTCGACCGTCCGGTATGGATCCGGAGACGGCCGGTCAGGCCTGCGCGGAGATCCTGGACGCGGTGGGCAGCGCCGTGATCGCCGACCAGGCGTTCCTGGAGACCGTCCTGACGGGCGTGCTCGCCCGCGGGCACGTCCTGCTGGAGGACGTGCCGGGGACGGGCAAGACCCTGACCGCCCGCTCGTTCGCCGACGCGCTGGACCTCTCCTTCTCCCGCGTGCAGTTCACCCCCGACCTGCTGCCGGCCGACATCACCGGCTCGAACGTCTACGACGAGGGCACCGGCGGCTTCGAGTTCGTCCCCGGCCCGGTGTTCGCGAACGTGGTGCTGGCCGACGAGATCAACCGCGCCCCGCCCAAGACCCAGGCGGCGCTGCTGGAGGCGATGGGCGAGGGCCAGGTGACCGTCGACGGGGAGACCCACGACCTCCCCGAGCCGTTCGTCGTCATCGCGACCCAGAACCCGGTCGAACAGGAGGGGACCTTCGGGCTGCCGGAGGCCCAGCGCGACCGGTTCGTCCTGAAGACCGGCATCGGATACCCCTCCTTCGGCGGGGAACGGGAGCTGATCGACCGCCGGGCGGCCCGCGACGCAAGGGCCCCCTCCGTCGACGCCGTGCTCCCCGGCGAGCGCATCCCGCAGCTCCAGCGCGTCGCCGAGGGCGTCGCCGTCGACGGCGACCTCCGGGACTACGTGATCGAACTGGGCCGGGCGACCCGGGAGGACGACCGCGTCGACGTCGGCGTCTCGCCCCGCGGCGTCCAGCGGCTGTTCGAGGCCGCCCGCGCCCGCGCCGTCGTCGCCGGTCGCGACTACGTCGTCCCGGACGACGTCCGCGGGACCCTCGTCCCCGCCTTCGCCCACCGGCTCGTGCTCACCGCCGACGCCGGCGTCCGCGGCGTCGACCCCGCCGACGTCGTCCGGGCGGTCGCCGACCGCGTCGAGGTGCCCGCCGCCTCCCCCTGACCCGCGCCCCGACGCACACGAGAACCGCCCGACGGCCCGCCGAAATACTGAAGCCGTTACTGAAGAACATCGTTGAACCGCTCGCACATAAATATTTTGTGACTATGTGGGGTGAAACCGATACGTGCGTGGGTCCCGAGCGCCCCGCTATGAACGAGGACCACGAGCCGTCCGGTGCCGAGAGACGTGTGCTGGAGACACTGAACGAGGGGCGGGCGGCCGGGGAGCCGTGGGGGTACACGACGCCGATGCGGGTGGCCGAGGCCCACGGAATGCGCCGCCAGCGGGTCAACGAGGCGCTGGATCGGCTGGAGGCCGCGGGCTGGATCGAGCAGGTGAGCGTCGACGGGACCGACATCGGGGGCCTCTACCGGTTCGTGGGCGACCCCCGCGAGGACCGAGTCACCGGAGCGCGGCCAGCGCCAGGAGGAGGCCGGCCAGCCCCGCCAGCAGTCCGACCGCGACGGTCCGACCGGTCACCAGCAGGGCGCCGCCGGCGAGCCACGCGATCCCGGCCGCGAGCACGGCGCCGGCGACGCCGACCGCGACGGCGCCCCCGGCGTGGACGAGTTCCGTCCGCCGGGCGATCCCGCCGCGACCGACCTCGGCCGACAGACCGGCGCCGAACCCGCCGGCGTCGAGCGCGACCAGCGCGGCGACGACCCCGCCCAGCACGACCGGGGGGCCGGCGCCGAGCACCCCCGCGCCCGCGGCGGCGACGAAGGGGCCGGCGGCGGCCAGCGCGACCCCGGGCGTGTCGGGGAGGTAGCCGGCCGCCAGGGCGGCCCAGAGGCCGGCGACGCCCAGCGCGACCAGCGCAAGCAGGACGGTGGCCGAGAGCAGGAGGACCGTCGTCGGGCCGAACAGGTCGACCACCCGGCGGCCGACCGTCCGGCCGACGCCCCCGAGCCGGCCCGGGAGCGTGGCGGCGAGCCAGTCGATCCCGGCGGCCGTGACCGGACGGGCCACCGCGGCGCCCGCGAGGACGACCAGGCAGCCGACGGCCGGCGGGCCGGCGACGGCGCCGAGCCTGTCGGCGGACCGGCGCGCCGCGAAGCGCACTCCCCGGGAGGTCACGACGACGACGACGCCGACGACGAACAGCCACCAGCAGACCAGCCGGAGCGTCGGCGCGGCGGTGACGGCGACGAGCCCGCGGTAGACGACCGCCGGGAGCACCGACGCCATCGTCCGGGGCGGGACGGCCACCTCGACCAGGGCGGCGACGGGCACCGCCAGCAGGAAGGCGGCGCCGAGGTCGGTCGGCACGCGCTCGGCCAGGGCCGCGGGCGAGCCCGGCGGCGGGTCCGGGTCGCCGGTGGTCAGTTCCGCGGTCGGGAGCGCCCGGACCGCGGCGGCGACGGCCAGCAGGCCGCCCCCGGCCGCGAGCGCGAACGTGGCGACGTGGGGGCGGACCGGCGTCGGCGCAAGCAGCGTCTCGCGGACGGCTCTCGACGCCCCGTCGACGACGTCCGGGCCGCCGGCGGTCGACAGCGCCGTTCCGGTGGCCAGCGCGGTGCCGACGGCGAAGGGCGGGACGCCGGTGCCGACGGTGACCGCCCCGAGACGCTCGACGGTCGACCGGTCGAGCGACCCCGAGGGGACCGTCGCGGCGCCCAGCACGGCCACGGTGGCGCCGGCGACGACCAGCGCTCGCACGCCGACCCGGACGACGGCCGGCGGCACCGCCGACAGCGACGCCACCGGGAACACCTCCCCGGCGACGACCAGCACGGTCCCGACGGTGGCGGCGAACGCGCCCACGCCGACCGGCAACAGCAGGAGGCTCGCCCCGACGGCGGCCGCCGTCCGGCGGCGCTCCCGAGCCAGCCCCCACAGCGCGACCGCCAGCAACAGTGCCCCCGCCGCGCTGGTCGCGGCCGGGACCGTCGCGTCCGCGACCCGCACGGCGACCGCTGCCGCGACCAGCCCCGGCAGCGCCGTCAGCGCCGCGCCGACGGCCGTCGGCCGGGAGTCGGTCCCCGAATCGGTCTCCGTCGAGGGCCGTCGGTCCGACCGC
>CAZMWG010000005.1:0-17934 GCA_964569925.1 uncultured Halobacteriales archaeon | reverse complement strand
ACCGGGAGCCGGACGGGTCGTCGCTCACCGGAACGCCTCCGCGAGCGAGGCCCGCAGCGCCGCGTCGATCGGCTCCTCGCGGCTCCAGTCGACGATACCGGTCCCGGTCGCCCGGACGGCGGCCAGCCGCCCCTCGCGCTCGACGCCGACGACCCGCCCGCCGAGAGTCTCCCCGGCGACGTCCGGGGCGACCAGCGTCGTCGGACGGTCGCGGGCGGTGAGCGCCCGCGTCAGCGACACGCCCCAGCGGTCCGACAGCGGGGTGAACGCGACGATCCGCGCGGTCCGTGGCAGCCGAGCGAGCACCCGCCGGACGGAGGCGGGCGGTTCCTCGGTCCCGCCGTCGGCGGCCGCGCCCGTCCGTCGACCGCCCCGGACCGCCGCGGTCGCCGGCCCGTCGTCCCCGCGGACCGCGTCGCCCACCGCGTCGAACAGCCGCTCGACGCGAGCCGCGGCCCGGTCCTCGGTGCCGCCGACCCACGCCACTCCCTCGGGCGAGGACGCCGCCGACGGCGACCGCTCGGGACCCGGCCCCGCCGGCCAGCGATCCGCCCCGAGTCCGACCACGCAGACGTCTGTCGTCACGCCCGTCCGCTCCAGGACGTCGTACAGCCGCTCGGCGGCGTAGGCCGACAGTTCGGCGCCCGTCGGCCGGCCCGGTTCCGGCGTCACCCGAGCGGCCCGTCGGGCGTCGACGACCAGCACCGCGCGGACGGCCCGCTCCTCGCGGAACTCGACGGTGGTCAGGTCGCCGGTCCTGGCGAAGCGCCGCCAGTCGATCCGGCTCGTCGGGTCTCCCGGGCGGTACTCCCGGGTGGCGTGGAACTCGACCCCGCTGCCCCCGTCCTCCGTCGATCGGGTGCCCGCCCGCGGGAGCGTCGCCGCCGGGACGGGGAACTCCCCGACGACGTTCGCACACCGGAGTTCGTCGTCGCCCTCCACGGGGACCGCGGCGTCGACGCCGTCGGCGCCCGACAGCGAGCGGACCCGGACCACGGGGGCCTCGAACGCGTAGCGCCCGCGCCTGACCAGCAGTTCGTACTCCACGACGACCCGCTCGCCCGGTCGCAGCGACGTCGCCGCCCGGGGGGACCCGGCGACCGCCGACAGCGCCTCGGGGACGCCGTCGACCACGCGGACGTCGACGAGAGGGTCCTCGCCGACGTTCTCGACGATCAGCCGGACCGACGGCCGTTCGCCCGGCGTGGCGGCGTCCGCGACGGTCCGTTCGGCCCGCAGTTCCGGCTCCGGGGGCCGGGACAGCGCCCGCCGGGCCTCGTAGGCCAGCGGGACGGCCGCCGCCGCGAGCAACAGCGGCGTCGCGGTCAGCAGGGCGAGCGTCGCCAGCCCGAGCGTTCCGGCGATCCCGGCGCGCCGTCCGCTCACCGTTCGTCCCCCGGCGCGGACAGCGCCGCCACGGTCCGTCGGACCCGTCGCTCGCGCTCGGCCGCCGGGTCGAGCCACAGTCGGAGTCGCGCCCACGCCCCGTGGTCGCGCTCGTCGGCGAGGAAGGCCGCCGCCGTCGGGTCGTCGGTCCAGCGGCCGGTCTCGACCGCCCGCCGCGCCGTCGCCCTGTCGCCGTCCGTTCGCCGGGCGTGGGCGTCGACGGCGGCCCGGCGGAGCCGGTCGCGCACGACCGCCAGCGCCCCGTCGTCGCCGGCCACCGCCGCGTCGATCCGCCCGTCCAGCGCCGCCGCGGTCCGCCGTCCGCGGGCCGCGGTCGCGGTCTCGGGCGGCCGGCCGGCCAGTTCGTCGAACGGCCCGGGCGGCCCCTCGGCGGGTGCCCCGCGAGCCAGCCAGGCCAGCGCCAGCGCCGCGACCGCGCTCGCGACCACCAGCAACCCCCGCGGCTCGCCGGCCCGGATCCGGGCGACCAGCGCCCCGAGTGGTCCCAGCGACGCCGTCAGGTCGGGCGCGACGACCGCGAGCAGCGCCACCAGCGTCGCGACGGCCCCCAGCGTCCCCAGGAGGGCGACCCGGAGCCGCATCAGTCCCCGTCCTCCCCGCCCCGGGCGGCGTCGCCGCGGTCGTCGTCTGCACCTTTCTGGTCCCCTACGGAGCCCGCCTCCGCCGGAGCGGCGCCGCCAGCGCCCGGTTCGTCCGAGCCGTCCGGACCCGCCGCACCGGCCGCGTCGCCGTCGTCACCGTCGTCGAGCGTCCGCTCCAGGGCCGCCCGCGCCCGCTCGACCGCGGACAGCCGTTCGTCGGGGTCGCGCCCGCCGTACTCGACGGCGCGGAGCGCGTCCCGCAGCGTCCGCACGGGCTCTTCGGGGAGCCCGTCGCGCTCGACCGCGTGACGGGCGATCTGTCCCGGCGTCCGGGTCGCCGGCCGGCGCAGCGTCGTCGCCGAGAGCAGCGACCGCCACGCGGTCCGGACCGCCCGGCGAGGGTCGGCCGACGGCGCCGCGCCCGCCCGGGGCCCCGAGTCGGTGCCCGGCAGCGACGCCGTCCGCTCGCGGAGCCAGGCACGCAACGTCGCCAGCAGCGCCGCGGGCGACCGGCGGCCGGCGACCAGCGCCCGCAGGTGACCGCGGGTCCGCTCCGCGCGGTCGGCGACCCGGGAGAGCGCCCGCTCGGCGGCGGCGGCCAGCCCGACCAGCCCGGCGACCAGCGCGCGGCCGGCCGTCCGGACCGCCGCGAGCGCCGACTCGGAGGTCACGTCGCGGCGTCGGGCCGCGACGACGAGGCCCGCGGCCGCGCCCGTCACGGCCAGGACCACGCCGGCGAGGTTCACCAGCAGGCCCGAGACCGTCGTCGACGCGGTCTGGCCGAAGCGCCGCACCTCGACCGTCGCGCTCCCCGCGACCGGCAGCGTCGCCGTCGCCGTCCCGTCGGGGCCGGTCTCGCCGACCCGCTCGCCGTCGACGGACACCGGCGCGGCCGCGGCCGGCCGCCCGGCCAGCGTCGCGTTCACCGTCGCGTCGGTCCCCGGCAGCGCCAGCGGGAGCGACGGCTCGACGGTGACGTTCAACCGGGCCAGCCGGAGCGTCCGGTTGCCGGCCACCGGACCGCGCTCGACCGCGACCCGGACGCTCCCGGGCCGGTCGGGCAGTCCGACCGTCGTCCGCCCGGCCGCGTCGGTCGTCCCGACGCGTCGCCCGTCGAGTCGGACCGCGGCGCCCCGGACTGGGACGCCGTCGACGGTGGCGACGACGGCCACCTCGCTCCCGGTGGCGACCGTCCCCTCGACCCCCACCGTCGCGTCGGTCGACACGTCGAACGTGGTCGACGTGTTGTCGGTCCCCGTGAACCCGGCCGTCGTCGCGAACAGCCGCCGGTCCCCGCCGACACGCTCCGGAACGGGCGCCGACGGGGGAGCGAGGGCGGCCGGCGTCCCCCCCTCGGTCGCGGCGCCCCCCTCGACCACGGTGACGTTCAGCCGCCGGGTGTAGGGCACCGTCGCGGTGAGGTTGCCGGTCGCCCCCGTCCGGCCGACCGCGTCGCCGTCGAACAGGACGGTCGCGTCCTCGACCGGGCGCCCGCCCCGGCGGACCGTCACCGTCACCGGCGCGCCGGGGACGGCGGTCCGGTTCAGCGACACCTCGTAGCCGCCGGCCGCGCCGTCGACGGGCGTCCCGTCCTCGGGCGCCGGCGCGTCGCTCCCGTCCGGCGCGTCGCTCCCGTCCGGCGCGTCCGCTCCGCCGGCCGGGGTGGTCCGGTCGCCGACCGAGAAGGTCTCGCCGGGGCTGCCGCTCCCCGACGTGCTGTAGTCGTCGCCCTCCTGGCGCTCGTAGGCCCGCTCCTCGCCGGCGAGTCGCTCCCGGGCCGGCGTGGGATCGAAGCGGATCCAGCCCACCTCCGGAAAGTACACCTCCGTCCAGGCGTGGGCGTTCATCCCGCGGACGGCGTAGGCGCCGTCGCCGAGCCGCTGGCCGGTGGAGTAGCCCACCACGTACCGCGCGGGGATCCCCTGGCTGCGGAGCATCGCCGTCATCGACGTGGCGAAGTACTCACAGTAGCCCCGGTCCATCGAGTAGACGAACTCCGACGCCACGTCGTCGCCGGGGGGTCGGCTGACGTTCAGCGAGTACTCCTTGGTGCGTTCGAGCCAGGACTCGATCCGCTCGGCGGCCTCGTACGGCGAGGACGCGTTGTCGGCCAGCCGGTCGACGAACGGTCCCAGCCGGCGGCGGGTGTCGGGCGGCAGCGCCGTGTACCGATCCTCGATCCGATCGGGGTAGGCCCGCCCGAGTTCCCGCAGGACCGACGGGTCACGCACCGGGCGCACGCTGGTCGCCTCGTAGCTCGCGCCCGACGGCAGCGCCCGCTCGGGCCGCACGGCCCCGAACTCGGTGACCTCGACCGGGGCGCCGTCGACGCTCTGCGGGCGCCAGACGGTCGGCAGCGCCCGCGCGGTTCGGTTGAGCCGCACCCGGTAGTCGACGGACTCGCCGGCGCTGCCGGGTCCGGAGCCGTCCGCGGCCCGTAGCGGTAGCTCGCGGTCGCCCGGCGGGACGGTCCGTTCCCACCCCTCGCCCGTGTAGGCGTCGTAGGCCCCCGTCCGCCAGTACTCGGGGCCGGAGCTACGGGCGACGAAGTGAAGCGCCGACGATCGCGACCGGAGCGCGCTCTCGGCCAGGTCGCCGCCGACGTTCGTGCTCGTGCCGGGGTCGAGCGCCCCCAGACCGCTCGCCCCCGGGGCGCCGACCCCGCCGCCGACCGAGCCGTCCGGCGCCGGCACCAGCGACTCCGCCGGACTCGCGGTCCCGGACGGCGACAGCGCCGGCAGCGTCGCCGCGGCCAGCAGCGCCGCCAGCAGCGCCAGCGCCGCGAGCCCCGCCCGGACGTAGTCGCGGTCCCGGCCCCCGCCGGCCGCCCGCTCGCGGTCGCGCCCCGCCTCCGGACCGGGGTCGGCGTCCGGGTCCCGACCCGACGCGTCCGATCCCGGTTCGGGGCGCCGCTCGTCGGACGTTCCGTCCCGGTCCCGTTCGCTCGCGTGGTCGGTCACCGCCGCGTCCCCCCGTCGACGGGGTGTAGCCTTGTCGACACGCGTCGCCGTAGTTCGGTCCGGCTGTCGTAAAAACCCTCGTGGCCCATCCGCGACGGTGTTCGGATGCGGGAGGGGAAATCGGTCACGGGGCACCGAGAGTCCTCGGCACGCCCCGGGGTTCCGTGACGGATCCTTCCTCCGTTCGGAGAGTGCCGCCGGGGAACCCCCAGAGAGCCTCGCCCGCCCGTCCGGCGCGATTCGCCTGCCGAACCATCCACACCCTGGTGGACCGAAAGAGCGAGTGTGGTTGCACAAGCCCGGCGACGCAAGCCGCGAGGCGGCCTCGGAGAGGCCGCCTCGGCCCGTGCGAACGGGCCATAGCCCGTGAGCAGACACCGCAGGCCGACGGCCGAGGAGCGCAGCGAGCCGCGGGACCGCAACCTCACGAGGGCTTTCGATGCCACAGTCTCCTGGTACACGATCGCTCGTCCGAACACCGCATCACTCGTCCGAGCGCCGTCTCGCCCGTCCTCAGTCCTCGGTCCGCCAGAGGTACAGGGTGGCGTAGCTACGGTAGGGCGCCCACCGGCGGGCGTGCTCGACCATCCCCTCGCGGTCGAGGCCGGGATCGACGACCCGCCTCATCGCCTTCCGGACGCCCAGGTCGCCGACCGGGAACACGTCCTCGCGGCCCAGCGAGAACAGCAGCTGCATGTCCGCCGTCCACTCGCCGACGCCGGTGACGTCCGTCAGTTCCGCCCGGACGGCGTCGTCGTCGAGACCGGCGAACCGCTCCCTGCTCCAGTCGCGCTCCTCGAAGGCCCGGGCGACGTTCCGCACGTACCGCGCCTTCTGCCGGGAGAGTCCCGCGTCGCGCAGCGTCCCCTCGTCGACCGCCAGCACGCCGGCGGGAGTCACCTCGACGGCGTCGAACAGTCGCTCGCGGACGGCCGCCGCGGCGGCCATCGACACCTGCTGGCGAAGGATCGAGACGACGAACCGCTCGAAGAACGACCCGGCGGGCTCGACGGTCAGTTCGCCGTGCTCGGCGACCAGCGGTCCCAGGTCCGGGTCCTCGCGCAGCGTCTCGTGGGGCCCCGCATCCCGTTCGCTCCGGCCCGGTCCCTCCTCTCGGTCGCTCACGCCCGCCCCTCGGGCCACCGGCGACGGAAGCGTTGCGTTCGCGGGTGCGGGGGTCTCGCCCGACGCCGACCCGGCGGGTCGCGTTCCGGTCGGACCCGTCGCGGGCCGGCCGATCGGTCCGCCGTCGGGCGGAAACGGTCTCGGGGTTTCGGACCGAGAGAAACGTTGAAACGGCGTCCGGGAGAGCCTCACGTATGGAGTTCGAGGAGATCGAGACGGTTGCGGTGCTCGGCGCCGGCAGCATGGGCCACGGGATCGCCGAGGTGGCCGCGCTGGCGGACTACGACGTCCGTCTGCGGGACATCGACGAGGAGCTCGTCGGGGAGGGGTACGACCAGATCGAGTGGTCGCTGGGGAAGCTCGCCGAGAAGGGACGGATCGGCGACGAGGCGGCCGACGCGGCCCTGGAGCGGGTCGAGCCGCTGGTGGACCTGGAGACCGCCGTCGGCGACGCCGACGTGGTGATCGAGGCGGTCCCCGAGCGGATGGAGATCAAGCGGGAGGTGTACGAGGAGGTCGACGAGTACGCCCCCGAGGAGGCGATCCTGGCGACCAACACCTCCAGCCTCTCGATCACGGCGCTGTCGGAGGTGACCGACCGGCCCGACCGGTTCTGCGGGATGCACTTCTTCAACCCGCCGGTGCGGATGGAGCTGGTCGAGGTGATCTCGGGGGCCCACAGCAGCGAGGCGACGCTGTCGGCGATCGAGTCGCTGGCCGAGGCGTTCGACAAGACCCCGGTGCGGGTGCGCAAGGACTCGCCGGGGTTCGTCGTCAACCGGGTGCTGGTGCCGCTGATGAACGAGGCCTGCTGGCTCGTGGAGACCGGCGAGGCGACGATCGCCGAGGTCGACGCCACCGCCAAGTTCGACATGGGCCTGCCGATGGGAGCCTTCGAGCTGGGCGATCAGGTCGGCAACGACGTCACCCTCCACGTGCTGGAGTACATGCACGAGATCTTGGGCGAGACCTACGAGCCCTGTCCGATGCTGGTCGAGGCCGTCGAGGAAGAGCGGCTGGGCAGGAAGACCGGCGAGGGGTTCTACGACTACGGGGACGGCGGCGTCGAGATCCCGCCCGACGCCGGGACCGAGGCGATCGAGCGTCGTCTGCTCGCCGTGATGGCCAACGAGGTCGGCAAGCTCCGCGAGAACGACGTCGCGCCGGTCGCGGACGTCGACGAGGCGGTGAAGCTGGGCGCCGGCTTCCCGGAGGGGCCGGCGCGGATGGCCGACGACGCGGGGATCGACGCACTGATCGAGACCCTGGAGACGGCCGCCGAGACGACCGGCGCCGGGCGCTACGCGGTCTCGGAGGGGCTGCGCGGGGCCGCCGCGGCCGGCGGGTTCCACGCCGACGGGAGCGACGACGGCGCGGACGGGCGAGAGGAGTTCGACTACGAGGACCTGGCCGTCGAACGGCTGGACGGCGACGTCGTCCGGGTCGAACTGGACCGACCCCACCGGATGAACACCGTGAGCTCGACGATGCTGGAGGAGCTCGGCGATGTCGTCGAGCGGCTGGACGAGGACGACGACGCGCGGGCGATCCTGCTGGTCGGGGCCGGCGACCGGGCGTTCTCCGCGGGCGCGGACGTCCAGTCGATGGCGAGCGACGCGGCGCCCCTGGACGCGCTCGAGCTCTCGCGGACCGGCCAGGAGACGTTCGCCGCCCTGGAGACCTGCTCGGCGCCGGTGGTCGCGGCCGTCCAGGGGTACGCGCTGGGCGGCGGGATGGAGCTCGCGGCGTGTGCGGACCTCCGGGTGGCCGCGGAGGCGGCCGAGTTCGGCCAGCCCGAGCTCGACCTCGGCCTGCTGCCGGGCTGGGGCGGCACCCAGCGGCTGAAACACCTGATCGGCGAGAGCCGCGCCCGCGAGGTGATCCTCACCGCCGACCGGTACGACGCCGAGACGATGGCCGACTACGGCTTCGTCAACGAGGTGGTCCCCGGGGAGCGACTCGACGAGCGGGCGCTGGAGCTGACCCGTGACCTCGCCGCCGGACCGCCGATCGCCCAGGGGCTGGCCAAGCGGGCGATGCTGGCCGGCCGGGACGACACGGAGGCCGGCCTGGAGGTCGAGGCACAGGCCTTCGGCCACGTGTTCGGGACCGAGGACCTGATGGAGGGGGTCACCGCGTTCGTGAGCGACGAGGAGCCGGAGTTCGAGGGGAAGTAGGACCGATCGTCGGGCGCGGACCGCCCGGCAGGACGGCGACGTCGGCCGCGCGGGTCGCCGGCGAGTAGGGTGACTTTTGTTCTTGCGCGCCGAAGAACGACAGAACACGCCGTCGAGGCCTGGGGTCGCCATGACACGAGACCAACGAGACACGGTCGGCGCGGGAGGGTCGCCCGGGAGGGGGACCGACGCCGGGGAACGGGCGACAGCGGTCGCCGCCGTCGGTCGAGCGCTCGCCGACGGGGGTGTCGACGCGGAACTGTTGCGCGAGGCCGTCGAGGGAGTCGGCGTCGGCGTCGGCGTCTACGACGCCTCCGGGGCCTTCGTCTACGTCAACCGGGCGTACGCCGACCTGGTGGGCGTCGACCGCGGTGACCTCTCGACCTCGCACGTCTGGGACGTCAACCCGCTAGTGCGGGTCAACGAGTTCGACGGCTACTGGGAGTCGTTCGACGTGGGCGAGACCCGCCGTCGCGAGACCGTCCACCGGCGGGGCGACGGCGACGAGGTCCCCGTCGAGACCCACACCACGGCGATCGAGGTCGACGGAACGGTGTACCACGTCGGCACGATCGCGGACCTCTCGGAGCGCATCGAGGGGTGGGAGGAGATCGAGCGACAGAACGAGCGCATCGAGCGGTTCGCCTCCGTCGTCAGCCACGACCTCCGCAACCCGTTGAACGTCGCGATGGGCCGGATCCGGCTGGTAGAGGAGGAGTCGGACTCGGACCAGATCGAGCCGGTCAAGCGGGCCCTGGAGCGGATGGAGGAGCTCATCGACGACGTGCTGACGCTGGCCCGCGATGGCAACCGCGTCACCGAGCCCGAGCGGGTCGACCTCGCGGCGGTCGTCCGGGCGGCGTGGTCGACCGCCGGCAACCCCGGAGCGACCCTGGCGGTCGACGACGACGTCGGGACGATCATGTCGGACCGCAGCCGCCTCACGACGCTGTTCGAGAACCTCTTCGACAACGCCGTCTCCCACGCCGGTCCCGGGGTGGCGGTGCGGGTCGGCCGGACCGACGACGGCGAGGGGTTCTACGTCGCCGACGACGGTCCCGGGATCCCGCCCGAGGACCGCGAGGAGGTGTTCGACTACGGCTACACGACGGAGAGCGCGGGCACCGGGTTCGGGCTGACGATCGTCGAGGAGATCGCCGACGCCCACGGCTGGCGGGTCTCGCTGACGGGCAGCGAGGCGGGCGGCGCCCGCTTCGAGTTCCGCGGCGTCCGGTCGGCCTGAGGCGACTCCGGAGAGACGAGTTTAAGTGCCGTCGCGCCGACCGTCCGACGCGGGCTCGCTTGGTGTAGTCCGGCCAATCATATTGGCCTTTCGAGCCGATGACCGGGGTTCAAATCCCCGAGCGAGCACTCCTCCGACGCTCTCCCGGGAGCGGCGCCGACGGCGATACGCCGCGCTCGCCGGGAGACCGCGATGCCCACGAGGGTCGGCAACGCCAGGACGGAGACCGGCGTAGCTTCGGGTATGCCGACCGACATAGCGGCGTTCAAGCGGGCGTCGGAACACCCGGCCCGGGACCGGCGGCCGGGCGTGACCCACGGCGACACCGTGCTCGCCTTCCTCGTCGAGCGGCCGGCGTTCGCGTTCACGCCGGCCGAGATCGTGGCCGCGACGGGCGTCCCCCAGGGGAGCGTCCGCGTGGCGCTCTCCCGCCCGGAGGACCGCGGGCTCGTGCGCCACCGCGGGAGACACTGGGCCGTGACCGCCGCGCCGGTCCGGTGATCGGTCGACGGAGCCGACTCCCGGCGGTCGAGCCCTGAGAGCGGCGGGAACGGCGGTCGACCGGAGGGCGGCGGAGCTACCGGGCTGTCGGGCACCGGGGGAGCCGGTACCGATATACGCGGGGGCTTCGACGGCGAGTGTATGCAAGCTGTCATCCTGGCGGCGGGCGAGGGGACTCGGATGCGGCCGCTGACCGAGCGGCGACCGAAGCCGATGTTGCCGGTCGCGGACCGGCCGCTGGTGGCACACACGGCGGACGCGGCCGTCGACGCCGGGGCCTCGGAGCTCCTGTTCGTCGTCGGCTACGAGAGCGAGGACGTCCGGGACCACTTCGGCGACAGCTACCGGGGGGTCCCGGTCGAGTTCGTCGTCCAGCCCGACCAGCGGGGCACCGCGGACGCCGTCCGCGAGGCCCGCGACCGGATCGAGGGCGAGTTCGCGGTGTTGAACGGCGACAACCTCTACGACCCGGCGGCGATCGCCGAACTGTTCGAGGTCGGCCCCGGGATCGCCGCCTACCGCGTCCCCGATCCGACGAACTACGGGGTGCTGTCGACCGACGGCGATCGGGTGACGGGGATCGTCGAGAAGCCCGCCCGGCCGCCGTCGAACCTCGCCAACGCCGGCGCCTACGTCTTCCCGGAGATCGCCCTGGAGTACCTGGACGTGCCCGAGAGCGAGCGCGGCGAGTACGAGATCACCGACACCGTCTCGGCGACCATCGACGAGACGACCACGACCGCGGTCGAACTCGACCGGTGGCTTGACGTCGGCCGGCCGTGGGAGCTACTGGAGGCCAACGAGTGGCAACTGGGCGAACTCGACGGCATGGTCGAGGGCCACGTCGACCCGGACGCCGACCTCCGGGGGGTCGTGACCGTCGAGGCGGGGGCGACCGTCGAGTCCGGCGTCGTGATCGAGGGGCCGGCGCTGGTCCGCTCGGGCGCCGAGGTCGGCCCGAACGCCTACGTCCGCGGGGCGACGCTGATCGGCCCCGACGCCCACGTCGGGCACGGCGTCGAGATCAAGAACAGCGTGCTGATGGAGGGGGCCGCGGTCCCGCACGTCTCCTACGTCGGCGACAGCATCCTGGGACGGGACGTGAACCTCGGGGCCGGCACGCAGGTCGCGAACCTCAGACACGACGAGAACGACGTCCGGATGACGGTGAAGGGACGGCGCGTCTCGACCGGTCGCCGGAAGTTCGGCGTCGTGGCCGGCGACGCGGTCAAGACCGGGGTGAACACGAGCCTCAACCCCGGCGTGGTGCTGTCCGCCGACGCCAGGACCGACCCCGGCGAGTCCGTCAGCCGGGACCGGTGAGCAGGTCGCCGGCGGCCGTCGTCGACGCGGAGACCGGGGGGCCGCGGGTACCGTCGCCGCCCCGTCGACCGGGGCGCCCCGGCCGATGTGGGAAGATTAAGGAGCGTGCCGTGCAGACGACGGGGCAATGGTCGATCCCACGTCCGATCACGCGGAGGACGTCGACGAGGCCGAGGCGCCGGACTGCGCCGTCTGTGGCGAGCCCATCGTGGCCTCGCCCGACCACCGGGTCCGCACCCGGATCGAGGACGGCGCGGTCCGGACGGAGCACTTCTGTGACGGCGACTGTCTCGACGTCCGGGAGGGCGGGTGAACGCCCGTCTCGGCGCCCGTCCGCCCCGCTGGTCACAAGACGTTTAACCGGCTGCTCGCAGAGTTGGTAGCGTGACGGACCCCCGTTCCCGCTGGGCCCTCCGTGCTCTCCTCCTGACGACCATCGCCCTCTCCGGCGTCGCGGTGGTGGGCTCGTTCGTCGCCAGCGGCGTCGCCACCCCCGGCGGCCCGGTGGCCGTCGACGAGCGGTTCGACGCCGCGAGCGAGCGCCAGCTCCCCGGCGAGTCCTGGTCGGCCGACCGGGTCGACGCCGCGACCGACGACCGGGGCGTGACCGTCGTCGCCACGCAGGGGTTCTCCATCTCCGACGAGCGGGCCGAACTCGCCGCCTTCCTCCCGAACGGCACCGTCCTCCACTACGAGGACCGCTACCGGAGCTACTTCGACGTCGACCCCGTCGGCGGCCGCTACACCGTCGAGTTCGTCGCCGCCGAACACCGCACCGGCGAGGACTGCCCGGCCGGCGCCGAGCGGTGTACCCGCAACGTGGTCGTCCGGGCCAACCTCACGAGCGGCGCCCGGGAGACGGTGTACGCCGAGACCACCCCCCGGATCCACAACTCCCGGTGGCACGACGTCGACCGGCTCGACGACACCCACCTCCTGATCGCCGACATCGCCGGCGACTCGGTGTACGCCGTGGACACGCGGACCGGCGACGTCGCCTGGCGCTGGGAGGCCGAGAGCCGGTGGAACCGGTCGGTCGGCGGGCCGCCCACGGACTGGACCCACATCAACGACGTCGAACTGCTCCCGGACGGCCGGGTGATGGTCAGCGTCCGCAACATGGACTCGGTGATCTTTCTCTCGGTCGAGAACGGCACCGCGACGCTGGACCGGACGTGGACGCTGGGCGCCGAGGACGACTACGGGACCCTCTTCGAGCAGCACAACCCCGACTACATCCCCGCCGACCGGGGCGGCCCGGCGGTGGTGGTCGCCGACTCCGAGAACACCCGGGTCGAGGAGTTCCGCCGGACCGGCGACGGCTGGGAGGGCACCTGGCACTGGCGGGACGCCCGCCTCCAGTGGCCCCGCGACGCCGACCGGCTCCCCGACGGCGCGACGCTGGTCACCGACTCTCACGGCGACCGGGTGGTCGAGGTCGGCCCCGGCGGCCGGGCGCGCTGGTCGGCCCACGTCGCGCTCCCCTACGAGGCCGAGCGGCTGGGCACCGGGGCCGAGAGCGCGGGCGGCCGGGCGACGGCCGGCGGCGGCCGGGCCACCGACCTCCCGACCGACCGGCTCTGGATGACGGCCAAGGACCTCGTCCCGCCCGTGGCGACGAACTCGCTGCTGTACCTCGCGCCGACGTGGGTCCGGTTCAGCGACCTGGCGTTCGCCGCGCTGTTCATGAGCGGCGGGCTGGTCTGGGGGGTCTGTGAGCTGTACTGGTCGCGGTACACGCTGCGGGGCGTGGCGGGCGAGGGCGCCGTCTTCGCCCGGACGATCGGTCGGCGGCTGCTGTGACCGGCCGCCGGCGACGGTTCCCGCGGCCCGGCGACCCCGAACGCGACGGCGGCACCGATCCGGACGACGACCGTCCCGGACCACGAGCGGGCTCGCAGTGTCGGGTCGGCGACGGTCGCGGTGTCGTCGGCGACCGCCGGCGAGCGGGTGAGATCAGACGGACGCCCGGATCCGTTCGGCCAGCGTCTCGTACTGTTCGGTGCCGGTGCCCTTGCGGACGACGCCGGTGACGCCGGCGGCGTCGGCCTCGTCGGCGAACTCCGCGCGGTCCCGGCCCGTGAACACGAAGAAGGGTATCCCGCCCCGGTCGGCCCGGACCCGGTCGCACAGTTCGGTCCCGCTCAGGGAGGGCATGCTGAGGTCGCTGACGACGGCGTCGAACTCGCCGGCACAGACCCGTTCCAGGGCACGGCGGGCGTCCGTCTCGGTCGTGACGACGAGCCCGTCCTGTCGGCCCAGGAACGCCTCGGTGATCTCGAGCACGCTCTCGTCCTCGTCGACGACGAGCACCTCGATGGCCATCGATCGTTCCTACGTGTCACTCGGCATAAAAACCCCGGTGGTGGGCCACACGCCGACCGACGGCCCCGGTCACCGCATCTCCCCGAGGTCGCACACGACCGCCCGGTCGACGCTCAGCCACGTCGTGGTCCGCTTGACCCCGCTGCGCTCGGGCGGGTAGACGGTACACCGGTCGGCGCCGTCGGCGTACTCGACCACCGCGAGTCGGAGATCGATCGGCTGGCGGTTCGACGCCGTCGACCGGTCGTCGGCGGTCGGGTCGTCCCCGTCTCGGACGGTCCCCGTCATGGACGGGACCAGCCACCCCCCAGGTAAAACCGCTGCTAAGTCGTCTCTACACGGCTATATACGCACCCTATCCCGGCGGGACGAGGTGGGGCTGGACCCCGCGGTCGTCGCGGGTCGTCCCCGGGCCGTCACCCGGTCGCGCCGGTGTCCACTTCGCCGTCGATCCGGACGAACCCGTGGTCACACTCCGAGCAGCGCCACTTCACCTTCGTCCCGAGGTGCAGTTCCGTGTTGGCCACCTGCCAGAACGTCCGGTACTCCTCGCAGGATGGACAGTACCGCTCCAGCGTCTCGCTCATGCTCGCACGTCGTCGCGGATCCGTGTTGAAGCTCCCGGTTTCTGCGGCCCGCGGTCGCGACCCTGGGCCGACTCCTCTCGTAGGTCGATCTCTGTCTCAGTCTCGCGGGCGCGCGGACAGGACGGCGTGCTCCTCGCCGACGGTCCGGCGCTCGACGCGGAAGCGGTCGAGGTGTCGACGGAGCGAGAGCGCGCGGTGGCGGACGAAGTCCAGCCGGCCGTCGGGGGCGAGGACGTCGGCCGCGCCGGCGAACAGGTCCGCGAGCACCCCGTCGCCGGCGTGGGTCGGCGGGTTACAGAGCACGCGGTCGAACGGACCCGAGACGCCGCGGGCACAGTCCGCGGTGACGACCCGCCCGTCCACGCCGGCGGCCCGCAGCGAGCACTCGGCCGACCGGGTCGCGACCCGGTCGTCGTCGGAGAGGACGAGGTCGACGTCGGCGGCGAGGCCGGCGTGGACGCCCAGCGGGCCGTAGCCACAGGCCAGATCGAGCACGCGCTCGCCGTCCGCGGGCGTGACCGTCTCCGCGAGCAGCCGCGTGCCCCGGTCGAGCCCCGAGGCCGAGAACAGCCCCGGGACGCTCCGCAGCGACAGTTCGACCCCGCCGACGGTCGGGGAGAGGGTCCGTGGCTCGACGAACGGCGGCGGGTCGACGGTCTCCGGGCGCGTCGCCGCGAGCAGCCGGTCGTCCCCCGCCGACCGGCGCTCGTCGACGGGAGCGCAGAGCGCACGCAGGGCCCTCTCGTACCGGGCGAGGCCGTCGCGGTCGCGACCGGCCAGGAGGAGTCGGCCGCCGGGACGGAGGGCCGCGAGCGCGTCGGCGGCGCGGCGCTTCCCCACAGCGGTCGCCGTGTACGGCTTCGGGACGTAGACGGCGGCGTCGAAGGTACCGTCGAGCGAGCCGAGGTCCGCCAGGAGTTCGACCGTCGTGTCGACGCCGTTCCGACGGGCGTTCACTCGACAGAGCCGGGCCGCGCGGGCACTGGCCTCGGTCGACACCACGTCGGCGGTCGCCGCGAGGACGGCCCCGACGACGCCGTAGCCGGCCTGGGGGACGAGCACCCGACCGTCGGCGCTCCAGGCCTCCTCCAGGGCGAGCAGTTCGGCGCTCCGGAACGAGTCCGGCGAGACCACCCCGTCGGCGGTCCGGAACCGGTAGCGGTCCGGCCCGGTCCCGACGCGAGCGTCCAGGACGAGGGCCGCCTCGCGGGCGGCCGGCGGCGCGGTCACGTCGGCCCACCTCCCCGGGCCGACGACCGCGCGGGTTCTCCGGGCGGCGGGTCCCTCGCCGGACTCCCGGTCCGCCGACGCCGCCGTCCGGGCGGACCGTCGGCAGGCCGTCGTCGGACCGGCAGGGCGGGCGTGTCAGGTCGGGCGACGGGGCGGCCGTGAGCGGTGTGTCGGTGTGCTGTTCGGCGGTAGTCGGTGTGTCGGCGGCCGGCGCGCCGGTGATCGATGTCTCGACCGCCGGCGCGTCGGCGGCGGTCGGTGCGTCGGCGGGCTGTTCGCTGGCTGGTCGGTTGTCGCTGTCGTGTCGGGCGTGCGTGCATCGCGTGGGTTCGACGGCTCGTGTCGGTCGGCTGCCGGGACGGACCACGCGCCACACCCGCGGGTGCCGGAGGAACCGTTCGAGTCCGGAACGTCGGCCGGAACCCGGGCACCGGGGGTGCCCGGCGCTCGGGGCGAGCCCGAGAGACACTGAGAACGGTCCGCGCACGGCTGGGGGCGGCGCGCGAACCGGGTGCCGGTCAGCGTGACCGCCCGCGGTGTCGCCGGGGCGGCCCACAGCCGGCGAGCCGGCCGAACCCGCTCTCCACGTCGGTCACGCGGCGAGCGACGAGCCCGGCCAGGGGCTCTTGCTCATCGCACGTCCACACTACCCCCCGGGACTGAAAACCGCTGTGCACCGACCGGCCGTATGCGGTCCCTGTGGCCGGGAACGAGCCGTCCACGCGGAAGGGGGTGCGAGACGGCCGCGAGACCGACCGAGAGAGCGTCGTGAAAGGTCTCCGTCGGTCTCGGGCCGGCATAAAACGATCGGCCGGCCACGGAGGAGGGGTAAAAATCGCCGAAACGTCCCGAAGGCTCGGCCGGTTATATGCTGGTACCGCTCCTCGTGAGAGGTAGATGTCGATGCCCCGGCCCTCCCGCTCCGACCTGTTGCCCGCCGTCGACGGTCGCGAGTCGATCGAACAGGTGACGAGAACGATCCTGGCGCCGCTGCGTGCCGTCGCCTTCTGGCTCGCCGTCGCGCTGCCCTTCCTCTACGTCCCGCTGCTGTTCACGGGACTGTCGGACACGACGGCGATCACCGCCTTCCTGATCCTGCTCGGCGCGAACGTCGTCGCCCTGCTGTTGGGTCACTCGTACCTCAGCGAGTGACCGGCGGCGGACCCTCGCTCGACGCTCGACCGGAGAGCCTCGTTCCCTCGTGACCGGGGAATCCTCTCGCTCGTCCGGCCGTCTCGCGTCACACGATCCGATCTCCTCGCGCGCCGGTCGTCACCGTTCCCGACCACCGTACCGTCGGTCCCCCCGCCCGGTCGCCGTCCCGCGCTCGGCCATCTCCCGGACACCGCCCTCGCTGGGTCGAACCGTGCCCCGTCCCGTCACCGGACGGCGCGGTTCCCGGTCCGAGGGTCCGTTCCACCCGGACCTTTATTCGTCCCGGGAATAAAGCGGAGGTATGGCCGCCTACGGCCGGCCGTCACTACGGGACCTGTTCGACGAGTCGCCCACGCCCCACATCGCGCACCCGCCGCGCACCCACCATCGGGACTTCTACCTGGCCACCGACGGCTCCTATCGGGAGTCCGGCGGCGGCCTCGGGGTCGTCATCGAGACCCGCGACGGCGAGCGCGTCGCGCGGCTCTCGGTACCCCAGGGGAGGGTGCCGAACAACAACGTCGCCGAGTACCGGGCGCTGCACCTCGGACTCGACGTGCTCGCGACCCGGGCACCCCCCTCGGCGAGCGTGGGCCTGCTCATCGACCACGACGACCTCGCCGCCAACGTGAACGCGACGACGCTGGCCGCCGGCGAGGCCGGGTTCGAGCCCCGTCGGGTCCGGGTTCCGGAGGCGACCGGCCTCCACTGGCGCGGGATCAAGGCCCGTCTGCGCGGGTTCGACGCCGTCCGGGCCGCCAGGATCGCCGGCGACGTCAACCCGGCCCACCCGCTCGCGAACTCGCCGGGCCGGTACGCCCACGTCAACGACGAACCGGACCGCTGTGTGCTCCCGGAGTCGCCCGACACGCCCGACCGCGTCCTGCCGCCGTCCCGCGCCGAGCGGGGCGGGGCCAGCGACTAGGCCCCGCTCGTCCTCGCCGGACGCTCGTTCTCACCGGGGCCACGGGGGCACTCGCGGTGCTCGCGCCGGGCCGGGCAAAACGTGGGCGAAAACACCGCCGCCGCGGTCCTACTCCTGTGCGTCCACGACCGCCACGCCGGCGAGGTTCACGATATCCTTGACCTCGTCGCCGCGCTGGAGGACGTGGACGGGCTTGTCCATCCCGACCAGCATCGGACCGATCGCCTCGGCGCCGCCGAGCCGCTGGAGGAGCTTGTAGCCGATGTTGCCGGCCTCCAGGTCGGGGAAGACGAGGACGTTCGCGGGCTCGTCCAGTTCCGAGAACTCGTAGGTGCCCCCGAGGATGTCCTCGACGACGGCGGTGTCGGCCTGCATCTCCCCGTCGACCGGGAAGT
>CAZMWG010000004.1:0-51007 GCA_964569925.1 uncultured Halobacteriales archaeon | reverse complement strand
GAGGTTCTGGAGCACCCGCTCGGCGCCCGACCGGGTGTTGGTGAACACGAGCGTGTTGGTGTGCTCGCCGATCAGCCGGTGGAGCCGGTCGTAGAACCGGTCGTTGACGACCTCCGGCGGCGTGTCGATCAGGTCGTCGGTCGGACAGGTCAGCTCGATGTCGAACTCGCGGGCGAAGCGGGCGTCGACGATCTCGTAGTCCCGCGGCGGGCCACGCGGCGTCTCGCGGCCGACGAGGAACTCCGCCATCCCCTCCAGGGGCTCGACGGTCGCCGAGCAGCCGATGCGGGTGGGCGAACCGTGGGCCAACGCTTCCAGACGCTCTAAGGAGACCGACAGGTGGGTGCCGCGCTTGTTCTCGGCGAGGCTGTGGATCTCGTCGACCACGACGTACTCGACGGTGCGGAGCTTCTCGCGGAACTTCGGGCTGTTCAGCAGGATTCCCAGCGTCTCCGGCGTCGTGTTGAGGATGTGCGGTGTGACCTCGAGCATCCGCTGGCGCTCGCTGTCGCTGGTGTCGCCGTGGCGGATCGCGTGGCGGATCTCGACGTTCTCGCCCCGGTCGTCGAGCTTCTCGGCGATCCCGTCGAGGGGGACCTCCAGGTTGCGGTGGATGTCGTTGGCCAGGGACTTCAGCGGGGAGACGTACAGACAGTAGACGGAGTTGTCCAGTCCCCCGTCCCGGTCGCGCTCGAACAGTTCGTTGATGATCCCGGCGAACGCCGAGAGGGTCTTGCCCGAGCCGGTGGGCGCGGCGACCAGCGCGTTCTCCCCCTCGGAGATCAGCGGCACGGCCTCCTTCTGTGGGGGGGTGAACAAGCCCCCGTTCTCGGGCACGTACTCGCCGAACCGCTCGACCCACCACTCCCGGACGGCCGGCGCGAACCGCTCCAGCACGTCCGCGTCGTCGATCCCGACCGTCTCGGGGTCGAACGGCGGGTCCGTCGACGCCAACAGCTCGCGTGCGTCCATCACCGTCACCGTGGGACCGTCCGCGTTTAGGGGTTCTGCCCGCCGGGACGACAACACATAACCGAGGGGGTTCCCAGTGAGGCGACATGGGTCAGTCACACGACGTGCTGTGTCCGATCGTGACGCCGCTGGCTGCGGGTGGGGAACGGGTCGATCACGACGCGCTGGCGACGCTGACGCGACGGCTCGTCGACGCGGGTCTCGACGGGGTCGTCCCCTGCGGGACCACCGGCGAGTTCGCCGCGCTGTCCGGCGCGGAGCGCGACGCCGTCGTCGAGACGGTCGTCGAGGCCGCCGGCGACGCCCGCGTGATCGCCGGCGCCGGCGGCACCGCGCCCGCGGACGTCCGCGAGCGACTCCGGGCGGCCGGGGCCGCCGGCGCGGACGCCGCCATGGTCGTCGCGCCGTACTACGGGGGCCAGGCGAGCGCGGCGGGCTACGAGCGGTTCTACGACGCCGTCCTCGCGGACGCCGGGCTCCCGATCTACCTCTACAACATGCCCCCCGCCGCCGGCGTCGAACTCCCGGTCGACGCGGTCGCCGCGCTGGCCGACCGCGAGGGGGTCGCCGGGATCAAAGACTCCAGCGGCGACCTGGGCTATCTCGACCGCGTGCTCCGGCGCACGCCCGAGTCGTTCGAGACGTTCGTCGGCAGCGGCAGCGCGTTCACGGGGGCGCTCGCGATGGGCGCCGACGGCGGGATCGTCGCCGTGGCGCACTTCGACCCCTCGACCATGAACGCCCTCGCCGACGCCGTCGCCGAGAGCGACCTCGACCGTGCCCGGGACCTCCAACTGGGCCGGATCGACCCGACCGTCGACGTCCTCGTGGAGCACGACTTCGCCGCCGCCGTCAAGGCCGTACTCGCCGAGCGGGGCCACCTCCCGTCGGCCGCCGTCCGGCCGCCGGCGTGTCCGGTCCCGACGGACCGCCGCGGGGACCTGTCGACGTCGGTCCCGCTCTGAGTCCGCCGGACCGGGATCGTTCGAACCCCGTTTCGACCACCGGTCCGGACGGGCAGGCTCGGCTTTGATCCTCGACCGGATCGCTCAAAACCCGCTTTGAGGGTTCGCGGAGTTATTACGGAGGGGGCGACGAAGGCCGTGTATGTCGCTGTTGCCGACGCAGGGTCCCGAGGCCCGCAGCTCACAGGAGGGCGAACTGCGGGTCGTCGGGGTCGACGAGGACGTCTCCGAGGTGTTCGAGGTGCTGTCCTCCGAGACGGCCCGCGAGGTCCTCAACGCCATCTACGCCGAGCCGGGCACGCCCTCCGAGATCGCCGACCGGCTGGGGATGTCGATCCAGAAGGTCTCCTACCACCTGGAGAACCTGGAGGACGCCGAGCTGATCTCGGTCGCGGGCACCCGCTACTCGGAGAAGGGCCAGGAGATGAACGTCTACGAGCCGCCGCCGGACCCGATGGTGGTGTTCGTGGGCACCCGCGACCGGAAGGAGTCGCTGAAGGCGCTGGTCAAGCGGCTGCTCCCCGGGGTCGGCGTGCTCGCGCTGGCGAGCCTCGCCGTCCAGGGGTTCGCCGACCAGCTCCCCCTCGCGGTACCCGGCGGCGCCGGCGGCGCCGACGGCGTCCAGGCCGGGGAGGGCGCCGACGGGGGAGCCTCCTCCGGTTCGCTCGCCGAGGGGGGCGGAGAGACCACGGCCGACACCGGCGACGGGGGCGGCGACGCGCTCGACGCCGCCGACGGATCGGGGAACGTCACCGCCACGAGCGGGGACGACGGCGCCGGTATCATGGACGCGGGCGAGGAGACGGCGACGGCCCGGGAGACCACCACCGCCGCCGACGGGGCGACGACGACCGACGGCGGCGACGCGGGCGTGATGGACGTCGGCGGGACCGCGACGGGGACGCCGGCCCCGGAGGCGACGCCCGGCGCCACCGGAACGCCGGTCGACACGGCCACCCCGGCGACCGACGGCGGCGCGGTCGCGACCCCGACGGGGACGCCCGTCCGGACCGAGACCGCGACGCCCGTCGCCGACACCGCGGCGTCGGACGCGGCCCCGACGGGGACGCCGCCGGCCGAGACGGGCACGGAACTCGCCGCCCGCGGGACCGAGATCGCGACCGAGGCGTCGGCGAGCGGAGCGGCCGGGCTCGACCCCGGCGTCGCCTTCTTCCTCGGCGGGCTGTTCGCGCTCGCCATGGTGTCGGTCGTCTACCTCTACCGGAACTGAGGCCGGTCCGGTACCCCCGGCCTACCGCGGGACCGACTCCCGCCCGCGCCACCCGCCCGACGGACCGACGAGAGGGACGGCGACGGGTTCCGGTCGCTCAAACTCGTTTTGAGCGTGGACAGCGCCTTTGATACCGCCGCGCGTAGCCGGGAGTGCGTCGCCGGTCCGCTCGCCGCCGTGGCCTCGCCCGCCCCGCCGGCGACGCGACGTGACCCGCTGACGACAGCGCTTTGGCCCTCCCACACGACGCCGCTCGCATGCGGCTCGCGTTTCTCGGCACCGGCTCCGCGATGCCGACCGGCGACCGCGCACAGAGCGGCCTGTTGCTCGCGGACGGCGACGACCGCCTGCTCGTCGACTGTGGCAGCGGCGTCCTCGGCTCGCTCGCGCGGACCGAGGCCGGCTACGAGGCCGTCGACACCGTCCTGTTGACCCACCACCATCTCGACCACGTCGCCGACCTGCTCCCGCTGCTGAAGGCCCGCTGGCTCGCCGGCGAGGAGCACCTCTCGGTCGCGGGGCCGCCCGGCACCACGGCACTCCTGGCCGATCTGCTCGACGTCCACGACTACCTGCGGGGTCGGGTCGACCTGACCCTGCGGGACCTCGACGGCCCCTTCTCGCTGGCGGGGTTCGAGGGCGACCGGTTCGAGGGACGGCACTCGATGCGGTCGTTCGCCTACCGGCTCACGGCCGGGGACGCGACGGTCGCGGTCAGCGGCGACACGGAGCCGTTCCCGGAACTGGTCGAGTTCTGTGACGGCGCCGACGTCCTGGTCCACGACTGTTCGTTCCCCGACGACGTCGACGTCTCGAACCACCCGACCCCGTCCGGGCTGGGCGACGCGCTGGCGGCCGCCGACCCGTCGCTCGGGCGGGTCTACCTCACACACCTGTACCCCCACACCGAGGGGCGCCACGAGGAGATGCTAGACTCGATCGGAGAGCGCTACGGGGATGACGTGCGGGTCGCTCGCGACGGGCTGACCGTGGAGCTCTGAGTCCCGTCCCGGCCGATCCCCGACCCGATCCTACGGGGCGAGACGGAACGGTTCAGGCCCGTTCCAGCCGCACCCGGAAGTCCGCGCCGCCGCGGGCGCTCTCGCGGACGGTGACGCCGCCGCCGTAGCTCTCGGCCAGCGCCCGGACGAACCCGAGCCCGAACCCGGTGCCGTCGCTGTCGGGACCCTTCGCGCCCATCTCGAACAGTTGGTCCCGGACCGCCGGGTCCACGCCGCGTCCGTCGTCGGCGAAGCCGACGACCACCTCGTCGGGGGTCGGGGTCTCGACGTAGATCCGGACGTCGACGGGACCGTCGTTGTGGACGGCGGCGTTCGAGAGGACGTTCGTGAACACGGAGTCCAGCAGGTTACCGCCGTAGACGCGGTAGTCGAAGTCGGCGGGGTCGAACTCGACGGAGAGAGTGTCGTAGCCCGCGGAGACGTCGCCGACGACCTCGGAGAGCAGGTCGTCGAGGTCGCGGGGTTCGGGCTCGTCCTGCTCCTCCAGCGTCGAGACCAGGTCGCCGACCCGGTCGATGAGGTCGGCGGCGCCGTGGGCCGACCGCTGGATCCGTCTCGCGTGGTCGGTCAAGTCGTCGTCTACCCGGTCGACCAGCGCGTCGGCGAAGCCCGCGATCACCTGGAGGTCGTTGCCGAGGTCGTGACGCAGGAGCCGGTCGTACATCTGGATCGTCTCCTTGCGCGCCGCCAGGTCCTGGCGGGCCCGCTCTAAGCGCTCCCGCGAGCGGATGTTGCTGATCGCAGTCGCCGCGTGGGAGGCCAGGATCTCCATCGGCCGGGCCGCCGCGTCGTCGAACCGCTCGCCGTCGGTCGTCCGCGCGACCAGCACCGCCGTCACCTCGTCGACGATCCGGGCCGGCACCGCCAGCGCGTGGGTGGCGACCGACTCCGGACCGGCCCGTGCGGCCCGGCCCGTGGCGGTGACCGTCTCGCCGGTCTCGTAGGCCTCCCGGGCGACGCCGCTGGGCGGGTCCCCCGCCGTCAGGTGGGGGTTCGTGCTGTGTGCGACCGTCAGTTCGCCGTCCCGGACCTCGACGATGGTGGCGTGGGCCACGTCGAAGAGGATCGAGGTGGCCTCGATGGTCAGAGACACCACCTCCTCGACGCTCTCACACCGGTTGAGCGCCTGGCCGTACTTGTTCAGATCGGCCACCTGCCGCGCGAAGTCCGGCTGTTCCTCGAACGACACTCGGTTCCCCCAGGTTGTCATACACAGAGCGCGTGCCGGCAAAACGGTTTCGACAGCCGAGCTGGTTACTCGTCAGTCGGATAGACTCCTGGAACGTGAGAAGGAGTCGGCGGTCGGCGGGGCGCCACGGGGCGGTCTCAGGTGAGACGGTAGCGTAGCAGGGCGGCGATCCCGCCCAGGTTGGAGAGCTGTCGGCCGGGGTCGAACTCCCCGGAGAACACCGTCACGTCGCCGCCCTGCTGCTCGACGGACCTGACGATCTCGTCGGCGTCGACGTCCCACTCGCCCTCGCCGCTGCGCTCGATCCTGAGCCGCTCGTCGAGCACCAGCAGCTCCTCGACGGCGCCGTACTCCGCGGCCTCGGCGACCGACTCGGGCCCGTAGGCCACCTTCGCCCCCGTGGCGATCCGCTCCATCAGCTCGTCGATCAGCGCGGCCTCCTCGGCGATCCGGGTCTCCTCCTGCACCTCGTCGACGGCGCCACGCTTCAGCACCTCGTGGACCCCCCGGTCGCCGACCGCGCTCGTGTCCACCACGGTCGTCCGCTCGGCGACCTCCGGGGCCCCGGCCTCGATGTGCTCCAGCGCGTCGCGCTTGGTGAACCCCGGCCCCGCCAGGATGTACGCGTCGACGTCCTGGCGGACGAGCACGTCGGTCAGCTCCTCGAACAGCTCCTCCCGCGGGCGGGCGTACTCCCCCTTGCCCGTGGTGGCAGTGATCGTCGCCCGCTCCTCCGTGCCGTACTGGGCCACCGTGTGGAGGTGGGCCTCCCCCTCCTCGACGGTGGCGACCGCGACGTCCGGGTTCTCCGTCGCGCTCACGGCCTCCTCCAAGCGCTCCTCCTGGTCGGGCTTGAACCGCTTCTCGATCTCGAGCTCCGTGCGGGGCTCGACGTTCAGCGTGTGGTGGAAGTCCAGTTGGTCCTCCCGCGAGCAGCGCACGATCGGACCGCCGACGCGCAGCCGGTTGGCGAACTTCGCGAACTCCACGGTGTCGACCTCGATCTCGACCCACATGTGCTCGCGCTCGCCACCCGAGTCCCGCAGCTGCTCGTCGTTGCGCTGGATCCGGCGGGTGGTGTCCCCCGACACCCGGTCGCCCGGCTCGATCACGTACGTCAGGTGCCAGAGGTCGTCGAGCGTCTCGGGGACGACCGTCAGCCGCTCGCGGCCCTCCGCTCGCTGCTCGCGGTCGGCGATGCGCATACCACAGGCTCCGGCTCGGGCCCTCAAGTGCCCTTCTCTCCGAGACCGGCCGGGGGCGCCGGCGACGACGGAGCGGCCGACGACGGCGGACCCCGACCGATTCGGCCGTCGACGACGGGACCGAGCGACCCGACGGCGGAACGATGGCCCGCGGAGTCAGTCCACCATCCGGCTGCCGCCGGGCGGGAGGAACTCCTGGATCAGGTCCGGGCTGGCCACCTTCCGGACGAACGTCTCGTCGGCGAAGCGGGACTTCAGCTCGCGGTAGACCCGCTTGGCGGCGTCGTTCTGGGCGTACCGGCCCGGTTCCAGGCGGACGCTCGTCTCGGCTCGCCCCTCGATCGCCGACGGCGGCCCGCCGATCACCCGGGTCTCGTCCTCGCAGGTGATCCCCACGGCGACGCCCACCGCCACGTCCCGGAAGTACTCCCGGTTGCCGCGGATCGCGAACCCGCCCTTCTCCAGATACTCGCCGCTCTCGGGGGTCTTCGACACCTGGTCGGGGTCGACGCGGTAGACGTCGCCCGCGTACCGTCCGTCCTTCCACACCGACGAGTACGACACCGCGAACCGCGCGGCCTCCTCGTGGCTCCGGTCGGGGACGTCGACCTCCCGGGTGGGCTCGCTCGGCCCGGTCCCCTTCAACACCGTCACCGGGCCGCCGTGGGCCTGGGCGTGGTAGAAGTGGTCGCCCCGTTCCAGGTACTTCTTCACGAGGTCCTCGTTCTGATCGGCGTCCCGGCCCCCGATGACGAGGAACCCGTCGCTCGTGTGGAACCAGCGGAACCGCTCGTACCACTCCTCGCCGGTCCGGATCGGGATCGACGGCTCCGAGAGCCAGTCGACCGACTGCTCGTCCCCGTCGCTCTCGTCGGCCTCCGCCCCACCGCCCGCCGTCCCCGACTCCTCGGCCTCCCAGGCGTCCCGTCGCTCGCGGATCTCCGCCAGTTCCTCGCGGGTCTCCTCGATCGCCGCCAGGGCGCCCTGCTTTTTCTCCTCGATCCGTTTGGCCTCCGTGTACAGCCGGTCGGCGTTCTGCTCGACGCCCTGCCAGGGGTCGAGTTCGACGTCCCGGTCGGCCACTCGCAGCGTGACCGTCCCCTCGCCGGCGTCGACGCGCCGGACCGCCTCGGCGGCCGCGATCCCCTGCCGGGCGCCCTCCTCGAAGCGCTCCTCGATCTCCGACCAGGGGGTGTCCCCCTCCCGGGCGTCCCGCACCGTCGAGAGCACCTCGTCGACCAGGTCGTAGTCGGCGTACAGCGACTCGGCCTTCTCGCGCTCGGCCGCGGCGTCGGCCTCGAACTCCTCGATGGCGCCCTCCTGCTGTTCGATGATCCGCTCGGTACGGGCGATCTCGGACTCGAAGTCCGGCCGCTCCCGGCCGCCGCCGGCGCCCTCGTCGCCGGCGTCGTCCTCGAAGTTGTGGAAGAAGTCGTCGAGCGCCGCGTTGAACGAGTCGAAACGCTCGCTCTCCAGTCCGGCGTACTCCTCCAGCGGGACGGGCGTGACGTCGACCCGGCGGCGGTCGTCGTCCCCGTCGCCGGTGGACTCGTGGTACACCCGTGGGTCGAGGTCGCCCGAGCGGAGCTGCTCGGCCAGCCCGTCGACCGCGTCGTACACCGAGAGCAGCTGCTCGTCGGTCGCCTCCGCGACGGGCAGGTTGTACTCGACGCCGGCCCGGGTACACAGCTCCTCGCCGTAGAGGCCCCCGAAGTTGAGCTGGGTGGCGAGCGTCCGGACCACGTCGGCGTCCGAGTCGCGCATCCGCGCGAGGAAGCCCTCCCGGTCGACGGTCAGCGGGTTGAACCGCGCCGAGGGGAACTCGTAGGGCGCCCCCGGGGCGACCGTGCGGGACTTCAGCCGGACGGTCTCCAGGCAGTCGACCACGTCGCCGTGTTCGTCGAGCACCGCGACGTTGCCGTCGCCGAACAGCTCCGCGACGATCCGGGTGGAGCCGTCCCCGCGCTCGAAGGTGAGCTCGAGGATGCGGTCGAACTCGAACTGCTCGACCGCGGCGAGTTCGGCGTTCTCGATCCGGTTGCGCAGCATCATCGCGAAGTCCGGCGGCCGGCCCGGGGCGTCCGCGACGTGGGCCGGGTCGGCGGCGTAGGCCCGCTTGAGTTCGCCCACCTGGACGAGCAACTCGACGCGGCCGTGCTCGAAGTCCCGCAGCTTCAGACGCAGGAGGTCGTCGTCGTAGAGGTAGGCCTTGTCGACCTTCGCGCCGACGTGGCGGCCCAGTTCGCCCTCCAGGGCCGCCAGGTCGACGCTGGTCAGCTCCCGCTTCTTCTCCATGTCGGGCGCAACCGTCCGCGCCGGATAGTCGTGTCGGTGGTGAGTTCCCGCCCCGCCGCTCTCCGCGATCCGAGCGCACGCGGCCGGTAACACCGGTGTCAGCGCACACTCAAGGGCCTGGAACCCCGAAGGAGCGTATGGCAGACCCGACGCCCACGCCGGGCATCCACCACGTCACCTGCGTCGCCGGCGACCCCCAGCGCAACCTCGACTTCTGGGTCGAGACGCTCGGGCTCCGGCTGGTGAAGCGATCGATAAACCAGGACGACCCCGGGACCTACCACTTCTTCTTCGCCGACGCGGAGGGGACCCCGGGCACCAGCATGACGTTCTTTCCGTGGGAGGACCTCTCGCAGGGGAAGGTCGGCTCCGGCCAGGTCGCCCGCACCGCGTTCCGGGTTCCCGAGGGGAGCCTGTCGTTCTGGGAGGCCCGCTTCGACGAGCACGGCGTCGACTACGACGACCGGCTCGAGCGGTTCGGCGAGACCGTCCTCCCCTTCCGGGACCCCGACGGCCTCCCGGTCGAACTCGTCGAGACGGAGATCACGGCCGAGGACCCGACGGTCCCGTGGACGGAGTTCGTCCCCGCGGAGTCGGCGATCCGGGGCTTTCACTCGGTGACGCTGTGGCTCGCCGACCTCGACCCCACCGAGGACCTGCTGCGGACGATGGGGCTGGAGGAAGTCGGCACCGAGCAGGCACAGGGCGACACGCCGGGCGACGAGCGCACCCGCTTCGCCGCCGGGGGGACCGTCGGCAAGTACGTCGACGTGCTCCCGACCGTGGAGGGCGGCCGGCAGGGCCACGGGACGGTCCACCACGTGGCCTTCCAGACCCCGACCGACGACGACCAGGCGGAGATGCGCGAGGCGATGCGGGCGGCGGGGCTGCGCCCGACCGGGCAGATCGACCGCCACTGGTTCCGGTCGGTGTACGTCCGGGAGTTCGGCGGCGTCCTCTTCGAGTTGGCCACCAGCGGCCCCGGCTACGACAGCGACGAGCCGATGGACGACCTGGGCGGCCGGCTCGTGCTCCCCGGCGAGTTCGAGGGCCGCCGGGAGGAGATCGAGGCACAGCTGGCCGACGTCACCGTCCCGCGGGCCACGGCCGCCGAGGCCGACGACTGAGAACCGACGACCGACGGTCGGCGGCCCACGGCCGACGACGCCTCCCGCTTTTCCCGCTCAGAGCCGCTTGCTGACGTAGGGGCCGTCCTGGCGGTAGCCCAGCTTCTCGCGGTAGTACTCCCGGGCGCCGATCCCCGAGATGACGGCCAGCTTCGAGAAACCGGCCTCGCGGGCGATCCGCTCGGCCCGCCGGAGCAGCCGACGGCCGTACCCCTTGTGCTGCTGGCCGTCGCCGTCGGCCGCCCCGTCCGCGTCCTCGCCGACCGCGACCTGGTTCCCGTAGACGTGTAGCTCCCGGACCAGAGCGGCGTCGGCGAGCTCCGGCCGGACCGGGTCGCCGGGGAAGCGCAGCCGACAGAACCCGACCAGGAGGTCCTGCTCGGGGTCCTCGAAGCTGAGGAACTGCTCGGTCCCGCCGGCGGCCTCGTAGGTCAGCCGGTCGAACGCGACGGTCTCGGGGCTCTCGTCGTTGTGACCCACCTCGCGACAGCGGACGCAGTCACACGTCCAGCCGTACTCCTCCATCCGCCGGCGTGCGAGCTGTCTCAGGTTCGACTTCCGTACGCCGCCGTCGATCAGGTCCGCCGGAATGTCCCGCTGGACGCGCTGGAGCCGGACGTACTTCGGGATCATCGACTTGATCTCGGCGACCAGCTCCGCCGCGGCCTCGCTGTCCAGGGGGTCGAACTCCCCGCGGTGCCAGTCGTCGTAGATCGCCGTCCCCGGGACGACGAGCGTCGGGTAGATCTTCAGGTAGTCCGGGCGCCACTCCGGGCGCTCGAAGATACGGCGGAAGTCCTCCAGACACATCTCCCTCGACATGCCGGGCTGGCCGGGCATCATGTGGAAGCCCACCTTGAACGCGGCGTCGCGCAGCCGGCGGTTGGCGTCGATCGAGTCCGCGGTGCCGTGCCCGCGGTGCATCTCGCGGTTGATCCGCTCGTAGGTGGTCTGGACTCCGACTTCGACCTTCGTCCCGCCCAGCCGGAGCATCCGGTCGATCTGCTCGGGGTCACACCAGTCGGGCTTGGTCTCGAAGGTGGTCCCGATGTTGCGCACGTCGGCGGTCTCGTTCTCGGCGATCACGTCCTCCAGGTAGCGAAAGTCGTACTCGTCGGGGTCCTGGGCGAAGCTCTCGCCCTCCGCCGGCGACGGCGGGGCCTCGGGGTCGAAGTCGTTCATCGCCTCCAGGGCCCGCCGGACGAACCACTCCTGGTAGTCGTGGCTACGGGCGGTCATCGTCCCGCCCATCAGGATCAGTTCGGCCTTGTCGACGGGGTGGCCGATCTCCCGGAGCTGGTTCAGGCGCAGACGCACCTGGCCGTACGGGTCGTAGTCGTTCTGCTTGCCCCGCGCCGCCGCGGGCTCGTGGCCGGTGTAGGACTGGGCCGAGGAGAACTCCGAGTCCGGCCCGCCCGGGCAGTAGAGACACTTCCCGTGGGGACAGCGGTGGGGCGAGGTCATGATCGCGATCGGCGAGACCCCCGAGGCCGTCCGGACGGGCTTGCGCCGCAACACCTCCTCCAACTCCTCGCGGCGCTCGTCGGGCGCGAAGTCGAGCAGCTCCGTGTTCTTGGGCACCTTGGGCGCCGAGTACTTCCCGCAGACCTCCGTCTTGGCCGACTCGACCTCGTCGCGGTCGATCTCGCCGGCGAGGATCCGGTCGACAAGCTCCTCACAGACCTGCCGGAACGCCTCCGACTCGACCGGCGCGTCGGTGCTCATGGAGCCTCGTCGGCCCGCGAGACCGGTAAGCGTGTCGACGGACGGTCGGTCACTTCCCGTCCCAGTAGTCGACCTCGGCGTTCAGGTCGACGGCCCTCGAGATGTAGCGGTCGCCGTAGTCGCCGGGCGCCGCGCCGGCCATCAGCATCGCCGCGTCGCGCTCGACGAGCACGGACAGGTCCGGCTCGTTCATCGTCGAGAGGACGAGAAACCGCGCCGGCTCGTCGCCGACCGCTTCGACCTCGTGGGCGTGGTCCGGACCCCTCGGCAGCGCGACGTAGTCGCCGGGCTCCAGGCTCCGCTCGACCTCCGCCTCGCCCGACCCGAGCCACAGTCGCATCCGGCCGTCGAGGACGTAGATCGCCTCCTCGTTGCCGGCGTGGTAGTGACGCGGCCAGGTGCGGTCGCCCGGGTCGACCTCGTAGAGGCTCGTCCCGAGTTCCTCACCCCCGGCCGCGGCGCCCAGTCGCTTCCGACGGAAGCGCCGGTCGCCGTGGTCGTAGTCGGTCCACTCCGTCTCCGCGGCGTTCACGACCGGCGCGCCGTCGCCGTCGTCCCCGCTGTCGGTCCGTTCGCTCACGGCCGGCTGCTGGGACGGCGCCGACAAGAAGGTTGCTCGGGCTCGTGTCGGGGTCGGAGACCCCCGTGGTCGCGTCGAGCCCCGTTCAGAGGTCCGCGGCGACCGCACGGAGCGTCGCCTCGAGCACGCGGGGGCGCTCGCCGGCGAGGAACCGCAGGCTCCCCTCGCGGACGCTCCGGGGCTTGACGCCGGCCTCCGGGACCGCCTCGTCGACCCGCGCGGCCAGGTCGTGGACGTCGACCGGGGCCGCGCTGCGGACGAAGACCGTGTCCTCGTCCAGCCCCACGAGCGCCTCGACGTCGTGGCGCCGGTACAGTTCGTCGAGCAGCAGCGTCGACGGCGGGAAGTCGTAGCGGTGGGTGTAGGCCTCGGTGTCGAGCACCGCGACCTCGACGCCGCCGACGGTCTCGGTCTCCAGGTTCGCCGTCGCCGTGTCGACCTCCGTGTCGACCTTCTCGCGGAACTGCTCGGCGACGCTGGCCGCCAGGTCGGTGACGTCGTCCTCGTCGTCGCCGAACAGGAGGTCCGCCACCAGCTCGCGCTTGTCCTCGTAGGACTGGTAGTGGGCCTCCAGGGCCAGTGACTCGCGCAGGTCACGCACCGCCTCGGCGTCGTAGCCGGCCTCGGCGGCCGCGGCGAGGTAGGTGTCCGGGGTGTCGTCCCAGAAGCTCACCGCCGGGAGGTGTCGGAGGTCGTCCCGGGCGCGCTCGTCGACGTGGGCGGCGACGTTGGCCGCCAGCGCCGCCGCCGTCGTGTCGCCGTCGACCAGCGACGGGGAGACGACGGTGTCCACCGCCTCGACCACCGCGTCGTCGGCGTACACGTCGTCGACGACGATGCGGGGGGCGTCGTAGACGTCCAGCAGCTCCAGCCCGTCGAGACTCTCGCGGGAGCCGCCGGCGGCGACGAAGACGAACAGCGGGACCGCCTCGTCGTGGCGCTCCCTGTTCTCCAGCATCGTCGTCGTGTCCTTGGTGGCGTCGTTCATGTCGTAGACGCCGCCCTCCAGGGGTCGCCGGTCGAAGTAGTGGTACTCGGCGTCGGCCGAGCGGTGTTCCTCCCGGACCAGCGGCAGCGTCGCCCGCTCCAGGGCGACCCCGCCGACGTAGCCGTCCGCGGTGGCGGCGTGGCGCACGATCACCGGCCGCTCAGTGATCACCGCGCGACGGATCGCGGTCGCCGCGTCGATCAGCTCCGCGGAGAGCGCCGACACCGTCTCGTCGGCCGCGATGGGGTCGACGGCGTCGGGCCGGGCTCGCTCGTCCAGCGCGTCGGCCATCCGGTCCTCGACCTCGGCCCGCGCCTCGTCGTCGAGCACGGACAGCGCCTCCGTCTCGACCTGCAACTCCCCGCGCCGGCGGCGGACCTCGCCGTCCAGTTCGACGACGTCGCCCTCGTCGACCTCCGGGTAAGCCCGGACGCCGGCCTCGACGAACGCGGCGCAGTCGACCGCGCCGCTCTCGTCACGGATCTCGAACACCGTCGGCCCGCTGGTCTGGCGGACGTCGGTCACCTCGCCCCGGAGCCGGACCTCCTCCCCGACGAGACTCTCCAGGTCGCCGATCGGCACCCGCTCGACCTCGCCGGCGGTCTCGGGCGCGTCCGTCTCCGCCCCCGCGTCGTCACCGGTCTCTTCGTCGGTCTCCGTCTCGGCCTCGGCACCCGTGTCCGGGGCCGTCTCCGTCTCGGCGTCGGCCGTGACGTCGGCGGCGCCGGCCGCGCCCGCCTCCGCCACGACGGCACCCCCGTCGCCGTCGGTGCTACCCTCGCCGACGACGCTCGTCGTCCGGTCGGAGCGCTCCCCGGCGTCGGCGGTGCTCACCTCGCCGGCGTCGGCCGCGACCGCCGCCCCCCCGTCGTCGGGGTCGGACTCCGTCCCGGCGTCGTCGCTCTCGTCCGTCGAGGAATCCGCGTCGGCAGCGCTCTCGTCCTCGCTCTCCTCGTCGTCGCCGTACACCTCCTCTTTCAGCTTCGCGGTGTCGAACTCGGGGTCGTCGACGAGCGTCCCGCGGAACTCCCGCTCGGCCTGCCGGATCGACCAGCCCAGGTCGACGTTACCGTTGTCCCGGACGTTCTTGACCTGAACGTACACCTCCTGGCCGGGGTCCCAGTCCAGGGAGTCCAGCCGACGGTCCAGTTCGCTCCGGTGGAGGAGCCCGGTGACGCTCTCTCCGATGTCGACGAACACGCCGAACTCGGCGAAGCCGTCGACCGACCCGCGGTAGTACCGTCCGACGCCCAACTGGTTCGGGTGGGTGCCTCGGAACTCGAACACGATGTCCTGCTCGTGGAGATCACAGATGTTGCCCTCCACGGACGTACCGCAGATGATACACGTACCCATTGGAGACGAGAAGCGGTTCGGCACTAAAACGGTTGTCGGATTCCGCCTCGCCGGGTGGTCAGGGCCAGTCGTCCCCGCCCTCCTCGTCGCGGCCGTCGGACGCGTCCCGGCCGTCCGAACCCGTCTCGCTCCCCTCGTCTCGCCCCGGCCCCTCCCCGGTCCCGGCCACGTCCCCGTCACTGGCGGTCTCGTCCCGGTCGGTCTCCCCGTCGGGAGCGGTCCCGACGGCCTCCAGCAGGTCGATCCCGCGCCGCACCTCGGCGGCCGCGTCGGGGAACAGCGCCACCTCGACGGCGTTGCCGTCCGCGTCCTCGAAGGCCAACTTCACGCGGTCGCCGCCGAACGAACGCACGTCGACGCTCGCCACGTCGTACAGTTTCGCCGTCGCCCGCTTGTTCGGGGCGCCGGCGTTCCGGATCGACCCCTCGGTCAGTTCGACCAGGAAGTTCTCCACGTCCAGGCTGAGCATACCGACGTTGCGGTCGCCCCGGTCTAAACTCTCGTGGGGTGGGCGCCGCCGGTCAGACGCCCAGCAGCGTCTCGGCGGCCAGCACGCCTCGGAACCCGTAGCCGAAGACGATCGTCGCCGGCACCGCCGCCAGCACGGCGGCCTTCGGCAGCGAGAGGTCGTGGATCCGCGAGGTGCCGTAGACGTAGAGTCCGGCGCCCCACAGCGCACAGACGAGCCGGAGCGCCGGGAACGGGAGCCCGACGAACACGCACGGGGCGGTCGCGTAGGCCAGCACCTGCACGGTCTCGCTGACCCCGGCGCGGTCGGGCGCCGTCGGGATCAGGATCACCGTCTGGAGTGCCGCCGTCAGGTGCAACGTCGCCGGCGCGACGAACACCACGACGGCCAGCAGGAGCGCGAGCGCCGCCAGCGGCCCCTGTTCGCCGATCACGGGGTACGCGAACGGCCCCGTCGACAGCGCCCCGCGGGCGGCGAGTTCTACGACCGCGAACCGGCTCACCTCCTCGACGAACACCACCGCGGCGACGAAGATCAGCCCCGGGGCCTGGTCGCCCGGCGCCACGCCCGTCCGAAAGAAGCGTACGGGCCGGACCAGCACCTCCGCCCACGCCCGCAACAGCGCCGTCGGCCCGCGGTCCCGTCCGCCGGTCGGGTTCTCGACCCACTGGGTCACGGCGGTCGTTGGGGATGTCTCCGCTTGACCGTTGTCCTTCGCGGTCGCCGACGGAGCGGCGTCCCGTCAGTCCCCGACCCCTGCGCCGCCGTGGACCGAGAGTCGCCGACGGAGCGGCGTCCCGTCAGTCCCCGGCGCCGACGTTCTCCTCGCTCTCTAAACTCCGCGGATCCGGCTCGATGCGCGCGTACCGAACCGCCTCCTCGCCCAGCGTCGCCACCCGCTCGGCGACGCCCTCGTCGACGAGATCTCCCTCCTCGAACCGACCGCCGGCGTTGGGTACGGCGGCCTGGTGGGGGATCACCCACGCGTCCAGCGACCGACACACCGACCGGAGGTGATCGAGCGCGGTGATCGGGAAGCTCCCCCCGGCGACGCTCAACAGCCCGACGGTCTTCTTCTCGAACTCGTCGAAGCCACAGTAGTCGAGCAGGTTCTTCAGCGGCGCCGAGTACGAGCCGTGGTACACCGGCGTCCCGAGGAGGATGGAGTCCGCCGCCCGGACCCGCTCGCGGACCGCCCCGGCGTCGCCGGCGTCGTCCGCGTCGGCGTCGTACACCGGCAGGTCCCAGGCCCGGAGATCCAGCAGTTCCGTCTCGGCGCCACGGTCGGTCGCCGCCGCCAGGGCGTGTTCCAGCGACAACCGCGTGTAGCTCTCCTCGCGGAGACTCCCACAGACCGCGAGGACGCGTACGTCTGCCATGCCCCGCCCTTCTCCGCCGGCCGGTTTAGACGATGTGGTCGTCGTGTCCGCCCGGCGGACGGACGCGGCCGGCCTCGACGCCGGTCCGAGCCACCGGATCGAAGTGTCGGGGCGCGCAACCGACGGCCGCATGCCCTCCCTCACCCGTCGCGCCCTCCTCGGGGTAACCGTCGCCGGCGCCGCGGGCGCCGCCGGCTGTGCCGCTCGCTCCCGGACCGCCTCACCGACGCCCGGGGCGCCCGACGAACTCGATCGGGCGCCGCTGTACGTCGCGGACGGCGTCGCGCTCCCGGACGGGGCCGATCCGATCACCGTCGAGGACCCGGTCGGTGGTCGCGTCGCGCTGTTCCCGTCCGACCCGCCGGACCCGGCGGCCCCCCGCGCCGCGCTGGGGGGCGCGACCCCGGTAGTGGTCGTCGGCCGCGACGCCCGGGAGACCCTCGCGGACGTCTGCGCGGCCGACGGCCGCTCGTACGGCTTCGCCGACGACGACCCGGGTCCGACGGCACGCGCTGCCGCCGCCGTCCCGCTGGGTGACACCCTCGTCACGCACCTGTTCGAGGAGGTCACGCTCCCGCGAGGGCTCCCGGGTGTCCTCGACCGGATCCTGAACCCGCCGCGGTACGGCTGTGACGTCGACCCGGACCTGTCGCGTCTCCCGGAGGGGTTCGACGGTCGGGCGCGGACGCTCGGCTCCGCCTTCGTCCACGGCCGCACCGACGTGGCCGGCTTCGTCCGCCGGGACACCGTCAGGGTGGCTCCGGACGGCGAGGGGAATCGGGCCGTCGTGGTCGACATCGGCGGGACGATCCACGCCGGCCGGGCGGTCGGCGGCGACGCCCCGTACCGCGCCGACGAGGTTCGGCTGGCGGCGTCGTTCGACGGCGACCTGCGCGCCGCCGGGCCGCCCGTGGGCGAGACCGACGGTCTCCGGGTCCGGCGAGACTCGGACAGGGCCGAGAACGCCGTCGAACACCGGTTCGGGGCGACCGACGATCGGACGCGACGGCGGTTCACGGCCTGTCAGCGCTCGCTCGTGACCGCGCCCCGGACCGACGGACCCTTCTCGTACACGGCGAGCGCCCGGTTCGGCTGGCGTGCCCCGCGTCTGCTCCGCGAGGACCGACGCCGACGCCGCGACACGTCCGGCCGGGCCGTCTGGTACGACGGGGGCCGGTGAGGACGGCCGCGGGGTCGGTCCGCAGGACCCGGTGGTGATCGGCCGACGAGACGACTACCTCCGGAGCCGGGCCACCGCCTCCTCGCCGGTCCCCTCGACCTCGACCAACTCGTCGTCGGCCAGATCCGAGAGCAGACCGCGGAGCCACTCCCGGCCGTGGTCGCCGTCCGGCGTGTAGTCCACGCGGACCCGATGGCCGAGGGCGTCGATTGCCATGCCGTCGGTGTCGCCGAGGAGTTTGATCACCCGCCCCCGCATCTGCCGGCGGCTACCCTCGAACTCGGGCTGGGTCGGCACGTCCGGCGCGGTGAAGTCGCCGGTCTCGTAGGCGTGACACCACTCGCGCCACGGACAGCCGGCCTCGTCACACCGGGGCGTCCTCTCGCAGGCCACCCCACCCAGTTCCATGATCGCGTTGTTCCACACGCGGGACTCGCCCTCGGGCATCAGGGCCTGAGCGACCCGCTCGAAGGCGTCGTCGTCGTCCTCGACGCCGAACGCGCGGTACAGCACGCGCTTGACGTTGGTGTCGACCACCGCGTCCCCCCGGTCGAACGCGAACGATGCCACGGCGTTCCCGGTGTAGGGGCCGACGCCGTGGAGTTCCTGCAACGCCTCGGGCGTGCGGGGCCACTCGCCGGCCTCGACGCCCGGCACCTCCCCCTCGACCACCTGGCGGGCGGCCTCGTGGAGGTACTTCGCGCGGTTGTTGTACCCCAGCGAGTGGTCCGTCCAGAACGAGACGACGGCGGCGCGGTCGTCGACCGCGAGGGCCTCGGCGGTCGGCCACTCGTCCAGGAAGGCCTCCCAGGCCTCGACGACCCGGCCCAGTTGGGTCTGCTGGCTCATCACCTCCGAGACCAGGATCTCGTAGGGGTCCTTGGTCTCCCGCCACGGGAACGCCCGGTGATCGTCCTCGTACCACTCGACCAGCGCCCGCCGGACGGCGTCGACGTCGTCGGGCAGCGCACCCGGGAGCTCCGTCATCGGCCGCCGTTACGCGCCGCCGGGCTTGTGCGTGGCGGTCGCCGACGGCGTCGCCGGCCCACGGCCGTCGCCGGGGCGGGTCCCACAACCCCTATGACCGCCCCGGACGGAGGTCGGGGCAGTGCGCGACTTCCACTCCCACTCCAACTACTCGGACGGGGACATGCTGCCGCGGATGGTCGACGCCGCCGCGGCGGCGGGGCTGGACGGCGTCGGGATCACGGACCACTGCACGGTGACCGACCGGGAGGGGCTGTGGAACCGCTCGGCGACGTACGGCTTCGCGCTGGACGTCACCTACGAGCGCCGCCGCCGGGGGATCGAGCGGGTGCGAGAGGAGACCGACGTCGAGGTGTACGACGGCGTCGAGATGGACTACTTCCCGGCCTCCGAGGACCGGATCGCGGCCTTTCTCGACGAGGCGGCGTTCGACTACACGGTCGGGAGCGTCCACGCCGTCGACGACCGCAACGTCCAGGTGCCGCCGGCGTTCGCCGACGACACGGCGGCCGAGCGCGACCGCGTGGTCGACCGCTACTTCGACAACCTGGTGGCGATGATCGAGTCGGAACTGTTCGACGTCGCCGCGCACCTGGACGTCGTCGAGCGCAACCACGCCCTCCGCGGGCGGGCCACCCGCGACCACTACGAGCGGGTGGCCCGCGCGCTGGCCGACTCCCGCACCGTCCCCGAGGTCAACGCCGGTCGGGCGCTCCGGGAGATGGAGGTCGTCCACCCGGACCCGACGTTCTTCGATATCCTGCGCGAGCACGACGTCCGGTTCACCGTCGGCACCGACTCCCACGAGCCCGGCGAGTACGCCCCCCGGGTCGACTTCCTCCGGTCGTTCTTCGAGGAGCACGGGCTGGAGCCCGTGGCGCCGCCGTCGCTGGGTGCGAAAGGCGTTTGACCGGCGCCGGCCCAAACCGTGACATGACCCTCGACGACCTCACCGACGACGTGGACGCCCGCTACGGCGACCTGGGCGACGAACTCGCCGTCTCGCTGGACCGCGAGACGCGCAACGAACTCGCTCTCCTGGACGCCGCCCTGGACCCCGCCGAGACGGACGAACTCGTCCGGCGGGCGGTCCACACGCTGTTCCAGTCGGTCGTCGAGACCGGGACGCTGGACTTCCACCTCCGGTCGGGTTACGACTGCACCTACGACGAGTACCTCTCGGGGATGACCTACGACGAGATGGCCGGCACGACCCCCCAGCAGGACAACGACGACCGGCGCTACCAGTTCTGACACCCCCTGCACCGAGCCCGCTCCACGGACACGCCGTCGGTTGCCGGCCGCCGACCGCCGGAGTCGCTCCGTGGCGAACGCCGCCCCACACCTGAAACCGCTCAGTACCGTACGCCGTCCGCGTCGACGGTCGTGACCGGCCCCTCGGGCTCGAAGGTGCGAGCGACGAACGACGCCGAGACGGTCTCGCCGGCCCCGAGGACGTCGATGGTGCCGTTCTCCCGCTGGGCGTCGGGTAGGTCCCGCCCGGGGTAGGCGGTCGTGGGCTCCAGGCCGCAGGTGTAGTTGCGTCCCCAGAACGGCGACTCGTTCGCGCCGCCGAAGGACAGCCACCCCCACAGCGCCTCGAACGGGTCGGTTGGCCAGGTCAGCGCGAAGCCGAGTCCGAGGTCGGGGTTGCGCAGGGCGTACCAGCCGGCCGCCAGGTCGGTGCCGTACACCATGTCGTCCGAGCCCGGTTCCGGGAGCGTCGAGAGGTCGACCGTGCCGGCCCCGTCCTCGGCCGTCCCGGACTCCCGGTCCTCCCGGCCCGCACCGTCCCTCGCACGGGGCGCGCGCGGCCAGTCGAACGTCTCGCCGCCCCGGAGCCGGTTGTTCTCCGGATCGGGGCCGTAGTCGGCGACCCGGCCCCGGTCGACCGAGGCGTCCAGGCGGGCGCCGGGAGCGGCGAGCGGTCGCCCGAGGGCGACGTGTTGCTGCCAGACGTACTCCAGGTCCGTCGCGCCGCGGTTGGTGATCGACTCCTCGACCTCCAGGGCGGCCTCGCCGGCCGGCAGGGTCAACTCGCGGCTCACGGCGAAGGGGTACCGGCGGAGCTCCGTCGACAGGCCGAGCGTGACGGCCTCGTCGTCGTCCCGGAGCACCTCGGCGTCCCAGGCGAGCAGCGCGCTCTCGCCGTGGTGGTCGTAGCCGTTGCCGGGGATCTCCATCCCGCCGCCGGCGATCGGCAGGTTGAGCTGCCACCCCCCGGGGTAGAAGTCGTTCCAGGAGGTCTCCGTCGTGGGGATCCGCCGGCCCTCGGGCGGGACCCAGTCGTGGTCGGCGTGCCAGAGGACGTCCACGTCGGTGCGCTTGTCCCGGAACTCGACGATATCGCCGCCCTTCCCCGGGAGGACGGTCACGCGGAGGTGTCGGTTCGCGAGCACCGCCGCGTCGATCCCCTCGTAGGCGAACGCGGTCGAGATCCGCGGAGAGTCGTTCCAGAAGCCCATACACTCGCCTCCCGCCCCGCGGGTTTCAAGCCGCGGGTCTCCGAGCGACCGCCGACCGCGACCGACCGGCCGGGGGCAGGCGGTCCGGATCGGGTGCCGGGGCTGTGGCTCCTGGCAGAGGGTCGTCCGTGATGGTGTCGTTCATACCGGGCGACGCCGTACGCGATCCGTGAGCAGACGCGGGACGCTGGCCCGGTTCGGGTTCGTGACGCTGGTCTTCGGCAGTTCCTTCCCGGCGGTGGAGGTGGGGCTGGAGACGCTGCCGCCGCTGTCTTTCGCCGCGGCGCGGTACGCCGTCTCCGCGACCGTCCTGCTGAGCTACGCCCTGATCGCGGGTCTCGCGCTCGTGCCCCGGAACCGCGCCGACGCGCTCGCGCTGGTGGCCGGAGGGGTCTTCCTCGTCGGCGGGACGGGGTTCACGTTCCTGGGCCAGCAGACGACGACCGCCGGGGTCACGGCGATCCTGGTGTCGCTGTCGCCGGTGCTGACCGTGCTCCTGGGGTGGGTGTTGCTCCCCGACGAGCGGCCCGGACGGCGTGGGGTCGTCGGCGTGGCGCTGGGGCTGGTCGGGGTCGCGATCGTGGTGAACCCGACGGGGGCGGGGTCGGCCGACGGATCGGCGCTGTCGGGCCGACTGCTGGTGCTGGTGGCGACGCTGTCGGTCACCCTGGGGACGGTCCTGCTGCGGCGTGCGAGTTCGGCGCTGCCGGGGCCGTCGCTGGTCGGCTGGTCGATGGCCGTCGGGAGCGGCGTGCTGGCGACCGGGGCGACCGTCCGTGGGGAGGCGCTGGCCCCCGGGGCGGTGACGCCGGTCGCCGCGGCCGTGGTGGCGTACCTGGGCGTGGTCGCCGGCGCGGGCGGGTTCCTGCTTTACTTCGGGCTGATCGACGCCGTCGGACCGCTGAGCGCCAACCTCGTCACCTACCTCGTCCCGGTGGTGTCGCTGTCGATCGGCTGGGCGGCGCTGGACGAGCCGGTCCGGCCGGCCGCGCTGGTCGGCTTCCTGGTGATCGTCGCGGGGTTCGTCCTGCTGAGCGACCGGGCGCTGGCCGCGGAGCTGGCCCGGTACCGCGGCGCGGGCCGCTGACCGGGTGACGACCGACCGGTACGGCAGGAAAACTTATAGGTTGGTAGTCGGGATGAATTAGCAACGCATGAGCGCGAAGTTATCGGCCGACGTGAACAGGCCGTACCTCCCGCCCGAGGGGGCCACCGTCACGGCGGAGATCGACGTGGAGGCCCCGGCCCAGCGGGAGCCGGTCGACCGCCACGTCGCGCTGTGTATCGACGCCAGCGGATCCATGTCGGGGTCGAAGATCCGCCGGGCGCGGGAGGGGGCGGAGTGGGTGTTCGGGCTCCTGGAGCCCGACGACTACGTCAGCGTCGTCGCGTTCGACGACGACCCGACGACGGTGTTGCCGGCGACGCGGTGGGGCGACGTCGACCGGGACGAGGCCGTCGCGCGGGTCGACGAACTGACCGCGGGGGGCAAGACGGACATGTACCGCGGGCTGGACGCCGCGAGGGACACCCTCTCCGGGCTCCCGACCGGTCCCAACACCGTCCGCCGGATCCTGCTGCTGTCGGACGGCAAGGACAGCCACCGCGGACCGACGGAGTTCGAGGCGCTCGCCCGTGCCGTCGACACCGACGGCATCCGGATCCGGTCGGCGGGGATCGGGCCGGACTACAACGAGGAGACGATCCGGCGGCTGGGCACCACGGCCCGCGGCGAGTGGACACACCTCTCGTCGGCGGGCGACATCGAGCGGTTCTTCGGCGAGGCGGTCGAGCAGGCCGGCACCGTCGTCGCGCCGGACGCCACGTTGGAACTGTCGCTGGCACCCGGCGTCGAGGTCAGCGAGACCTACCGCGCGCGACCACAGACCCAGGAGATCACGCCGGACTGGCGGGACGGCACCGCGGTGGTGCGGCTGCCGGACCTGCAGGACCGACAGACACAGACGGTGGTCCTGAAGCTACACGCCCCGGAACGGGACAACGGGCAGACGGTGACGCTCGCGGACGTCACCCTCACGGCGCGGGGCGAGACGGCGACCGGCGAGATAGCGGTCGACTACACCGCGGACACCGGAAAGCTGGCCGCCGAGGACGAGGCCGTCGCCATCGCCCACCGCGAGACGAAGATCAAGACCGAACTGGGCAGGGGCAACGTCGAGGCCGCCGAGACGGAACTGGAGACGATGGCGGCCGTCCACGGCGAGGAGACCGCCGTGGTGGAGGAGATGGAACGGGAGACCGAACTCGTCAAGGAGGGCGGCCGAGAGGAGCGCAGCCGCGCCACGAAGGTCGTCGACGACGAGGGTATCCAGTGACGCGGTCGACGGGGGACGACGCCGATCCGCGGGTGGGGACCCTCGTCGCCGGCCGGTACAAGATCGAGGAGGCGGCCGGGGAGGGCGGGTTCGCGAAGGCCTACCGCGCGACCGACCTCCACACGGGCGAGACGGTGGCGGCGAAGTACCCCAACTACGAGGGGTCGAGCAACGACCCCGACGTCATCGAGGAGTACTTCCTGAAGGAACGGGAGACGCTGGCGAAGATCCGCGAGGCCGGCGGCCACCCGAACGTGATGGACCTGATCGAGGAGACCGAGGACGAGGGGACGCCGGTGCTGATGGTGGAGTTCGTCGACGGCTACGAACTGGACGCCGCCATCGACGCCGTCGAGACGGCCGCCGTCGACGACCAGCAGGTCCGGGAGGTCGGGATCGGGCTGAGCGACGCCATGTCCTTTCTCCACGAGAACGAGATCGTCTACCGTGACCTGAAGCCGGACAACGTGATGCTCACCGAACCCGCCGGCGACGAGGTCGCCCGGCCGGTGTTGATCGACTTCAACACGGCCACCGGCTTCGCGGACGGCGCCGCCGAGGACTCGGGCACCACGATCCTCGGGCCGTACAAGCCCCCGGAGGTGGCCGACGCCGGCCGCGCCGACGGCCCCCAGGGGCCGTGGTCCGACGTCTACTCCGTCGGCAAGATCCTCCTCTTCCTGCTGAAAGGCACCGTCCCGAAGAAGGACGGCGTCGACCCGCGGGACTTCGGCGCCGACTGTGCGCCCTACCTCGCTGCGATCGTCGAGCGGGCGACGACGGCCGACCCCGAGGTCCGGTACAGCAACGCGACGGTGCTGAAGGGGGTGCTTGAGCGGCGCGACCCGGAGCCGCCGGCCCGCGCCGCGCTCACCTACCTCCAGGCCGACCGGCGCTACGACATCGAACCCGGGACGACCGTCGGCCGGGCCGGGGCGGAGGGCCCACGCGCCGCCATCGCCATCGACGACCCCGGCGGCGAGTACGTCTCCTCGGTCCAGGTCGGGTTCGACACGGACCGTCGCGGTCGCTGGGTGCTGACCGACCGCAGCCTCAACGGCACGTTCGTCCAGCGGGGCGACGGCTGGCAGCGGGTGCTGTGTCGGGCCGGCCGGGAGCGACTGCGAGAACGCGGCGAGGACCCGACCGACCGCCACGGCGACACGCCGCCGGAGTCGACGCGCCTGTCCGACGGGGATCTGATCGCGCTGGTTCACCCGAGCTACGGGGTCACGTTCCGGTTCGAGGAGGAGTGAGATGCGCTACAGCACCAACTACGACGTCGGCGCCCGCAAGCGCTCGCGGCCGGCGGGGATCAACGAGGACAGCGTCGGCGTGGCGGTCTTCGAGCAGGGCCACCGCGAGGGCGTCGACGGTGAGAACCGACCGCTGGGTGGACCGCTGCCCGGCGGCGAAGCGGGCGACGGGGACGCCGAGAGCACGGACGGACGGGACGCGAACGGACGCTCGGACCGCGAGACCGGCCGACCGACCGCGCCGCGGAACCGGTCGGTCGCCGCGTTCGCGCTCGCGGACGGCGCCGGAGGCCACGAGGCCGGCGACGCCGCGTCGTACCTGGCGGTCTCGGCGGCCCTGGAGGAACTGTCGCCGGTCGCGGCCCGGGCGGCCCGCGGGGAGCCGGCCGCGTTCGACCTGCCCGACGGCGTCGACGGTCCGGCGCCCCCGGACCCCGACCTGCTCCGCGAGGAGATCGAGGCCGCCGTCGTGGCCGCCCACCGGCGCGTGATCGCCTACGCCGAGGCCCAGGACACGCCCGCCTACACGACCCTGGTCGCGGGGGTCGTCGCGGACGGACGGGTCCACCACGGCTGGGTCGGCGACAGCCGCGCCTACCTGATCAACCGCGGGACGGGCTCGGTCGACCGGCTCACCGAGGACCACGCCGTGGTGGCCGAACTGGCCGAGGCCGGCGAGATCGACAGCGTGGAGAGCCACGTCCACCCGCGGGGCAACGAGATCACCCGGGCCGTCGGCGGGAGCGGCGGCGACCCGGAGACGGCGACGCTACCGGTCGAGACCGGCGTCGCGCCGCTGTTCGCCGAGGACGTGCTCGTGGTGACAAGCGACGGGCTGATCGACGCACAGACCGACGCCGCGGACCTCTACCGGCGGTACGTCTCCGGGGACGGGGACGACGAGGTCGCCGACGAGATCCGCCGGAAGGTGGTCACGAACCGCGAGATCCGCGAACTCGTGTCGTCGGCGTCGGATCTCGACGAGATCGCCGGACGGGCGGTGTCGCTGGCCAACGACCGCGGCGGCAAGGACAACGTCTCCGTGATCGCGCTGGCCGACCCGGGGCTCCCGACCACGCCCGACGAGGGACCGCCGCCCCGGTCGGTCGCGGTCGACCCGCCGGTCGAGGACCGGGAGACGGTGGTCGTCCCGGACGACCGGGACCCCTGACCGCCGTTCTCGATCGTGAGAACTGACGCCGGGGGGACGAGGCGTAGCTTGAACGGAAAACGGTAATAAATATTTTTGTGTTGGACGAGAAAGGGTGTGGGCGAGGCACATGACAGACGCGACGACCGACACGCAGGTGGAGTGTCCCGTGTGCGGGGAACAGTTCGACCCGTCGGCAGCGGGGGGTTGGTGTACGAACCCGGAGTGTGGGGAGTGGCGCCACGACGGCGCCGCGGCGCCCGAGCCCGACGACGCCGGGGACGGCGACGGCGACCTGGACCTCTCGGAGGGAGAGGACGGCGGATCGGCCGGCGACGGGGACGGCGGACCGGCCGCCGAGGAGTTCACGTTCGGCGAGAGTCCCGACGGCGCCGACGCGGGCGAGGGTGACGGCGGGAGCGACCTCGGACTGGACGAGGCCGCGGGCGTCGGCGAGAACGGCGGCGCGGACGACGGGAGCGACCTCGGACTGGACGAGGCCGCGGGCGTCGGCGAGAACGGCGGCGCGGACCGGGAGGAGGACCTCGGACCGGACGGGGCCGCCGGTGCCGGCGACGCCGGCGAGGGGATCGACCCCGGAGCGGACGACTCGACCGGGACGGACGACGCGGACGGCTCGGACGTCGCCGCCGGCGTGGACGCGGCCGAGAGCGTCGAGGTCGGGGGCACCTCGGAGGCGGACGCCGAGAGCGCTCCGGAGACGGACCCCGAGAGCACCCCGGAGAGCCCCGAGACGACGGATGCCGCCGAGCCGACGGCGAGCACGGACGCGGACGGCGAGGCGTCGACGGGTCCCGACGCCGATCCGACGGCCGGGGGAGACGCCGGCGGTACGGGCGCGGACGGGGACGCCGATCCGGCGACCGACGGCGTCGACGGGACGCTGGACCTCACCGGGCCCGACGAGACGGGGACCGACGCCGACGCCGGGGCCGCGGAGACGGACGCCGGGGCCGGCACCGACTGTCCGGACTGTGGCGCCAGCCTGGCGGCCGACGCCAACTTCTGTGCGCAGTGTGGCGCGGACCTGACCGAGGACACGGACGGGGCGGCCGGAGACGAGACGGCCGCCTGTCCCGACTGCGGGGTCGAGGTCGACCCGGGGGACAGCTTCTGTGTGAACTGCGGCGCGGACCTGACCGACGACGCGGACGGGGCGGTCCCCGACTCGCTCGTGCTCGACGTCCGGGGCAGCGAGATCGAGGTCTCGGACGGCGACACGGTCGGGAGCCAGGTGCGGACGGCGATCACGGACGCCGGGGGGCCGGAGGACGAGGCGGTGAAGATCCACCGCGAACACGTCCGGTTCGTGCGGACGACCGACGGCTTCCGGCTGGTCGACCTGGGCGACAACCCGACCCAGGTCGAGGGCGACCGCCTCTCGAAGGGCGACCGCGTCCCGGTCGGCCCGGGTGATACGATCACCCTCTCCGGGGTCGCGATGCTCAGCGTCAGGGAGCCCTGACCCCGGGGTTCAAGAGCCGGGCTCGGGAAGGGAGAGTAGATGTCGGAGGATCGCTCCGCGGAGGGCGTCGCGGCGTCGGTCGGGCTCGTCCGGACGGAGGCGTGGGTCGCCCGCGACGCGGTCCTCGGGGTGGTGCTCCTGGGCGCGTGGCTCGCGGGGACCGGGCTCGCCGTCCGGGCAGCCGGCGACGCCCTCGACCCGACGGTCGCCCGCGGTCTGCTCGCCGTCGCGTGGCTCCTGGTCCCCGGGCTCGCCGTCGCGTGGCGCGTCTCCGCGGGCGTCACCAACCGCCACGGCAACGTCGAGCGCCGCTACCGGCTGGAACGTCCCGGCGTGACGGTCGCGCTCCCGCTCGGGGTCGTCGCCGTCGGCCTCGCCGTCGGGGCCCTCCTCGGGGTCTCTCACCCCGCCGCCGCGGCCGTCCTCGCGGTCGGCGCGGTCCTCCTCGTGGTCCGGACGGTGGCCTACGGGCTCCGGGTGTTCACGCTGTCCTGGCGGCCGCTCCTGTGGCTGGTCGCCGGCGCGACCGGCGTCGGGTTCGCCGGCGGGCTGCTGTTCGCCGCCCTCGCGGTCTCGGGACGGTGGGAGCTGGTCCCGTCGGCCGCCCGAGTCGCCGTCTCGCCCGAGCGGCTCGCGTGGACCGTCGCGGTCGGCCCGCTCTCCGCGCGGCCCGTCCCTCTCGGGATCGCCGCCGCCGCCGTCCTCCCGTCGATCTGCTATCTCGCCGTGCAGGTTCCGGCCAGCCGGCTGGCTCGCCGGCGCTCGCGGTCGATCCCGCGGGAGAAGCTGCGGGCCGGCCAGCGCGTCCCGTCGGGCGTCCAGGTGACGACCGCCTCGGACGTCGGCGGCGGCTCCGGGACGCCGGTCGCCGACTCGGAGGGGACGGGCGGCGGGGCCGGAACCGCGGCCGGCGGGCGAGCCGGCGCGTCGGGCGGCGACGGCGGCGCGGGCGCCGGATCCGCCGGCGACGACGGTGCCGGGGCGGGCGGGACGCGGGTGTTCAAGCCGGGTGCCGACGCGCCGAACGACGGCGCGACCGGTGGCGCCGGGACGGGACGAGCCGCGGAAACGGGGACGAGCGGGGCCGGCGGCCGGGAGAACCGGTTCGAGGACACGAAGGTGTTCCGCGCGCCCTCGCCCGGCGAGTGCCCGGACTGTGGCGCGGCGGTCGTCGGCGACGGCAACTACTGCCCGGAGTGTGGCGCGTCGCTGTCCGGCACTAGCTCGTAGCTGCGCTCGCCGAGTTCGTCCTCCTCGAAGACGAACACGCGGCCGTCCACGGTGTCGTGGTCGACGGTCACGGTGACCCGGATGCTCCCCGAGACCGTCACGCCGGGGAACAGTTCGTCGGTCTCGCCGTCGTCGAGCACCACCCGCCCCACGCCGGTGTCCTCGAGGATCTCGTCGTGCGTCTGCAGGTCGTTGACGTACACCAACACCCCCTGTGTCCCGGTGGCGTCGGTGATCAGCACGTGGACGTCCTTGCCGGGCGCCGTGGTCAGGTCGCCGGTCCTCGTCGCCGGGACGCCGCGGTAGAAGGCCTCGCGGCCGTCGAGGTACTCGACGACGACGCCCTCCTCGACGAGTTCGACGCCGACGGTGTCGGGGGGCACGTCGGAACGATTGCTCATGGCCGAGCTACCGGCCGGCCGGGCAAAAGCGGTCCGCTCCGGGCCGCCGGCGTCGCCCCCGGCGAGGTCGGGACCGCGAACGACCGCCACCGCTAAATACCGGCGCTCGGGAGTTGAGGTCGATGGAGGGAGCGGCCCGCGCCCCGGCGGCCGGCACCGTCCTCAACGCGCTGTCGACGGGCCGGGGCGCCGCCTTCGCGATCGACGAGTACACCACCGCCGAGGTCACCCTGACCGAGGACGCGGACGCCGACGGCGTGACGGGCGAGATCGCCGGCGCGCCCGACGCGGACACCCGGCTGATCGAGACCTGCGTGGAGTACGTCCTCGACGCCCACGCCGGTCCGGCGGTGACCGGCGGCCGCGTTCGGACCGAGTCGGAGGTCCCGATGGCCTCGGGGCTGAAGAGCTCCAGCGCGGCCGCCAACGCCAGCGTGATGGCGACGCTGGAGGCGCTCGACGCCGCCGGCGCGATGACCCGCGCCGACATGGCGCGGCTGGGCGTCGTCGCCGCCCGCGACATCGGCGTCACGGTCACCGGCGCCTTCGACGACGCCTCCGCGTCGATGCTGGGCGGGGTCACCGTCACCGACAACGAGCACGACGACCTGCTGGCCCACGAGCCGTTCGACCGGGACGTCCTCGTCTGGAGCCCGCCGGAACGGGCGTTCAGCGCCGACGCCGACGTCGAGCGGTGCCGACAGGTCGCGCCGATGGCCCGGCTGGTTGAGGACCTGGCGCTGGACGGCGCGTTCGAGCGCGCGATGACGGTCAACGGGCTGGCGTTCTGCGCGGCGCTGGGGTTCGAGGCCGAGCCGATCGTGGAGGCGCTGCCCCACGCCGACGGGGCGACCCTCTCGGGCACCGGGCCCTCGTTCGTCGCCGTCGGCGACCGGGCCGACCTGGAGGCGGTCCGGGACCGGTGGGCCGACCGCGAGGGGACGACGCTGCTGACGACCACGCAGGCGGAGGGAACACGACCGACATGAGCCGGAGACACGGCCCGGGACCGGCGCCGTCCGGCCGTCCCGCGACGACGCGAGAGAACACATGAGCACGAACCCGGAGGAGATGGACCTGGCGGAGCTGCGCGAGGAGATCGAGACCATCGACCGCGAGATCGTCGAGCTGATCGCCCGGCGGACCTACGTGGCCGAGACGATCGCCGACGTGAAAGACGAGCGCGGCCTGCCGACCACCGACGAGGAGCAGGAGGCGGCGGTGATGGCCCGTGCCGGCGAGAACGCGGAGCAGTTCGACGTGGACGCGAACCTGGTGAAGGCGATCTTCCGGCTGTTGATCGAACTGAACAAAGTGGAGCAACGGGAGAAGAGATAGGGTGTCACAGCGGGCACTCGCCTGCGCCACGTGATCTGTCGGAGAGTGCGACCAGCCAAACTGATTTACTACTACCGTATCTATCGGACGTATGGGGAGTCACGCGAGACCGCCGGACTGGTCGGAGCCGACCGAGGAGGACGACCAGTCGGCGGTCGAACTCGACGACCTGCTGTCGGGCCGACTGGCCGATGTCGACGTCGACTCCGTCGATGCGGTTCGCGAAGCACGAGAACGTCGATGAAGGTACCCGTCGACACGAACGTATTCATCGCCAGCATCACCGACGAACCGGGTCGCGGTGCCGTGGCGACAGAACTCCTGAACGGGAGTCACGACCTCCGTACGTCGATTCCGAACCTCATGGAGGTTCGATCGGTGTTGAGGAAAAAGAAGCGCGTGGAACAAGAACGCGTCGAGGAGGTACTGACGGACATCTACGGGCGCCTCGATATCTACACACCGGAGATCAGCGACCAGATTACGGCGTACAGCCTCCAGCAAGACACGTTGCTGTACACGCTCGACTGCGTCCTCCTCGCTCTCGCCGAGGACGTCGACGCCACACTGGTCACCTTCGATGGCGAACTACTGGAGAACGGTGCCGTACCGCCGACCGAACTGACAGGGTAAGGTGACGTCCGAAGATCGTTCAGAGAGCGGCGATCCGTGCTCTCCCCGTCACACCGGTTGACTACCTGAACAAGGTCGAACAGCGGGGGAAGCGGTAGTCACGGACCGACGACGCGAACGGTTCGACACCCGTTCGGTCCCGACCACGCTCTTCCGGCGACGCTCCTCTCGACCGGGAACCGAACAGCCACCCCGAACCGCCGACCGGGTAGTAGCGATACACGGCACTAGCGAGGGACCGCTACCGTCCGCCCGATGTCACTGAGGAAGAACCGTGCCCGCCGGACCCGATACGGTGTCATGGCCCGAGCCTCCCGGGAAGAGATCGAGAGGACGGTCGAGCGCCTCGTCGAGGACGTCGGGTCCTGGACGGGTGTGACCGTCGGAGAGCACCGGTTCGGCGGGACCGGGTGGCGGGTCGGCCCGCGCGAGATCGGCCACGTCCACTCCTGGGGGATGCTCGACATCGCGTACCTCCGGGCACTCCGGGACGCCCTCGTCGAGGAGGGCCACACCGGCGTCCACCACCTGCTCGACGAGTCCGGGTGGACGACGTAGAGCGTCGTCCACCCGGACGACTACGACCACGCGCGGTGGCTCCTCCGACTCTCCGATCTCTACCACGTCGCCGTTCTGAAGAAGACGCCCGCCGGAGCCGAGGAGTACGCGTCCGTCGACGTTCCCTGCGAGGTGGCGGAACTCGACCCGAGCGACTCCGTCACGGCGGCGTTCGAGCGACGCCGTCCGGGGAAGCGGGGGCACCCGGGTAGATCCCCTCGGCACCGGAGAGTCGCCGACCGTAACGCCCTCTCGGTGGCGCACAGTGTGACGTACCCTCGGGGATCAAAACAGGCGACGGGCGAGTTCGCCGGCCAGCGTCGCCGGGAGCGTCACCCAGAGGAGGACGAACCCGACCCCCTGGACCGTGAGCCCGGACGACGTCGAGGCGGCGTAGAACACCAGTCCGCCCGTCGCGAGGACGCCGACCACCGTCGAGACGTACCGCGGGTCGGTCCACGAGGAAGGCGGGCGGGAGGAGGACACGGCCGACCCGACCCGTTCTCGGGGCTTGTCAGTTTCGACTCCGGGGCCGGCGCAGGTCCTCGACGGCGTCGGCCCCCTCCGGGGCGCGCTCGCTCTCCGGGCGGCGTCCGGACCCGCGGGGTCCGATCAGTCCTCGCCGGTCGCCCGGTCGAACCGTCCGCGGACGCCGGCGACCTCCTCGGCGAGCGCGTCGCGTTTCAGCAGCGCGAAGCCGGCGAACACGACGAGGAAGCCGACCGCCGCGAGCGGGTCGACCGTCTCGTCGAGCAGCGCCCACCCGAAGACGGCCGCCACCGCGGGGACGGCGTAGGAGACGAGGTTGATCTCGACGGCACCCAACCGCTCCAGCAACTCGAAGTAGACGAAGTAGCCCACGGCGCTGGCGAGTACCGCGAGGTACAGCACCGCGAGGATCGCCCGGCGGTCGAACGTCGCCGCCGCCGGCGTCTCGGAGGGGAGCGCGAAGCTGAGCGCGTGCAACAGCACGGCGCCCAGCGCGTTCGACCACGCGACGCGGCTCTCGGTGGAGATGTCGCCGTCCACTCGCTGGATCAGGACGCTGCCCAGCGCGATGGCCGCGGCGGCGGCGAGCACCAGCCCCGGCGCGGCGAGGTCCTCGACGAGCGGCCCCGGCCCGTCGGGCCAGGCCACGAGCACCACGCCGAGAAAGCCCAGCGCCAGCCCGGCGACGCCGGTCGCGGTGAGCCGCTGGTCGGGGAGGAGGCTCCGCGAGAAGGCGGTCGCGAGGATCGGGTTGGCGGCGATCAGGATGGCGGCGACGGCGCTCGTGACCCCCTGTTCACCCAGGAAGAGCAGGGCGTTGTACAGCGCGATCACCAGCGTCGCGCCGACGAGCACGACGATCCAGTCCGCCCGGGAGTCGGGCCACAGGTCGTCGACGGCGACGGCGGCGTAGGCGAGCATCAGCAGGCCGGCGACGTCGTACCGGATCGCCGCGAACAACACCGGCGGCAGCGAGTCGAGGCCGGCCTTGATGGCGACGAAGGAGACCCCCCAGAACAGCGACAGCAGGACGAACAGGACGGCGTCCCGGCGCGCGCTCACCGACGCTCACCACCGGCAGGCGCGAGGACGGCACCGAGGTCGTGAACGGTAGCGCGGACGGTGTCGGGATCGCGGACGGTGACGGCGTCGGCGGCAGGAGCGGAGTGGGAGTCGCGAGCGGTGCCGACGGCGGGAGCGGGGTCGGAACCGGTGAGGGGACCGAGCGGTGCGTGGGGGGGACTCGGGTTCACGCCGAGTCTGTTCGCGCCGGTCACTAATCGGTTGTCGTTCGGACGTATGAAGGGGTCCCGGTCGGTGCGATCGTGGGCGCTCGCCCGGCCGCCGGCGCCAACGCCGTCAGTACTCCCGGAGCCGGTCGATCCGGTCGGCGAACCCGGGGTGGGCGTTCCGGAGAGCGCCGGGATCGCGCTCGCCGTTCACGTTCAGAATGTGGATCTCGCCGCGACGGCCGCCGTAGACGTCCTGGAAGTCGTACACCCCGCCGACCACGTCGACGCCACGGGGGACGGCGTCGCCGTCGAGCAGCGCGTCGACCTGCCGGTCGACGTTGTACTCGACGAGCCGGTTCACCGCCCCACCGCGGTCGAGGTTCGGGTCGAGGTCGTCGACGGCGTCGGCGATCCCCGGCCGGAGGAGGTCGACGGCGGCCTCGATCCCCGGTGGCTCGTCGAGTCCCCCCCGGATCGCGTCGTAGGTCGCGGTGACGGCGCCACAGCCGGTGTGGCCCAGCACGATCGCCAGTTCGGTGCCGGTGTGAACTAGCGGGTAGAGCACGTCGCCGGAGACGGTCTCGCCCTCGGCGGTCCGCTGGGTGACCCGGTTGCCGATGTTGCTGCAGGTGAACAGGTGTCCGGGGTCGTCGTTGCCGAAGGCGTGGTCCTGGAGGACCCGCGAGTCCGAACAGCAGACGGTGACGGCGTCGGGCCGCTGGCCGTCCTGGACGTCCCCGAAGCGGTCGTCGAACGTCGCCGCGTGCTCCGCGTTGCCGTCGAGCAGCCGTGCCAGTGTCTCCATGCGGGCCGAGTCACGGCCCGGCGTGAAATACCGTGTGGCTACGGGACGGGGTCGGCCGTTCGAGCCAGAGGGGCGCCGGACGACCGGGGACCGCGAACGTACGACGGAGTGGGAGTGGACCCCCCCGCCAGGCGACAGCCGGACGTTTGAACTGTCCGGCCCGCCCACCCACGACCATGGCCGAGACGTACCGCTGTGTCTGCGGGGCGACGTTGCGGTACAGACAGGACATGATCGAACAGCGCGACGGCCGCCGTCCCTCCTGGCTCTGTGGGGACTGCCGGACCCCGATCCCGAACGTCAGCGCCGAGCGGATCCGCCACCAGCACCCGTCCTGACGCCGGACGCGGGACGTCCCGGCGACGACCCGCCGACGGCGGGGCTCAGAACTCCTCGACGTGGGGTCGCAGGTCCAGTTCCAGCGTCCAGGCCGACCGGTCCTGTTCGACCAGGTGCCAGTAGCTCTCCGCGATGGCGTCCGGATCGAGGTACTCCCCCTCGTCCGCTCCCGCGCGGGGGCCGTCCGGCGGCAGGATCCCGCCGTCGACCACGACGTGGGCGACGTGGACCCCTTCCGGACCCAGGTCCCGGGCCAGCGACCCCGCCAGCCCCCGGACGGCGAACTTCGAGGCGGCGAACGCCACCGCGTCGCCGTTGCCACGGACGGCGGAGGTCGCGCCGGTGAAGATCACCGTGCCGCCGTCCCGCAGGTCCGGCAGGGCGGCCTTCGTGCAGAGGAAGCCGCCGTGAGCCGCGGTCCGCCAGGCGCGCTCGAACTCCGCGGCGTCGGTCCCGGCGAGACCGTTCCACCCGCCGCCGCTGGCGTGGTTGACCAGGACGTCGACGGGACCGAGCGCCTCCCGGACCCGCTCGAAGCCCCGGGCGACGTCCTCGGCGTCGCCGACGTCGACCGAGAGGCCGACCGCCTCGTCCAACTCCCCGGCGAGTTCCGCGGCGTGGTCCGACCGGGAGAACAGCCCGACCGCACAGCCCTCCTCGTCGAACCGCTCGGCCAGCGACGCGCCCAGACCGGGCCCGACGCCCGCGATCACCGCAGTACGTGCCATGTCCCGTCCTCGGAGCACGGCCACAAAGCTCCGGGGGCCGACGGTCCCGGCTCGAACGCCCCCAACGGTTTCACCGGGCCTCGCGTAGTCGGGGGCATGTTCGACGAGTCGGACCTCGCGGCGATCCGCGAGGGGAAGGAGCGCTGGGAGGCAGAGACCCTCGATCCCACGCTCGGGCGGTACGGGGAGCGCCGGGAGCGCTTCGAGACGGACACGGAGGGGACCGAACTCGACCGGCTGTACACCCCGGCGGACGTCGCCGACCTGGACCACGACGCGGACCTGGGCTACCCCGGCGAGCCCCCCTACACTCGTGGGGTCTACCCGACGATGTACCGGGGGCGGCTGTGGACGATGCGCCAGTACGCGGGGATGGGGACGGCCGCCGAGACCAACGAGCGGTTCCACTACCTGCTGGAGCAGGGCCAGACGGGGCTGTCGATGGCGTTCGACCTGCCCACGCAGATGGGCTACGACTCCGACGACGCCATGGCGGCCGGCGAGGTGGGCAAGACCGGCGTCGCGATCGACTCGATCCGGGACTTCGAGCGGGTGTTCGAGGGGATCCCGCTGGACGAGGTCTCGACCAGCATGACGATCAACGCCCCCGCGATCGTCCTGCTGGCGATGTACGTGGCCCTGGGCGACCGCCAGGGGGTCGACCGCGCGCAGTTGCGGGGCACGATCCAGAACGACGTGCTCAAGGAGTACATCGCGCGCAACACCTACATCTACCCGCCGGAGCCGTCGATGCGGATCGTCACCGATATCTTCGAGTTCTGCGCCGGGGAAACGCCCGCGTTCAACACCATCTCGATCTCCGGCTACCACGTCCGCGAGGCCGGCGCCACGGCGGCCCAGGAGATCGCGTTCACGCTCGCCGACGGGATCGAGTACGTCGAGGCCGCCCTGGAGGCGGGACTGGACGTCGACGAGTTCGCGCCACAGCTCTCCTTCTTCTTCGCGGCGCACAACGACCTGCTGGAGGAGGTGGCGAAGTTCCGGGCCGCCAGACGGCTGTGGGCCCGGCTGATGGACCAGCGGTTCGACGCCGAGGACCCCGACTCCCGACGCCTGAAGTTTCACACCCAGACGGCGGGCTCGACGCTGACCGCTCAGCAGGTCGAGAACAACGTCGTCAGGGTGGCCTACCAGGCGCTGGCGGCGGTGTTGGGTGGCACCCAGAGCCTCCACACCAACGGGAAGGACGAGGCGGTGGGGCTGCCGACCGAGGACTCCGTCCGGACGGCGCTTCGCACCCAGCAGATCCTCGCCCACGAGACCGGCGTCGGCGACACGATCGACCCGCTCGCCGGTTCGTACGCCGTGGAGTCGCTGACCGACGAACTCGAGACGGAGGCGCGGTCGATCATCGAGCGGGTCGACGACCGCGGGGGAATGCTCCGGGCCATCGAGGACGGCTGGGTACAGCGACAGATCCAGGACGTCGCCTACGAGCGCCAGCGCGAGCAGGAGGCCGGCGAGCGGACGATCGTCGGCGTCAACGCCTTCGAGGCCGAGGAGGAGGGGCCCGTCGAGATCGACGAGGTCGACGAGGCCCAGGGAGACCGCCAGCGCGAGCGTGTGGCGGCGGTCCGCGCCGAGCGCGACGACGAGGCGGCGACGGCGGCGCTGGACCGGCTCCGCGAGGCCGCCCGCGGCGACGACAACCTCGTCCCGCCGACGGTCGCCGCGGTGAAGGCCGAGGCGACGACCGGCGAGATCTGTGACGCGCTCCGGGACGTGTTCGGCGAACACCGGGCCGGGTGAGCCGACGGACCGGGTTCACGTCCCGACCCGCCGTCCGGTCGGAACGGTTCTCGGCCCGTCGTCGCGGTCCGACACCGGAACTATGTGCGGACCGGGCGATCGGCCCGCATGGAGTTTCACCACGCCGGGATCGCGACGGACGACGCAGCGGCGCTCTCCGACACGTTCGGGACCCTGCTGGGCGCGTCGGTCGTCCACGAGGAGACGTTGGACGACCTCGCGGTGACCTTCCTCGCGCTCGGTCCGGACGGCGAGGACGGGACCGCGGGGACGTACTTCGAGTTGCTGGAGCCCACCGGCGAGGGGACCGTCGCCCGGTACCTCGAGCGCGAGGGTCCCGGGATCCACCACCTGGCGGTCGCCACGGCGGACCTGGCGGGAGCGATCGCGACCGCCGAGTCGGCCGGGGTCGTCCCGATCGACGAGACGCCCCGGGCGGGCGCCCGGGGCCACGACGTCGCCTTCCTCCACCCGGACTCGACCGGCGGCGTCCTGCTCGAACTGGTCGAGGCCTGAGGGCTCTCGGTGCCGAGGCCGGCTCAGGAGTCGACCAGCTCGGCGTCCTCGACGACGATCGATCCGCGGCTCCCGTCGAACTCGACGTCGTAGGTCAGATCGATCCGTCGGTCCATGTGGGGGCCGTCGACGACCAGCGTCTCGAACTCGCCGCCCTCGCCCAGCGGGTGGACGCCGTAGCGCTCCTCGAGGTCCCGGAGGTCCGAGAGCGCCGCCTCGTCGAGGCGCCGCCCGAGCCAAGACTCGTCGAGGCCGGCGGCGGCCACCCGGACGATCATGATCTCGAAGCCCGCCGACAGCATCGCCTCGGCCAGTTCCCAGGGGTCCTCGCGCCACAGCGGCGCGAACAGCTCCGCGTCCAGCCGCTCGCACAGCCCCTCGATCCGCGAGGTCTGGTACTCGCTCTCGACGGCGCCGGCCGTCACCCCGGCGACCCCGCCCGGCAGGGTCGCGTCCAGGTCCGACAGCGCGGCCTCCAGCGGTTCCAGTTCGGCGTCGCCCTGCGCGCCGGCGTCGGGGACGTCGTCCGCGCCGAAGGCCCCGGGCTCGACCTCCACCAGTTCGATCCCGACGCTCTCGGCGGCCAGCCCCGCCAGCCGCGTCGCCGGGACGTGGTACATGTAGGAGTCGCCCTCCGGGTGGACGGTGACCAGCCGCTCGACCGGGAGGCCCCGCTCCAGCGCGCGGTACAGCGCCCACGAGGAGTCCTTCCCGCCCGAGAAGAGGCTCACCCAGGCGCCGGCCGCCTCGCCGGCCCCCCCGGCGTCGTCGCTCGCCCGTCCGTCCTCGCCTCCCGGCTCCGTCCCGGGCCCCGCGTCGTCGTCCATACTCTCCCTCGGCGACCGGCGATCATGCCGCTTACGCCTCCGTCACGCAGGGGACGACGGGCGGTCGGTCACGGGTTCGCGAGTTCCTCCTCGATGTCCGTCGAGGCGACGTAGGTGGCGAAGCGGACGCCGACCAGGCTGACGACGATGCTGGCGGCGATGAAAAGCGCCAGCCGAGTGCCGGCCTCCAGCACCAGCGGCTCCACGGTCAGCGGGCCGAGTTCGGCCCCGCCGATCCGGAACGGCGGGAACACCTCCGCCCGTTCGAGGAAGTAGCCCGAGAACCCACGCACCAGCAGCGCGACCGCCACGACGCCGAAGGGAAGGTTGAGATAGGCCGACCGCACCCCCTCGCGGTCGATCAACTCGTCGAGCAGCCGGCCGGTCGAGGCCGCAAGCGCCGCCGCCGTCAGCCACGGGGCGCTGTCGTAGGCGAACCGGTTGGCGAGGATGAAGCCGCTCACCTCCGAGGCCGCCCGCACCCCCAAGGCGCCGACGAACACCCCCACCAGCGTCAGTCCGGTGGCGACGACGTAGGTCACCAGCGACACCTGCCCGGAGTACAGCGCCTCGCGGATCTGACCCGGCAGGCGAGCGATGTATTCGTCGATCCCCAGCCCCTTGTAGATGAGGAAGCCACCGGCCGCGGCCGCCACCGACCCCGTGGCGACGGCCGGATCGGCCAGCAGGAGCAAGACGGGAAACGCGATCAGCGCCACCCCCAGGGGAACCAGCACCGTGCGGCGCAGCTGCTCGTCGGCGAGGAACTGCTTCAGCAGGTAGTACGTCGACTCGATGTCCCGGGCCTGCCGGACCACCACCCGGTCGACGGCGTCGACGACGAGGCGGCTCTCCAGGATCGGCACCAGCCGCTCGTCCTCGGCGCTGTCGAGCACCACCACCGCCGAGTCGGGGTCGTACTCCGCGACCAGCCGGTCGGTCTGGCGGGCGACCGCCCGGTCGGCGCTGACCCCCTCGCCGGAGTCACCCACCACCGCAACTACCGCCTCCTCGCCCTCCGCCTCCAGGTCCCGCGCGACACGCAGCGCCTCCAGCAGACAGTTCACCCGGCTGTCCTCCGGGTCCGCGACGCCGAGTTCCGTCACCAGCGCCTCCACGTTCTCCCGGCCGGCCACCGGGAGTTCCCGGTCGGGCGTCACCGGGCTCCCCCGGTCCAGACAGACCACCAGCGTGCTCACGACCGGACCGAGACGGTCGCGCGGTAAAAACCTCTCTCCACTCGGTCGACAGATCCCTCCGGGATCGACCGCCCGTCGCTACTCCCGGAACCGGACTCGCTCGCCCTCGCCGTCCACCCGCCCGGCCAGTCCCGCACCGAACACGTGGGCCACCCGCGCGGCGCCGCCCCGGAGCCGCCCGGCCAGTCCCCGCTGGGGCTCGAACTCCCGAACGCTCACCGGTTCGTCCAGCAGTTCCGCCAGCCGGTCCTCCACGTCCCGGCGGGTGCCGATGGCGTCGACCAGTCCCAGTTCCTCGGCCTCGCGTCCCAGGTAGATCCGGGCCTCCGTCTCCCGGACGGTCTCGGGGTCCATCCCCCGGCCCGCCGCGACCGTCTCCACGAACGAGTCGTAGTAGTCGTCGACGATCCCCTGGAGGTATGCCCGCTCGTCCTCGTCGAGGTCCCGCAGCGGCGTGCCGGCGTCCTTGTACTCGCCGGCGGTGAGCCCCTCGTAGGAGAGCCCCAGGCGGTCGCGCAACTCCCCGGCGGTGACCCGCGAGCCGATCACGCCGACGGAGCCGACGATCGACCCCTCGCGGGCCCACAGCTCGTCACAGCCGCTGGCGATGTCGTAGCCGCCCGACGCGCAGGTGTCGACCGCGCGGGCCACCGTCGGCCCGTCGAACCGCTCGGCCGCCAGCCGGATGTCCGCGCTGGGAACGATCTCCCCGCCGGGCGTGTTCAGCTTCACGATCAGCCCGTCGACGGCGTCGTCGGCGTCGGCCCGCTCGATGCTCTCGACCACGTCGTCGGCGGTGGCGCCGACGGGCGCCCGCAGCGACGACCCGCCGCCGTCACGGGTGATCGGTCCCTCGACGGCCACCTCGGCGACGTTGTACGACGGGAACGCGGAGCCGGCGATCCGGGCGCCGGCGCGGAGCCCCGCCGCGGCGACCGACAGCGCCAGGAGGACCCCCAGCAGGTCCGTCAGGTCGATCGGGTACTCGACGAAGAGAAACCAGCCGGCGACCACCGCGACCAGGGTCACGCCCGCCAGGACCAGCAGCCGCGCGACCGACCGCGACCGGGAGCCGTAGTTCCCGGCGGGAGCGGAGCCCGCGCCCGCCTCCGGACCACGATCCCGGTCCGGGGTGGCGTCCGTGTCCTCGTCGGTCGCCCCGTCCGGCGTCGGACCGTCGTCGCGCTCGCTCACTGGTACATCCCCAGCGGACCCGCCCGGGTGCTCGCCTGGTCGGCCTGCTGCATCTGACGGGCGAGCCGTTCCTTGGCGCGACCGATCTCCTCGGCCTGGTCGACCAGCCGGTCGGTGTCGACGTCGACGCCGGCGATCGGCTCGATCCCCTCCCGCAGCAGGACCCGCGCCGCCTCCGGGTCCGGGAAGCTGGCGTCGGCCTCCGCGATCAGCCCGACGGCGTCCAGCCCGGTCCGGTCGGCCGCGCTCAGGAGCGCCCCCGTCGGCCCGCTGATCGCGCCGCCCTCCGCCGGCGGCCCGACGTCGGTCTCGTCGAGCAGTTCACCCCCGGTTCCGGTCCCGACGCCGTAGATCGAGTGGGCGCCCTCCGCCTCGGTCGGCAGGCCGCTCAGATAGATCGGCGTCACCCCCTCGCCGTCGAGCCAGCCGGTGACACAGCCCGCGAACTCCCCCGCCGACTGCGGGGAGACCGGGACGTCGCTCTGCAGGACGAGCAGGTCCCGCTCCGGGTCGGCGTGGAGCCGGACCGGCTGGGACACGCCGCGCTCGCCCTCGCCGTAGACGGCGACGTCGGGCACCCCCTCGCAGTGGACCGTCGCGTAGGTCGGCATGTCGTAGGTCTGGACCAGGTGGTCGGCGGCGATCTTCCCGACCAGGCCGACGCCGGGCAACCCCTCGACCAGCAGCGGCTCGTCGAGCTCCGGCGCGCCCTCGCGGACCGAAACGTGTGCCATGGCCCGACGACGGCGCCGTTCGTCATAACTCCGGCGCCCGACCCGACGTGGACGCCGGCTCGGACGAGCGTCCTCCGACCCCGCCGGCGCGCCCCTCTCTCCGGGGCGCCCCAGGCTTGATGCTCGCGCGCTCCCCCGTGACGGTATGCACGGCGCGGTCCGGCCGGCGGCGCTCGCGGCGCTCTGTCTGTTGGCCGGCTGTGCCGGCGTCGGAGTCGGCGGTGGCGGGCTCGGGGCGGGCGGCCCCACACCGTCGGTCACGCCGGCGCCGGTCCCGACCGCGGAGACGCCGGCCGCGCTGGCGGCCCCCGACAGGCGGTGTACGGCACCGCGGCCGCCGTCCCCCGTGTCACCGGCGTCCCCGGTCCCCGTGACCGACGTCGACCGCCCGACGACCGGGGAGACGGTCGCCGTGGACGCCCTGCTGGAGCGCCACCGGGCGGCGCTGTCCGAGCGAGCGTACACGGTGCGGACGGGGGACCTCCGGGCGACGGTGGGCCGGAACGGCCGGACCTTCCGGAGCCGACTGCGGACGTACTTCGGGACGGAGGTGCGGTACGCGGTCCGCGGACGGCTGTACGTGTTCGTCCAGTCCAACGCCGGGCGAACGATCTCGTACGACCGGTCGTACCGCCGGTCGGTGGACCGCCCGCCGACCGGCGCGGAGCCCGTCGCGGACGCGACGACGGGGCTGAACTACACCGTCGCCGGGACCCGGACCGTCGACGGCGAGACGCTGACCGTGCTCCGGCCGTCGACGGACCTCCCGGTGACCGTCGGCGGTCGTCGGGCGGTCGAACTGAACTCGACGCTGCTGGTCGGCGAGGCCGGGATCGTCCGCCGGTTCACCCACGTCGTCCGGTACGACGCCCGGGAGGGGACCCGCACCGCGGCCACACAGCTCTCGATCTCCGAACTCGGGACCGCACGGGTCGAACGGCCGCGGGTGTTCTGTGCCCCCGACCCCGGCGACTCCGGCTGAGGGCGGGGACGGGTCCACGGGTGCACGCGCGTTCGACCCGCCGTCGGTCCGGTGGCGGGTGGTCCGGCGGGGTGACCGGAGCGGTTCGGTCGGCGGCCGAGCGGGTCAGCGCGTCGCGCGGTACTCGCCGTGTCTGATCCCGACGAACAGGACGAGCAGGCCGAACACGAGCAGGCCGGCGGTGATCCCGTACCTCAGCGTCGTCGGCATCGGGCTGGTGATGGTCCCGCCGCCCACGACGAGAAAGAGGACTGCGAACGCCGCGCCGGTGACTCTGGTGTCGAACTCCATGTCCGGGGGTTGGCGGCGGGGACCGTAGGACTGACGCTTCCGGTCAGTCACCGGTCGGCCGGACGAGGTCGGCGAGCGTCACCAGCAGTCCCAGCAGCCAGCCGACCGGGAAGGAGATGCCCAGCCACATCAGCGGGTAGGCCAGCCCCTCTCGCTCGAACCGCTCGACGAACAGGTCGCCGACCGGACCGACGAGCACGTTGTCCAGCAGCCACCGGGCGAGCGTGTCGCTGCGGGAGAACACCACGTCCGCGACCGCCGGGGAGTACAGCGCGGCGACCGACGGCGGCAGGAAGATGGCGGTGACCACGAGCGGGTAGGCGAACAGGACCGTGCTGGCGCGTCCGCCCGCGCGGGCCGACAGGACCGCGCCGGCCGAGGAGAGCGTGGCGACGCCGCCCGAGGCCGCGAGCACCGTCACGCCGCCGGCGAGCAGGTCCAGCACGGTCGCGGCGGCGCCGACCAGCGCCCCCCAGACGACCACCGACAGCACGAGCACGCCGACCACGCCCAGGCGGGCGCCGGTGGCGGAGATCCGGCGGGCCTGGAACCTGACCACGGCCCCCAGGAGGACGAACGGGTAGATCAGCGCCACGATCGGGACGCCGACGACCGACCAACACCGGTACAGCAGAAGCGAGAGGCCGCCGTCGGGCGTCCACTTGCCGAGCACGGTGTCGCCGGCGCCGCGCTGCCGGGGGTAGACGAGTTCCATCCACGTCTCGTGGAGGCGACGCAGGTCGATCCGCACGCCGGCGACGATCCCTCCGCTCCCGACTGACATGTGGGACCCGTAGAGCCGGCCGCCGCTTAACTCTTCTCGCCGGAAAGTTACGTCTCGTCCCGGAAGACGGCCACTGGCACCCGTTCGACGAGGACCGTCGACGGAAACCGTCCTCTCGCGAGGTCTGTCGGAACGCGGAGAAGTCGTCGGCCGGCGGGAACGGTGTCCGGTCCGCTCTACGCCCAGGCGTCGGGGGCGAAGTCCGGGTGGACGCGGCGGTCGGTGCGGTCGATGGCGTCGATCCGCTCGACCTCCGCCTCGGAGAGCGACAGCCCGAGGCTCTCCCAGTTGTCGCGGATGTGGGCCTCGCCGGTGGCCTTCGGGATGGCGGTGACCCCCTTCTCGCGGAGCCAGGCCAGGCTGACCTGGGCCTCGCTGACGCCGTGGTCGTCGGCGATCGCGGAGAGTTCCGGGACGTCGAACACCTCGCCGCGGGCCAGCGGCGAGTACGCGACCAGTTCCAGGTCGGTCTCGGCGGCGAACTGGCGCAGTTCCTCCTGGGGGAGCAGCGGGTGGACCTCGACCTGGTTCGCGAAGATCGGCGCGCCGACCGCCTCGCGGGCCTGTTCGACGTGGTCGGGCTCGAAGTTGGAGACCCCGATCCGGTCGACCAGCCCGCGGTCGACCAACTCGCCCAGCGCGGGCATCGTGTCGCCGGGCTCGTAGTCGCCGGCCGGCCAGTGGACGTACATCAGGTCGACGCTGTCGACCCCCAGGCGGTCGAGACTCGCCTCCGTGCTCGCGATCACGTCGTCGTGGCTCAACTTGTCGGTCCAGACCTTCGTCGCGAGGAAGATGTCCTCGCGGTCGACGTCGGCGGCCGCGATCCCCTCGCCGACCTCGGCCTCGTTGCCGTAGGCCTGGGCGGTGTCGACGTGACGGTAGCCCATCTCCAGGGCGGTCCGGACGCTGTCGACGCAGTCCTCGGGATCGGTGTTCTGCCAGGTGCCAAGTCCGAGCATCGGCATGCCCGACGCCGCCGGGACGTCCTCGGGAGCGAGGTCTCGTGTCATCGGTAGCGGGTCGGTCGTGCGCGCCCAAAGGGGTTCCGAAGCCGGCCGCGCCGCCCGGGTCCGCCGAGCCCCGTCCCGTCCCGTCCCGGTCCCGCGGGACCCCGGTCCGTCGACGGCGTGACCTTCCGGTCTCCCGGCGAGCGGGGCCGCCGATGGTCTTTTAGTCCGCTCCCGTCGTCGTCGCCGCCATGCGGGACGAACTCGCGGCCTGGCGGCCGGTCGTCGACGAGGCCATCGAGGAGTTGTTCCCGCGATCGATCGACGAGGACTACCTGGCCGACGTCTTCGGAGCCGCCTCGCACGGCTACGACGCCGCGGCGATCGACGCGGCGCTGGCCGAGCCGCCGTGGGACCTGCTCGACCGCGGCGGGAAACGCTGGCGGGCGGTACTCTGTCTGGTCATGATCGACGCCCTCGGCGATGATCCCGGGGCCTATCTCCCCTACGCCTGCATCCCCGAGATCCTCCACAACGGGACGATCGTCGTCGACGACGTGGAGGACGGGGCGACGATGCGACGGGGGGAGCCGGCGTTACACCACCACTTCGGCGCCGACGTCGCGCTCAACGCCGGCAACGCGATGTACTTCCTCCCGCTGAAGGTGATCACGCGGGACCCGGGCGACCTGCCGGCCGAGGACCGGCTGGCGGCCTACGAGATGCTGACCCACGAGCTCAACCGGACACACCTCGGCCAGGGGATGGACATCCGCTGGCACAACCGGCGGACGATCGACGCCACCGAGGCCCAGTACTACGAGATGTCGGCCTGCAAGACCGGGGCCCTGGCCCGGATCGTCGCCCGACTGGCCGCCGTCGTCACGGGCCAGCCCGACGACGTCGAGCGCCGCCTGGCCGCCTACGCCGAGGAGACCGCGCTGGCCTTCCAGATCGGCGACGACATCCTCGACGTCGAGAACACCCTCGACGGCGCCGGCGACTTCGGGAAGGCCGCCGGCAACGACGTCCGCGAGGACAAGAAGACGTTGATGGCGATCCACGCCGCCGAGCACGCCCCGCCCGAGCGGGTGGCCCGGCTGGAGGAGCTCCTCTGTGCCGAGGACAACACCGACGAGGAGGTCTCGGAGGCGGTCGAGATCCTCCGGTCGGCGGGCAGCGTCGAGTACGCTCGCGGGCGGGCCCGCGACCTCGCCGCGAGCGCCCGCGGCCGGTTCGACGGGCTCGACCTGGAACCCGACCCCGAACGACGGCTCCGCGAGTTCACCCGGTTCGTCGTCGAGCGGGAGGTCTGAGCACGCTCCCGACCGCGCGGTCGGACTCCGAGACCACCGGTCCGGTCGCGACCCGGCCGTCCCGGAACCGAAGTATTCACTTCGGCCCCCGAACAAGCGAGGGGTATGAGCGACGACACGGCGACGGTGTCCCGCCGAGGGTTCCTCCGGACGGCCGGCGGCGCGACCGCGGCCGCCGCCGCGACCGGCAGCGCCGCCGCACAGGAGGAGGGCGGCGGGGGCGGAACGCCCGACTACGGCGGCTGGTTCGGCAACGTCGGCAACTTCGGCGGCGAGACCGTCGACGCCACGGGACAGAGCGAGGTGACGATCAGCGTCGGGGCGTCGGGCAACGGGGGCAACCTCGCCTTCGACCCGCCGGCGGTCCACGTCGACGCCGGGACGACGGTGATCTGGGAGTGGACCGGTCAGGGCGGCACCCACAACGTGGTGGCCGACGACGGCAGCTACGAGTCGGGGACTGCCGTCGCCGAGGAGGGGACCACCTTCGAGAACACGTTCGAGGAGGACGGTATCTCGAAGTACGTCTGCTCGCCCCACGAGGGGCTGGGGATGAAGGGCGCGGTCGTGGTCGGCACCGACTTCCCCACCTCCTCCGGGGGCGACGGCGGCGGTGGTGGCGGCGGTGGTGGCGGCGGACCGTCGCTGCCGTCGAGCGCGCAGGCGCTGGGGGTCGCCACGACGTTCGTGATGGCCGCCACGCTGGGCCTGGCGTACGTCTTCATGAAGTACGGCGGCGACTACGAGACGGAGTAGCGAGCCCGCCCCCGGGCTCTCAGACCGTGTCGGGGGTGGCGTGGATCTCCAGGTCGACCTCGCGGGACCGCCCCTCCACGTCGGCGACGATCCGCTCGACCACGCGCTCGGCCTCGCGCTGGACCAGCGGCTTGACCTTCTCGATCACCCAGTCCAGCGACACCAACCGCGGGAGGTCGAGCGCTCCGGGGGCGGCCGAACTCGCGTCGAACTCGATGAACAGCCGAACCCGGCAGGCGTGTTCACGACCCGACGGCGCCTCCACGCCGTCGGGTTCGACCCGCCAGTGGCCCCGCGCGTCGAGGTCCTCGGTCACCTCCCAGTCCAGCGCGCGCGGCGGGTCGACGTCGGTCACCCGCGTGTGGGCGGTGTACGAGAGCTTCCACCAGGCGAACCGCAGCGTGTACCGGGTGCCGGGACCCCCGTCGCCGTTCTGCGTGACCTCCGTGAGGTACTTCGAGTAGCGGGCGTACCGCGGGAAGTCGACGAGAAACTCGTAGATCTCCTCCGGCGACAGGTAGACGACGGTGCTGACCTCGACTCGGTCCACGGTCGGGGGTCGGTCCCGCCCGTCGTAAGCCTTGCTACGGTCCCGCCGGGCCGCGCGGGGCCGCGATCCGATCGGCGAGCGGCGGGTGCGATCGGGAGCACACCGACCGGCCCGCGAGGATTGACTCGGTTCGTAGTAAATGTCAGGAAAAAGATATTTGTGCCGGGCGGGAGAACCCGAAGTCGATGAACTCTACGAGTCTCGCCGACGGTCCCGCGGGAGGTGCCGGACGGTGAGCCGTGCGGTGGAGGGACCGGTCGGCGGGAGCGACGCGGCGGTCGACGCGGTGATCGAGCGGATCGCGGCCGAGACGGGGGGGGTCCGGGAGGCGATCGCCCGCCACCGCGGGTACCTCGACGACCACAACGAGAGCGGCGACCGGCAACTCGCGGCGGACCTCCGCGCGGACGAGCGCTTCGAGCGGACCCTGCTGGACGTCCCCGCGGTGGGGACCTACGCCAGCGAGGAGCAGGGCGAACCGGTCCGTGAGGACGGACGGCTCCACGTGGCGATCGACCCGCTCGACGGCTCCTCGAACCTCCTGCCCAACGCCGGCATGGGGACGGTGTTCGGCGTCTACGACGAACCGCTGCCGGCGACGGGCCGGTCGCTGGTCGCCGCCGGGTTCGTGATCTACGGACCGACGACGACGCTGATCGTCGCCCGCGAGGGGACCGTCCGCGAGTACGTCGTCGGCGAGGAGAGCCTGAAGATAGTCGAGGAGGACCTGACGCTGCCCGACGAGCCGGCGGTGTTCGGCTTCGGCGGCGGCGTCGAGGAGTGGTCGCCGGCGTTCCGGGCGTACGTCGCCGACCTCCGGGAGGAACTGAAGCTCCGATACGGCGGGTCGATGGTGGCCGACGTCAGCCAGGTGCTCACCTACGGGGGTGTCTTCGGCTACCCGGCGCTCGACTCCCGGCCCGCGGGGAAGCTCCGCCTCCAGCTGGAGGGCCACGCCGTCGGCTACGTCGTCGAGGCCGCGGGCGGGCGGGCTTCCGACGGGACCGGCCCGCTGCTGGACCGGCGTCCGGACGGGATCCACGACCCCGCGCCGACCTTCGTCGGCAACGAGGAGTCGATCGACCGGCTGGAGGCCGCGCTGGCGGACGCTCAGTAGCCGAGCCTGAGCGCGACGGCCTTCAGCGACGCGAAGGAGAACACCACGAACCAGAAGCCTCCGGCCAGCAGCGTCCCGGGGAGTCCCCCGAGGAGCGCCGCCAGCGGACCCGGCAGCGCGGACTCGGCGGTCGCGGTCCCCGTGGCGTTCGTCCCGGTCGCGTTCCTCCCGGCCGTGGCCGTCCCGTCTCCCGTCGCGGTGCGAGGGGTCGGGGTCGGTGAGGGAGTCGCCGTCCCGGTCCCGGCGGCCGTCGCCGTCGACCCGTTCTCCACTGGAGTCGGGGCAGGGGTCGCCGTCTCCGTCCGCGTCCCCGTCTCGGGGGTCGAGGCTCCCGCCGGAGTAGGCGAGGCGGTCGGTGACGGCGTCCCGGTCTCCGAGGTGGGTGCCGGGGCGCCGACCGAGAGGTTCCCCGCCGTGGCCGACCCGACGCCGACCCGCCCTCCCTCCGACACCGCGGCGGCGAGGCGGACCGTCCGGGTCTCGTTCCGGCCGAGGCGCACGCTCCGCCGGTCGACCGACGTCCCGTCGACGGTCAGGGCGAGGCGCCGGGTCGCGGCACCGACCCCCTCGTTGGTCACCGTCGCGTCGACGACGGCGTAGCCGTCGGGACGGACACGCGAGGTGAGAAGCGTCGCCGACCGGACCACCACCCGGCCGCCCGCCCCCGACCCGGCGACGACGAACGTCGAGAACCCCGGCGTCGTCGCCTCGTAGACGATCCGACCGTCGTCGGCACGGATCCGCCGAGTGTCCAGTTCCGACCAGCCCTCGTCGGCACGGTACAGCGACACGTTTCCGGGGTCGAGGCCGACGGCCCGCAGGCGCTCCCGCTCGACGGCGAACTCGACGGCGGCCTCGGCGACGCTGCGGTTGGCGGTCAGGACGAACGAGCCCAGCGCCGGCCGGTCGGCGGCCTCGGCGAACGAGGGGGGCACCGTCCGCCCGGCCGAGGCGGCGACCGCGGCCGGCCCGGTCCCGTCGATCCCGACCGACAGCGACGCGAGGCTGAGGTTGCCCGCCGCGGCCAGCGGTCCCGACCCCCGCGCGACGAGCGCCGGCGAACGGCTCGCGTTCCGGACGGTCGCCTCGATCCGGTCGGGACCGTTCGGCTCGACGGAGACGCCGTCCGGGTCCGCTCCGGGTCGCACCGTCACCGTGTGGTTGCGGACCGCGACGTTCCCCCCGGCGTCGCGGACCCGCAGGGTGACGTTGTGGGTCCCGGCGCTCCGGAACGCGTGGGTCACCGCCCGGCCGGTCGCGGTGCCGTTCGGGAACGTCCACCGGTAGCGCTCGATCCCGACGTTGTCCGTCGCGTCGGCCGCGAACCCGTACCGTCTGCCGGCGGCCGCCGTCGCCGGTCCGGTCGCGTCGACCCGCGGCGGCTCGCGGTCGATCACGAACGGCGCCTCCGCGTTGTACTGTCTCTCGTTGCCGTGTTCGTCGGCGATCCGGATCAGCGTCGCGCCGTACTCGCCCTGGTCGGGGAACCGCCGGACCGCGACGTAGCGACCGTCGCCGGCGGCCCGGAACGCCGACCGGTTCAGGTTCGCGACCGCGGGGCCGCTGGCCGCGAGGCGGATCGCCCCGAGGGGCTCGGTGGCCTCGACCACGAACCGGACGTCGCCCCCGTCGACCCGCTCGGCCCCGAACCGGTCCAGGCCGGGCGGGACGGCGTCCATCCCGGTCGCGACGACGCTCCCGCTCCGGGTCCGCTCGCCGCCCTCGTCGTCGACGTCGCCGACCAGTTCGACCGTCGCCCTGTCCCGGTCCAGCGGCGAGTCGAGCACCAGACGGACCCGCGCGTCGCTGCCCCGTTCCTCGACGGCGATCGAGTCGACCCGGGCCCCCTCGACGTCGAAGTCCGCCGCCTCGATCGACCGCTCCTCGACGTCGTCGTCGTCGGTGACGGTGACGACGATCGCCGTGGCGTTCCCCCGGGTCGCGTTCTCGAGGGTCGGGGGCGCCGCGGCCGCGACGCCCGCGGCGGCGACCAGACAGCAGGCCGCGAGCACCAGCGCCGCCGTCGCCACGACCCGCCGCCCCGGGGCCGACGGTCGAGGACGCCGCGGCTCGCCGGCCGCCCGAGCGCCCGCGCCGGCGACCCCGCGGTCCGTGGGGCTCACACCCCGGGTTGCCAGCCGTCGGTTATCAACGCCGCCCCCCGATTTCGATCCGTGATAACGAGCGCCGGGGGGACGGGGGCGACCGCCACGCGCCCGGAGGACCGCCCCGTCCCGCGGGGGTTCCGTCACGCACGATGGCACCCGATCCCGCCGAGTCGGGCGCCGCCACACCCAGCCGGTCCCGCCGGGTCGTGTCCCGCCCCGCCGGACCCCGTCGAGCCCGCCGCGATCAGTCCTCGAAGCGCCGACGGACGCTCTCGGCGTGGGCCTCCAGCCCCTCCGCCTCGGCGAGCGTCTCGATCGTCCCGCGCAGGTCCGCCAGGGCGTCCTCGGGGAGCCGCTGGACGGTCGTCGACCGGAGGAACGTGTCCACCGAGAGCCCGCCCTCGACGCGGGCGCCGCCGTCGGTCGGGAGCACGTGGTTGGTGCCGCTGGCGTAGTCGCCGGCGGCGACCGGGCTGTAGGCCCCCAGGAAGGCGCTGCCGGCCGAGGGGATCCGCTCCAGCAGTTCCTCGTCGTTCTCGGCCTGGATCGCGAGGTGTTCGGCGGCGTACTCCTCGGCGAACAGCGCCGCCTCGGACATCGACCGCGCGAGGAAGACCCCCGAGGCGTCGTTGTCCAGCGCCTCGCGGATCGTGTCGGCTCGCTCGCGCTCGGGGACCTGTTCCGCGACGGCGTCGGCGACCGCCTCGGCCGTCGCCTCGTCGTCCGTGACCGCGACGACGGAGGCGTTCGGGTCGTGTTCGGCCTGTGCGACCAGGTCCGCGGCCACGAGCGCCGGG
>CAZMWG010000003.1:37116-58540 GCA_964569925.1 uncultured Halobacteriales archaeon | reverse complement strand
AGGCGCAGGACGGAGATATCAGCCGATCGGGGGTTCAAATCCCTCCGACCCCATTTCAACCCTTGATGGTCGGAATTTAAATTCTCAGGGGCCCGACCGCCGTTTTCGCTTTCGGATCGGAAGTTCACGTACTGATCTGAACCCCCGATCGGCTGATATCTTCCCGTCACCGTCCGAAGATCGAGGGTGGAGAAGCCGACGTCCTCACCGTTTCGAGCACATGAAGATGGGTACCTCGCAGGGGGCTGCTGGTTTCAACCGGCCTGGAGAAGCACGGAACGCCCCGCGAAACCGGTCGTGAGTCAGTACAGTTCGCCGCCGACGGGGACCGTCTCGTCCGGGCCGACCAGCACCGGGTTGCCGTCCTCGCCGGGCACCCCGAGGGTCAGCGCCTCGGACTCGAAGCCGGCGATCGACACCGACCCGAGATCCGTCACACACAGCACTTGCCGACCGACCAGTTCGTCGGCCGCGTGGTGGTAGCCCAGCTGTGCGGCCGACCGGAGTCGCTCGTCGCCGACGTCGAGCCACAGCTTCGTCAGTTCGGGCTTGCGGGCCTCGGGGAACGGCTCGGCGTCGGCCACCTCGGCGACGCGGACGGTGACGTCGAACGGGCTCTCGACCATGTCCAGGCCACGGACCGCCGACGGATAGGTTGCCCGGCGGTGACGGACTCGGCCTCGACGGAGTTCGGACGAGAGGACGTGACCGCCGGATCCGGGCCGCCCTCGATCCTCCGAGGCTCAGTCCAGCCACACGTCGACGAAGGAGTCGAAGAAGTCGACGCCGGTGTCGACGACGACGTGGTCGGCGCCCAGCGTCGTCACCCGGTCGCGCACGGTGTCGACGTGCTCGTCGAGGCGCTCCCGGTAGGAGTCGGCGAGCCGGCCGCTGAAGTACGACCGCCGGGTGGCGTCGCTCTCGGGGTCCGCAAACAGCGTGTCGCCGGCCGCCGGCGGGTCGCGCTCCTCCGGGGCGATCACGCGGACCACGAGCACGTCGACCTCCTCGCGGGCGAGGGCGGCGACGCCGGTGGCGACGGTCTCCGGCTCGGCCAGACAGTCCGTGAGCACGACGGCGAGCGAGCGCGAGCGGATCCGGCGGGCGTACCCGGACAGCGACTCGGCGACGTCGGCGACGCCCGACGGGGTGGTGGCGTTCAGCCGGTCGACGAGCGCCAGCAGTTCGCCCCGGTTCGAGCGACCGCCGTCGACCCGTTCCGGCCGCTCGCGGAAGGTGACGAAGCGGAAGTCGTCGTGGTCGCCGGCGACGAGGTAGGCCACCCCCAGCCCCAGCCTGGCGGCCGTCTCGAACTTGTGGGCGTCGCCCCCGCCGAAGGCCATCGACGCGCTGGCGTCGAGCAGGAGGTGGACGGTGAGGCTGCGCTCCTCCTCGAACTGTTTGATGAAGTACTCCTCCGTGCGGGCGAACAGCTTCCAGTCGATCAGGCGGGTGTCGTCGCCGGGGGAGTAGCGCCGGTAGTCGCTGAAGGTCAGCCCCTCGCCCAGACGGGGCGAGCGCTGGTCGCCCCGGCGCAGCGCCGTCGACTCGCGGTCGAGCGCCGCGTCGAGACGGTCGAGTTCGTCCAGGAACTCCGGGTCGATCGTCATTCCAGCAGGTCCGCGACCACGTCGTCGGGCGTGCGTCCCTCCCGTTCGGCCCGGAAGTCCAGCACGATCCGGTGGCGCAGGACGGGGGCGGCGAGCGCCTCGATGTCCTGGCCGGCGACGTGTGAGCGTCCCTGGAGGAACGTCCGGGCCTTCGCGGCCAGCACCAGCGCCATGCTGGCCCGGGGGCTGGCCCCGAACTCGATGTCGTCGGCCTCTCTGGTCCGGCGGACGAGCTGGACCGCTCGATCACGGAGGTCGTCGGCGATGGGAACCTCCCGGACGAGCGTCTGGATCGCGCGGACGTCGTCCCGCGAGAGGCTCCGCTCGACGGGGACCTGCTCGGCCCCGCTGGTGTAGGTGTCGACGACGGTCCGCTCCTCGTCGTAGGACGGGTAGTCGACCAGCAGCTTCAGCATGAACCGGTCGGTCTGGGCCTCCGGGAGGGCGTAGGTCCCCGACTGGTCGATCGGGTTCTGGGTCGCCAGCACGAAGAAGGGGTCCGGGAGCCGGTAGGTCTCGCCGGCGGCGGTCACCTGTTTCTCCTGCATCGCCTCCAGCAGCGCCGCCTGGGTCTTGGGCGTCGCGCGGTTGATCTCGTCGGCCAGCACCACGTTCGCGAACAGGGGCCCCTTCTCGAAGACGAAGTCCCGGCCCGTCTCCGTCTCCCGGATGATCTCGGTGCCGGTGATGTCGGAGGGCATCAGGTCCGGCGTGTTCTGGATCCGGGAGAACTCGAGGTCGGTCACCTCGGCCACGGTGCGGACCATCGTCGTCTTGCCCAACCCCGGGTTGGACTCGAGGAGGGCGTTCCCGTCCGCGAGGACACAGACTAACAGCTGCTCGATCACCTCCCGCTGGCCCACGATCCGCTTGCCGATCCCCTCCCGCGCGGCCGCGATCCGTTCCTGTAGCGCGTCTACTTCCTTGTCAGTGGTCATGTCAGTGGTGTCCTCGATCGGTGTGGTCTCTCACGGCCCGGTCCCGTTGTCCGCCCGGATGCGGAGGTTGTACTCGCGGACCAGCTCGGCGTCCTCGATCCGTTCCGGGTCCGAGAACCCGGCCTGCTGGCTCTCAACGCCGCCCGTGCCGGCCCCGGCGCCGGCGGCGGTGCCCGGGAACCGGTCGCCCCGGTCGACCTCCTCGTCGCCGCCGGTCGACTCGACGGCCGCGTCCAGGTCGTCGTCGCCCGCGGTGACGTTCTCCGGGTCGCCGAGGATCGCGTCGCCGTCCTGCAGCCCCTCGTACTCTCGCGGTCCGTCCGTCGGGTCCCCCGACGTGGAGAGCCCGCCCGACCCGTCCAGCAGCGCGACGCCGGCGACGGTGACCTGGAGGGTCACCAGGCTCAGCACGCCCACCAGGACGGTCGTCGCGGCGATCCGGCGGCGGTCGAGCAGGGCGACCCCCGAGGTGTCTCCCAGCCGGCCGAGCACGTCGTCGTACAGCCGCGCGGCCATCACGGAGTCGGAGCCGTCCGCGGCGGCGTCGCGGGCCGTCCGCAGCGCCTCGGCGACGGCCGGGTTGACGGCCTCGAACCGCTCGACGGCGGGCGTCCGGCTCCGGAGCCACGCCTCGACGAGCGCGACGACGACGGCGGCCGCCGCGCCGACCAGGCCGGCGGTCGGCACCGACACCGCCGACGGCAGCGGCCCGACCGCCACGGCGGCTGGGATCCCCAGCGACACCTGTGCGGGCAGCCACGACGGGGCCAGGACGACGACGAGGAGGTCGACGAGGAGGAAGGCCGCCACGGCGTCGACCGTGACGTGGATCAGGGTCGCCTTCCGGCGCTCGCGGCGCACCTCACGGAGCGCCCGCTCGGCCCGCCGGCGGGCCGAACTCCGGTCCGATCCCTCGCCGGCCCGCGCCGTGCCGGCGTCGCCCTCGGTCGTGTCGCCGTCGGCGTCCCCGCTCATGAGTACTCCTGGCAGACGGGCTTGCCGGCGTTCACCTCGTCCCCACAGAGCTCCTGGAGGTCGTCACGGAGCTCACCGTTCTCCGTCTCCAGGTCGCTCACCTGGTTCTCGAGGTCGAACACGTCCGTCTCCAGACTCTCGACCTGGCCTTCGAGTTCGTCGCGCTCGTCCTCGAGGTCCTCGATCCGGTCCTCGAAGTCCGCCCGTTCCTCGTCGAGGGTCTCGACCCGTTGGCTCAGCCGCTGGCGCTCCTCCTCGAGGGTCTCGACCCGCCGTTCGAGTCGGTCGGTCTCCGACTCGAGGCCGGCGACCTCGTTCGACAGGCGGCGCCGCTCCGACCGGAGTTCGCTGTTGTTCTCCGACAGGCGCGCGACCTCCTCGGTGCGTTCACGCAGCGCCGCCCGGGTCTCGGCGAACTGTGACTGTGTGGCGTTCAGCTGGCTCTCCGTGCGGTTCAGTTCGGTCGCGACCTGCTCGACGTCCTCCGTCCGGGTCCGGAGTGTCTCGCGTAGCTCCGCGAGCCGCGACCGGTTCTCCTCGAGGGCGATCAGCGTGCGGTCCAGCTCCGCCCTGAGTTCGGCGTTCGTCTCCCGGACGGCGTCGTTCTCCGAGCGCAACTCGCCGGTGGCGTCCTGGTAGAACAGCGTCGCGCCGGCGGTGCCGGTCACCGCCAGCAGTATCAGGGCGACGAGACCGAGGTTCAGTCGGCGGCCGATGGCGCTCATCTGAGTCCACTCTCCATGGTCGTGCGACCGCGGTACACTTGAACGCGCCGTACGATCACCTCGACGAGAAAGACCAGGAAGGCCCCGAGGAGGGGGACCCAGTCCCACGCCTCGCGGACGGTCCGCACGCTGGTCGACTGCTGGCGCGCGAGCCGGGCGATCGCGGCGCCCTCGCCGGACCCGAACGTCCGGCCGCCGGTGGCCTCGACGGCGGCGTCCAGGGCCGGGGAGCGGCCGAAGCTCCCGTACTCGACGGGGTAGTTGGCGGCGTACTCCGTGTCGAGCAGTTCCCGGTAGCCGGGCTCGGTGGGGGTGAACTCCCCCCGGTAGACGCCCTCGTCGACGCGGCTGAACGTCACGCCCTCGGCGGCGGGCCGCTCGGCGCCGCGGTAGGTGAGCGCGGTCCGCTCCCCGACCCGCGCGGGGTCGACGGCGGTCACCCCCGTCCGGGTCCGCCCGGGGTCGCCGATGGCGTAGTTGACGGACTGTGTCAGGACGAGCGAGTCGGGCCGTTCCAGCAGTCCGTCGAGGCCGCCGTCGGGCGCGTAGGCGGTGATCGAGACGACACGGCCCAGGCCGAACCGCCAGGAGGTGATCGCCGGTGTGCCCTCGGCCGTCGCGACCTGGTAGTCGGCCCCGGACTTCACGCTGACCCGGTTCGACTGCCCCGGGTTGGCGGTCAGCGTCACCCCCGACGTGATGAACGTCTCCGGCGTGACGACCGTCAGGTTCGTGCCGGCGAAGCGCCTGGAGCCGCTCCCGAACAGCAGCCGGAGCCGGTCGGTCTGGTCGGCCGCGAAGTACGACCCGCCCGAGGCCCCGGCGATCCGGCGCATGTTGGGAGCGTTGACCTGTCGTCCGGCGCCGACGGCGATGACGCGGGTCCCCTCCCGGCCGAGCTGGTCGGCGACGACCGCCGCCGGTTCGGGGTCGGCCTGGCCGTCGCTCAGCAGGATCACCGTCCCCTCGCGCCCGCCCAGCAGCTCGTCGGCCCCCCGCAGGCCGTCGGCGATGTCGGTCGCACCGCCGCTCTCGAGCCGTCTGATCCGGTCGGCGACTGCCGTCCGGTTGCCCCGCAGGGACTGGACCGGGGCGATCCGGTAGGCCCGCTGGTTGAACGCGACGACGCCGACGCCGTTCTCGTCGCCCAGCTGGTCGAGCACGTCCAGCGCGACGGCCTTCTGGACCGAGAGACCCCCCTGTGCGCTCCCGGAGACGTCGATCAGCAGGACGATGTCGGTCGTCCCGCCGGTGGCGTTGCCGACCCGGACGGGGAGCATCGAGCCCAGCGCGGACCGGTCGTACCCGCCGTTCTCGTAGGCGTTGGGCCCGCCGACCGACACCAGACCGCCGCCCTCGATGACGTGTTCCTGGAGCGCGCTGACGTTCCCGAGTCCGCCGGCGGGGACGTCCTGCAGGACGACGGTCGAGTAGCGGTCCAGGTCCGCGGGGATCCGCGAGGCGTTGGTCACGGCGTAGAGTTCGGTCAGGTACGACCGCAGGGGGTACTCGCCGCGGGAGACGTACAGCAGTTCCGGCGGTTCGACGACCCGGACCGTCCGGCGGAAGACGTCGTTGCGGCTGTAGACGTCCGCCCCGTCGACGGTCGCGGTCACACGGTGTGGGCCGGTCTCCTCGAACGTGTGGTTCACCGTGAACGAGCCGTCGCCGGCGACCTCGCGGGTCTCGACCGTCGACCCGTCGACCCGCACCTCGACGGTCGCCGCGGCCGCCGGGCCGACCGTCGAGAGCGAGACCGTGAACGTCGCGGGGAGGCCCGCGCTCACCGTCGCCGGCCCGTCCGTGGCGACGGCCCGTTCGACGCGGTCGGGCGACGCGGCCACCGCGTTGATCGTCGCGTTCAGCCCGATGGCACGCTCGGCCGCGGTCGCCAGGCTCCGGCCGCCCGTGACGCGGCCGTCGGACCGGACCACCACCGTCCCGTTCTCCCGGAGGTTGGCGACGACCCCGTCCCCGATCCGGGAGTCCGCGCCGCTCCCGACCGTCGCGCTCGTCACGGGGACGCCGGCGGCCTCGATCGACCGGACCAGCGCGTCGGTCTCGTCCGGGAACACCGCCGTGCTGTCCGAGCGGTCGTCGAGCAACACGACGGTCGGGTTGCCCGTCGTCTCGCGGGTCTGTGCGGTGTAGGGACCGGCGGCCGCCGCGACCAGCAGCGCGACCACGGCCAGCCGGCTGACGAACAGGAGCCGACGGCTCCGGGGCGACGCCGAGCGCGATCCGCCCGCCGACCGCAGGATCAACGCCGCCAGGGCGAGCGCCCCGACCGGCAACAGCGCCAGCGGCCACAGCCGTTCGATCCCGATCCGCAGGCCCTCGGCGACCGTGACGGCGGGCATCAGAGGTCACCCCGCCGGCGGAGGTAGGCGACCTCGAGCAGCGCCACCGCCAGGGCGCCCACGGCGGCGAACTCCGTGAGCGGCCGCGGCACCGTCCGGACCTCCTGTCGTGTCAGGTTCCCGGTCGGCCCGGACCGGTCCGCCAGCGGCCGGGTCGAGACGTTCGACTCCCGCTCGTCGAGCAGCGACGCGCTCACGGAGCGGTTGGCGTCGGCGTAGAAGCCGGTCCGTCCCAGGGTGACCGCCGGCCCGGCGACCGGTCCGTTCGGCCCCTCGACCCCATCGGTTCCGAACCGGACCGTCTCCCCGGTCCGGTAGTTCAGCGCGGGCAGCGTCTCCCGGTCGGCCAGGTAGAACACCGCCCGCTTCCAGAACACCGGGTACTGGTAGTTGAACTTGAAGCTCGACCGCTCCTCGATGTAGCCGTAGTAGAGTTGCCGGCCGGTCCCCGCCCGATCGACGGCGAGCAGCGGCGTCCCGTCGCCGAGTTCGACCAGCGCCCGCCCGCTCCGGAGCGTGCCGGCCACGTACTCGTCGGGGGGTTGGAAGTCGATGCCGCGGGTGAGTTCGCTCCGGCGGGTCGCGCCGACGGTCGCGCCCGTCCGGGTCCCGTCGGGGGACAGCAACAGCAGGTCGTCGTACCGCTCGGGGAACTCGGACTGTGCCTGGACGGCGACGCCGCCGCCGTCGGCGAGCAGGTTCCGGCCGGCCGCGACGTTGCCCGGGAGCAGCGACGCCGCCTCGACGTTGCTGTAGACGATCACGTCGTACCCCTCCCCGACCGTGGTCGGCGGCTCGTCGACGGTGAGCTCCACCCCTTCGACGACCGAGAGCGCGGTCGTGAGATACCGGTTGGGGTCGTTCGTCAACACGAGCACCTCGACGGTCGGGTCCTCGGGGGCCGCGAGCGCCACGGTGTCGTCGGTCGGGAAGCCGTCGCCGGGCGAGAGGGTCGCGCGGCTCCGTCCGGCGGGGACCGGCAGCGTGACCGTCTCCACGTCGCCCGGTCCCAGTTCGACCAGCGTCCGGCGGGATCCGAGTTCGAGCGTCCGGGTCGCCGGCCCGTCGCCGTAGTTCTTCACCGACAGCGTCACCGACGAGCCCGAGAACCGGCGGTCGATCACGCCGACGTTGTCGTCGCCGCCCGCCCCGAACCCCTGCAGGTCGACGCCGATCCCCCGGGCCCGGGCGGCGACCACGGCGTCCTCCCACCCCTCGTCGGCGAAGTCGCTCAGGACGACGATCCGGGCGTTCTCGCCGGCCAGCGCGGTCGCCGACGAGAGCGCGCCGCGCAGGTCGCCCGGACCGTCCGTGACGCGGAGACCGTCGAGCGCCGCCCGGGCCTCGCTCGGGGGGAGCCGCCGTCCGACGACCTCGCCGCCGCCGGCCGTCGTGACGACGGAGGTCGTGCCGGTCACCTCGGCGCGCGCCGTCTCGATCGCCCGCCCGAACCGTGTCCCGTCGTCGGCCGTCACGGCCATGCTCGCGCTGTCGTCCACGACCAGCACCGTCTCCTCGACGGTCGCCCGCTCGGAGACGGTGGTGTAGGGGGCCGCGAGGCCGGCCGCGAGCAGGAGGACGGCGACGACCTGGACGAGCAACAGCAGGCTCCGCGAGAGCCGCTCGAACAGCGGCGTCGTCGCGCCCCGGCGCTGCTCGCTGGCCAGGAACTCGAAGGTCGGCAGCTCGAACTCGGCGGGCTCCGGTCGGATCAGGTAGAGAACGACGAGCGGGACCACCGCCAGCAAGGCCGCCAGCCCGACCGGACGGAGGAACAGGTCGGCGGGGGTCATCTACCTGGTTCTGTCCGCACCCACACATCTACTTTGTGCCCGTCCGGGGGTCAGTCGTCGAGGCCCGCCGACGGGCCGCCGGGTCGGGCCGCGATCCGACCGACCGCGCCGGCGGCGGTCAGGGCGATGGCCACCTCGAGACCGCCGGCGGCGGCGAAGGCCGCGAGGTAGCCGAAGCGGTCGACGATCAGTCCGCCGACGAGAAAGCCCGACAGCATGCCCAGGCTGCCGAAGGCGTTGAACCCGCCCATCGCCGCGCCGCGGTCGGTGGCCGGGGCGACGTCGGTGACCAGCGCCATCGTCGCCGGCGAGACGACGGCGCCACACACCCCGACGAGCACCATCAGCGCCGCCGCGAGAGGGTAGGTCGGCGCCAGGACCACCGCGACGATGGTCAGCCCGTAGGCCACGGAGCCGGCGACGACGGGACGGTAGCGGCCGATCCGGTCGGTCAGCGAGCCGACCGGGTACTGGAGCACGGCGAAGGGAACGAAAAAGAGGGCGAGCGTGACCCCGGCCTGCGCGGGACCGATCCCGAACGCGTCCCGGAAGTAGGCGACGCCGGCCAGCGCGAAGAAGCCGGCGGTGAGCCGGTCGACGTAGCCGAAGGCGTAGGGGACGAACAGGTCCGGCCGGGCGCGGATCCCGTCGACGAGCCCGCCCAGCGGGTCGCCCTCGGGAACCCGGTCGGGGATGGTCGCGACGAGGGCGGCGGCGGCCAGCAACACCGCGGCGCCGGCGTACAGCGGCGCCAGCGGGTCGACCGCGGCGAGCCGACCGCCGACGACCGAGCCGAGCGCCGCCCCCAGGCCGATGGCGGTGCCGGCGGCCCCCATGTTCCGCCCGTGACCCCCCGACAGGTCCATCAGCGTCGTGATCGAGAGCGAGAAGGCGCCGATCGTGAGCGCGCCCCCGACGACCCGCAGGGCCAGCACGGCGCCAAAGCCCAGTCCGAGGCCCGGGGCCAGCGCGACCGCGAGGTACGTGGCGGCACCGCCGGCCGCCCCGGCGGCCGCCAGCGGGATTCGACGGCCCAGCGCGTCGCTGAGCGCTCCCCACAGGACCGCACAGACGACGAAGGCGCCGAACTCGGCGACCAGGAAGGCGGTCCCCGAGAGGATCGACCCGCCGCCGCCCAGCGCGGCGACGGTGTCGGCCAGTCCCGGGTAGAGAAGCACCTGCGAGACGAGGACGCCCCAGACGACGAGCGCGAGCCGCGATCGGTCGCTGGTCACCGTCGACCCCTACGCGGTCGTCCCCCGATAGCCTTCCGACCGCCGGCGAGTCCGGCGGAGCGCCGGGACCGGTCGGCCGTCGTCAGTCGTCGTCGACCATCGAGCCGAACAGCTCCGCCGCGGTGGCGGGGGTGTCGAAGTCGTGGAAGTGCTCGCCCTTCTCCTTGGTGAGGACGTTCAGCGCGGCGGCGGCGCCGTCGCCGGCCGAGATGACCGCCTGCCACTCCTCGGCCCGGACCATCGCGCCCGTCGCGTAGGCGTCCTCGACGGAGGTCTCCATGGTCACGTCCACGTCGACGATCCCCTCGTCGGTGAACGCACAGTCCAGGGTCTCGGCCAGCCCGCGGTCGGCGCCGGTCGCCAGCACCAGGTAGTCGCCCTCGTGCTCGCCGTCGTCGGTCTCGACCGCGAAGCCGTCGCCCTCGGCCGAGACGTCCGTCACCTCCGTGTCCTGGTGGTGCTCGACGCCGAACTCGTCGACCTGGTCGCGGAGGGTGCCGAGGAAGGCGGTGCCGTCGACGGAGCCGATCCCGGGGTAGTTGAACAGGTGTGCCTTGTGCATCCAGGTGCCGTCCGTGTCGAAGACGGTCGTCTCGAGTCCGTTCTTCGCGGTGAACAGCGCGGCGCTCAGGCCGGCGGGGCCGCCGCCGACGACGAGTACGTTCGCCATGACCGACCGTTCTCGCGTCGCGATCATAAATCCGTCTCCGTGTGGTCGTCCCCCGCGACGCCGCCGGGGTCGCGACCGGGACCGTCGTCGGCGGCGTCCGCTCCGCTCTCCGCGAACCCGTCGCCGGAGTGGCCGTCCCCCGACCCCGGGGTGGCCGGTCCGTGGGGGCGGCCCGCGGCGGCGTCGCGCAGTTCGAGGGTGATCGTCGTCCCGTCCTCGACGTCGTACCGGATCGAGCCGGGGGTGTCCTCGACGACCAGGTTGACGATCCAGAGCCCCACCCCGCTGCCGTGTTCCAGGACGGTCTCGCGGCCCCGTTCGAGCACCGCCAGCTCCCCGTCGGGGATGCCGGGGCCGTCGTCGGCAACCTCGACGACGGCGCCCTCGTCGGTCCGCTCTAGACGCACCCGGACGGTCGCCCCGTCGCGGGTGTGCTCGACCGCGTTCTCGATCAGGTTGCGCAGGGCGGCGTCGACGTCCGGGTTGGTCCGCAGCGACGCCTCGGGCGGACAGTCGAGTTCGACCGTCGTCGACGGGAACCGGGAGCGGACGTCGGCGACGGCGTCCCGGAGACGACGGCTCAGCTCCACCGTCGCCCGCCGGCCCCGGTCGTGGACGACGTCGCGCAGCGTGCGGGTCTTGTCGCTGATCGCGGCCAGGTCGTCGGCCGCGTCGACCGCCGCCATCGCGTGCTCCCGCCGTCGGCCCTCGAGTTCGCCGGCCAACTCCCGGGCGTTGGCCCGGACGACGTCCACCTCGTTGCGGACGTTGTGGCGCATCGCCCGGGTGAGGATCTGGGTCAGCAGGTCGAGTTCCGCCTGCTGGTGGCGCCGCTCGGTGATGTCACGCAGCGTGAGCGAGAGGCCCCGGTCGGCACCGAACGAGTCGAGCGGCGCGGCGTACAGCCGGTACGTGCGCTCGCGGCCGTCCACGACCATGGTCAGCTCCGTCTCCGACTCGCGTGGCCCGGCCAGCGGCGCGGCCTCGCGGACCGGCTCCGGGAGCACGTCGTCCGCCGGGGCGCCGTGTTCGAGACCCGGGAACACCGACCGGGCCGAGGGGTTGAACTCGACCACGCGACGCTCCGGGTTCAGGACGACCACCGGTGCGGTGATCCCGTCGATCACGTCGGACGTGTCGACCGGGGTGTAGCCGAACAGGTCGTAGCGGTACAGCGCCGCCACGTAGGAGGCTCCGACGACCGCGACGGCGACGGCGGCGTAGTCGACCCCGGGGACGGTGCCGGGAAGCCCGGACTCGAACAGCTCGATGGCGATGGTGCCGGCGGTGGTGACGAGCACGACCCCCACCTGCCAGGGGCGGGCGTAGTCGGTCGTCCCCAGCGACGCCAGCACGAGCGCGGAGCCGACGGCGGCGAAGCTCAGCCCGACCAGCTCGACGGCGTCGGTGATCGCCGTGTCGGCCCACGCGACGAACGGGAAGGGGCGCTCGACGACCGTCGCCGGGCCGTAGGTGACCTCCGCGAGCGGCGGGAGCGACTCGAAGGCCAGCATACCGGCCACGAGCGCGACGAGCGCCGCCCGGACGATCGGCCGGTCGAGCCACCGGCGCCGTCCGGTGTAGACGACGGCGAAGTACCACCAGACCACCGGGGTCAGCACCTGGAACGACTGCTCGATCGGGTGCAGCGCCCGGACCAGCGCGACCGGGCCGATCACCTCCAGGAGGATCGTGACGTTCCAGGCCGCCACGACCGACAGGAAGAGGACGAACGCTCGCGCACCCTGGCGGTCCCGGCGACGCAGCGTCCAGCGCGCGCTCCGGAGGGCCGCGAGCGCGCCGGCTCCGAACAGACCGGCGTGTGCCAGCGTCGAACCGTTCGGCGTGACCATCGTGTCCGTCGCTCGAATGATCAAAGGGGACGGACACATCAAACCCGTGATCCGTCCGCTCCGGGGGGCCGAGAGCGGGTCGGGGCGCCGGTCAGCCGGGCCGCTCGACGCCGGTCACCTCGAAGCGGGCGCCGCCGGCCTCCGAGTCGACGACCGCGACGGACCAGCCGTGGGCGTCGGCGATCCTGTGGACGATGTTCAGCCCGAAGCCGGTTCCCTCGGCGTCGGTCGACCGGCCGGCCTCGAACACCGCCTCGCGGTCCTCGGTCGGGATCCCGGGGCCGTCGTCGGCGACGTAGAAGCCGTCCTCTAGGTCGCCGACCTCCACGGCGACGTCGTCGCCGCCGTGGTCGACGGCGTTGCGCAGCAGGTTCTCGAACAGTTGGCGCAGGCGGCTCCGGTCGGCCGCGACCGACCGCTCGGCCCGGACCGCGACGGTCGCGCCGTTCGTGGCCACGGTCCGCCGACACTCCCGGACCAGGTCGTCGAGCGACACCCCGGTCGTCTCGCCCAGGTCCTCGCCGGCCCGGGCCAGCGCCAGCAGGTCCTCGATCAGCTCCTCCATCCGGACCAGCGCGTCGGCGGCCTCCCCGAGGTGGTCGTCCCCGTCGGCGCGGGCCTGTTCCAGCGCGCCGCTGGCGACGGCGAGCGGGTTCCGCAGGTCGTGGCTGACGACGCTCGCGAACTCGTCGAGCCGCTCGGCCCGTCGCTTCAGCTCCCGCTCGCGGCGCTTGGCGTCCGTGACGTCCGTCGTCAGCGCGATGACGGTCTCGGTCCCGTCGACGACCCGGCGCCGGCCCTCCGCGCGGAGCCACCGCTCGCCGTCGATCGTCCGGAAGTCGGTGCTGAACACGGTCTGCTCCTCGTCCCGCACCGCCCGCGCCAGCCGCTTCAGCTTCGGGCGGTCCTCCGGGTGGACGAGTTCGTCGAAGAACGTCCACACGTCATCCAACTCCGCCGGTGTGACGCCGTGGAGCTTCTCGACGGCGCCGTGGAGCGTCGTCCGACCCGACTCGATCTCGACGGCCCAGACGTAGGAGTCGGTGGTCTCGAGGGCGAACTCGAGGCGCCGGCGGAGCCGCCGCAGCCGCTCGCGGCGCTCCCGTCGCTCGGTGACGTCCGTCGACACGGCACAGACCCCGGCGGGCTCCCCCTCGTCGTCACGGATCGGCGACTTGACCACGAGGTGAGTCTGAGTCCCCTCCTCACCGGGAACTTCCCGTTCGACGGTGATCGTCTCGCCGTTCGCGAGCACCCGGCCGTCGTCGGCGGCGTGACGGTCGGCCAGTTCCGGCGGGAACAGGTCGTGGATCGTCCGTCCGATCGCCGCCTCGGGGCTCTCCAGGCCGAACAGCTCCCCCGCCCGTTCGTTGAGTAGCTCGTACCGGCCGTCGGCGTCCTTCAGACAGACGACCGCCTCCGTCGTCTCGAGGACGGCCTCCAGCCGTCTGTTGGTCCGTTCCAGCCGCCGCTCGCGCTCGCGGCGCTCCGTGACGTCCCGGACGTGGTTGACCAGACAGTCCCGGCCGTCGAGTTCGATCCGGACGGCCGACATCTCGACCCGACGGACCGTCCCGTCCACGGTGACGACCGGCACCGTGTCGGTCCAGGCGTCGCCCTCGGCGAACGCGTCCGCGAAGAACGTCTCCAGCCGGGTCGCGACCTCCGCCGGGTGACAGTCGCTGGGGGACAGCTCCGAGAGCACGCGCTCGCGGGTGGTCCCCAGGAGCTCGGCGGCCGCCGGGTTGCAGTCGACGAACGTCTCCCGTTCCGGGTCGACGATGAACACCGCGTCGTTGGCCCGCCGGAACACCTTCTCGAACTTGTCGCGGGTCCGCTCGAGTTCGCGCTCGCGCTCGCGCTGCTCGGTGACGTCGGACAGCGAGAACACCACGCTCTCGACCGTGCCGTCCGCGTCGAACAGCGGCGCGCCGGTCACCGACAGCAGCTTGCGGGTGCCGTCGTTCCACTCGATGGTGTGTCGGACGTCCCGCACGGGCTCGCCGGTCTCCAGCACCCGTCGGAAGGGCAACTCCTCGTCGGGGATCGGATCGCCGTCGACGTCCCTGATGTCCCACTCCGGGTCGTCGAACCGCCGGTCGGTGACGGCGCTCCGCTCGAGCCCGAGCACCTCGACGGCCCGCTCGTTGGCGAAGACGAACTCCCCGTCGCGGTTCAACTGGACCACGCAGGCCCGCACGGTCTTGAGGATCTGTTCGAGCCGGTGGCGCCGGCGCTCGGCCGCCGCCGCCGACCGCCGGGCGGCGACCGCGTTGTCGATGCGGTTCGCCAGCAGCGTGTACCGTTCGGCGCCGGCACCCTTCTGGATGTAGTCGGTGACGCCCGCCGACACCGCCTCGCTGGCGACCTCCTCGCTGCCCTTCCCGGTGTACAGCACGAACGGCAGGTCGCCGTGCTCCCGACGGACCGCCTCCAGGAACTCGATCCCGTCGCGGCCGGGCATGTCGTAGTCGCTGACCACACAGTCGAACGCCGCCGCCTCCAGCCGGTCGAGGCCGTCGGCGGCGGCGGTCGCCGTCTCCACGACGAACCGGTCGTCCTTCCGTTCCAGAAACTCCGCGGCGGTCTCGGCGAAGGCGGGATCGTCGTCGACGTGGAGGATCCGGACCACGTCGTCCGTCCCGTCCGTGTGGCCCCTCATTCGACCGTCACCAGGGCGCTGTCCGACATAACCTCGTGGTCCCGTATTCAGTTCTGAGAACTCCCCGGACGGCGTCGCACGTGACGACGGAGCGTCAGTTCCCGAATGACCAACGCTTATACCCCGCTGACCACTCCGTGTTCGGAAATGAGCGAGAGCGGCGAGCCGGTCCGGGTCCTCCTCGTCGACGACGAGCCCGGCTTCGCGGAGATGGTCGCCCAGTTCCTCGAGCGGGCCGACGAGCGCGTCGAGGTGACGACGGCGGCCGGCGGGACGGAGGGGCTCGACCGGCTCGAGGGGATGGAGTTCGACGGGATCGTCGCGGACTACGACATGCCCGGGTTGGACGGGATCGAACTGCTGGAGACGGTTCGGGCGACCCGGCCCCAGGTGCCCTTCCTGCTGTACACCGGGAAGGGCAGCGAGCGGGTCGCGGGCGAGGCCATCTCCGCCGGCGTGACCGACTACGTGGAGAAGGACGTCGGCGCCGAAGGGTACGAGCGGCTCGCCGACCGGCTGAGGACGGCCGTCGACAGGTACCGCGCCCGGCGCCGGGAGACCGCGGCCCACGAGCGTGCGCGGACCATCCTCAACACGTCGCCCGACGCCATCCTGGTGGCCGTCGCCGGGGAGCTGGTGTACGCGAACCCGGCCGCGGGCGAGCTGTTCGGCGCCGACGAGGCCGACGAACTCGCCGACCTGGCGTTCGCGGACCTGGTCGCACCCGGGGAGACCGAGGAGGCCGTCGCGGCCCTCCGACCGGCGGCGGAGGACGGCGAGACCGCCCGGCGCTTTCGCCTGACGGTCCACACCCTTGACGGCGAGCCGGTCCCGGTGGAGCTGACGATCCGTCGGATCACCTGGGAGGGCGACCCCGGCGTCGTCGCGGTGTTGCACGACGTCACCAGCCAGCGGGAGCGAGAGCGGGAACTGCGCGCCGAGCGGGACGTGCTCCGGCGGGTGTACGAGACGATCTCGGCGCGGGACGTCGACTTCGAGACCAAGATCGAGGAGCTACTGGACCTGGGAACGGAGGTGCTCGACCTTCCCTACGGCTTCCTCTCGCGGATCGAGGACGGGACCCAGCGGATCGAGGCCGCCGTGGGCGACCACGACCTGCTCCGGCCGGGCGAGGAGTGTCCGCTGTCCGAGGCCTACTGCCGGAAGACGCTGACCCAGGACGACGCCGTGACGATCCACAACGCCGTGGTCAGCGGCTGGGAGGACGACCCCGCGTACGACCGGTTCGAGCTCGGCGCCTACGTCGGCTCGAAGGTGGTCTTCGGGGGGGAGATCTACGGCACCTTCTGTTTCGCCGCCACCGAGCCACGGGAGGCGGAGTTCACGGAGTTCGAGCGGACGTTCGTCGACCTGCTGGCGCGGTGGGCGAGCTACGAGCTCGAGAACCGGGCGGCCAACGCCGAACTGCGCCGCCAGAACGAGCGGCTGGAGGAGTTCGCCTCGATGGTGAGCCACGACCTCCGCAACCCGATCACGGTCGCCAGCGGCTACTTGGAGCTCGCCCGCGAGGAGGGCGAACCCGAGCAGTTCGACCGGATCGAGGGCGCCCTCGACCGGATGGAGCGGCTCGTCGAGGACCTCCTCTATCTCGCCCGCGAGGGGGAGGACCTCGACGAGGTCACCGCGGTGGCGCTGGGCGAGGTGGCCGAGACGGCCTGGGCGGCCGTCGACGATCCCGAGGACGGTGCGACCCTGCGGGCCGAAGGGCTGGGGACGGTGACCGCCGACCCCGATCGGCTCCGTCAGTTGCTCCAGAACCTGTTCGCCAACGCCACCGAGTACGGCGGCCCGGACGTCACCGTCGCCGTCGAGTCGATCGAGGGCGGCTTCGCCGTCGTCGACGACGGCCCCGGGATCCCCGAGGAGCTCCACGAGCGGGTGTTCGAGCGGGGGTACACCACCGACGCCGAGGGGTCGGGCTTCGGGCTGTACATCGCCGAGGAGATAGCCGACGCCCACGGCTGGGAGCTCTCGCTGTCCCGGGGGGAGGACGGCGGCGCGCGGTTCGAGGTGACCGGCGTCGAATCCGGCGGGTGAGCCGACCCCCGGCGCGGCGTGGACCGGTCCCGGACAACGAACGAGTCACGGTCCGCCCGAGGACCGAGCCGCGTGGAACCCGCCGACGGGCGGCGGGCTAGCGGACCGGCGCCGCGGTCGCCCGCCCCTCGTCGCCGCCGGGCGAGGCGGGCCGCTCGGCCGGAACGGTCTCCAGGGTCCGCTCGCGGCCGTCCCGGACGACGTCCAGCGCGACCGGCTCGCCGGGCGCCGCGTCGGTGAGCAGGAGCCGGGTCAGTTCCTCGTGTGACCGCACCGGCTCACCGCCGAAGCCGACGATCACGTCCCCGCCCACGGGGACCGCGGCGCCGTCGACCCGGCGGGCCCGCAGGGACCCCCGGAGCCGATCGCCGCCCGTCGGACCGACGTCGACGAGGAACACGCCGTGGGGTTCGTCGAGGCCGTTGGCCTCGGCGATCCGCGGGGTGACGTCGACCGTCTTGACCTTGAGGTAGGCGTGGCGGTACCGCCCCTCGTCCAACAGTGCGGGGACCACCGTCGAGACCACCCGGGGGGAGACCGCGAAGCCGATGTTGTCCCCCGACCGGGCGCGGTTGACCCCCACGACCGGGTAGCCGTCGGTCGCGGCGACCAGCGGACCGCCGCTGTTGCCCGGGTTGATCGGCGCGTCCGTCTGTACCACGTCGGGGACGGCGAACCCACCGGAGGTCGGCATCGAGCGATCGACCCCCGAGACGACGCCGGTCGTGATCGACCCCTCCGGTCCGAGCGGGTTGCCGAGCGCCGCGACCGGCTGGCCGGGGCGCGGTCCCGCGCTCCCGGGGTCGTCCGTCGTCTCCGCCCGGTCCGTGTCGCCGTTCGCGCCGGGCGCCACGTCCCCGGCGACGGTCAGCGGGTCGACGCCGTCGGGCCGGCGGTCCAGCGCGACGACCGCCAGGTCGGTGTAGACGTCGCTCCCGACCACCTCGCCGGTGGCCCAGCTACCGTCGTCGAACCGGACGTCGACCGTCCGGCGGTCCCGGACGACGTGTTCGTCGGTGGGGAGGTGGCCGTCGTCGAAGAGGAACCCCGACCCCGCGCCCCGACCGCCTGGCTCGCGGTAGACGGAGGCGACGGCGGGGACCGTCGCGTCGTACAGCGGTTCGTACCCCATATCGTTCATTGGTGTCCAGTGGCATACCGTCGTCGCGCGGCCCGCCGACAGGTTTAATCGGGGACGGTGCCGACCCGCGACCGATGACCGCGATCACGACGGGGCGGACCCTCGACGGCGGACGACCCGTCGAGGGTACCGGCTTCGAGGTCGAGCCCGGGAGTCTCCTGGCGGAGCTGCTGGCCGAGCGGACCGGTCCCCTCAGCTCTCACCCCACCCGGCCGGTGTGGAGCGCGCCGCTCTCGGGCCCGGAGGAGGTCGACCGCAGCGTGAGCGTGATCGGCGCCGGCTACACCGGCCCGCCGGAACACTACCACCTCCGCAGCGAGGAGCGGTTCGACGTCCGTCGCGGGACGGTGACCTTCGACCTCGACGGCGAGGACGTTCGCGTGGCCGCGGGCGAGGCGCTGACCGTCGACACCGGCGTCGTCCACAGCTTCCGCAACGACGGCGACGAGCCGGCGATCGTGCTCACCGAGATCCACGACCCGGGTCGGCTCCGGCAGGTGCTCCCGACGCTGGGCGGACTGGCCCACGACGAGGAGGCGAACCCGGACGACCCCCTCCAGCGGGCGCTGATCGCCGACAGCCTCGACGGCAACACCGTCTTCGTCGACGGCGAGGGTCCCGTGATGGAGCGGGTGACGGAGGCCCTGGCCCCGGCGGCCAGGCTGGCGGGCTACCAGGGCGCCTACGCGAAGTACACCCAGCCGGCGTTCTGGCGGCGCCACGTCGAACAGCCGGAGTTCTGAGCGACCGCCGGCCGGGCCGTCGGGCAACGACACCGGCCGAACCACGCCGCGAACGTTCCGGATCGTCGCCGCTCAGCCGTCGGTGTCGTGCTCGATCGCCCCGAACAGCCGGTCGGCGCGGGACCCCTCCTCGTCGGCGAGCGCAGCGGGGTGGACCGCCGCCGCGACGACGAAGTCGCCGTCGTGGCGCACCTTCGTCAGTTCGACGACCATCTCGACCTCGGTCCCCTCGACGGTGGCGACCCCCCGCAGTTCGACGACCGCGGTGTCGGTCCCGAGGACGGTCCGCTCGCGGTCGCCGACCGCCTCTAACCCCTCGATCCGGCCGGCGGCGAGCCGCGAGCCCGCCCTGGCCGCCAGGTCGGGCGCCAGGTCCGCCGCGGTCCGGTCCGCGACGGGGTTGAACTCGCTGCCGGCGACCTCGATCGACGGCGTCGAGAGCAGCGCGAACGCCGCCAGCGGCCGCTCCCCGCCGCCACCGGGCAGGCTGACGTTGCGCGTGTAACTGCGGGCGTGGCTGACGACGGTCACGTTCTCGTCCGTCGGCCCCGCGTTCTCGCGGGTCTCGGTGAGCGTCTCCTCGGCGGCGGTGGCGTACCCCGTCTCGGACAGCGCCCCGTCCCCGGCCGTCGCGGGCGCCGCCTCGTAGCGCTCCTGGATCCCCAGACAGCCGGTCGTCAGCAGCGCGACCGCGAGGACCACGGCCGCGAGCCGGGCCGAGCGTGTCGACATGGCCGTCGTCTGGTCGGGGCGACACATAAGGCTCCGTCCCGCTCGCGGCCCGACACCGTGGGTTGTGGAGCGTAGGGATCGGGTTGAAGTTCCGTCGGCCGCAGTCTACCCACGTATGCAGAAGGTCAGTGTCGACGAGATCGAACCGACCGGCCCCGGCGGCGGGGACCTCGACCGACGTGGACTGAGCGACCCCCTGGGGACGACCGACATGGCGATCAACCGCTACGCGCTGGCGCCCGGCGAGGGGTTCTCCGGCGGGATGCACTCCCACCTCGACCAGGAGGAGGTGTTCTTCGTGATCGAGGGGACGGCCACCTTCGAGACGAAGCCGGAGGCGACCGCCGAGAGCGAGACCGTCGAGGTGTCGGCCGGCGAGGCGATCCGCTTCGCCCCCGGCGAGTTCCAGCAGGGGCGCAACGAGAGCGACGGCGAGGTCGTCGCGCTGGCGATGGGCGCCCCGAGAGAGTCCACCGAGGGACGGGTCCCCCAGCCCTGCCCCGCCTGTGGCGAGAGCGACGTCATGGCGGTCGTGATGGGCGACGGGGGGATGATGCTCGAGTGTCCGGAGTGTGGCGAGCAGGTCCAGCCCGAGATGTAGCGGTCAGTCGACGGGCAGTTCGGCCGCCAGCGCCGTGACCTCCTCGTCGCCGAACCGCTCGTCGTCGGCGACGCGGTCGAGCCACCGCTCCCACCCCTCCGGGGACCGGACGCCGCCGCTCTCCCACTGGTCGACCAGCGCCTCGCGGTCCCGGAACGGGATGTCCATGCCGCTGTCGCCCCAGAACAGCGGCGAGAACAGGAAGTCGTAGTCGGGGTCGTCGAGCCACCGCAGCCGGTAGGGGTAGTCGTTGTAGAGGAACACCTCGCCCTCGGCCACCGCGTCGCCGGTCGGCAGTTCCAGCGTGTCCGCCATTCAGGGCAGGTCGCGGGCCGGCCGCGCGGCGTCGAAGCCGGAGACGTACGACGCCATGTCCGTCGACGTGAGGATACCCATCACCTGCTCGTCCTCGTCGACGACCGGGACGTGGCTGATCCCCTCGGCGAGCATCGTCTCGGCGACGTCCGGGACCGCGGCGTCGGCGGCCGTGGTCACGATGTCGGTCGTCATGTGGTCGGCGACCGTCGCGGCGTCGGGGTCGCCGCGCTCGGCGGTCAGGCGCACGAAGTCCGTCGACGTGAGGATCCCCTCCGGTCGACAGTCCGCGTCGATGGCCACCACGGACTTGATGTCGCTGGCGAGCATCGCCTCGGCCGCCTCCCCGATCGGCGTGTCCGTCTCGATGGTCAGCACCGGCTCCGTCATGACCTGCCCGGCGAAGGCGTCGTCCATGGCCGCGTGTACGACCGGAGGCTTAAAAACGGTTCGTGGTCCGGCCGCGGTCTCCGGTCCGGGGGCCGACGGGCGGCGGCCACGTGACGGCCGACCCGAAGCGGTTTACGTCGGTAGGAGGAACCGAACGTCATGTCGACCGACACGGTCACGCTGACGATCGACGGGGAGGACGGGACCGACGAACTGACCATCCCGGCGGAGCTTGTGGAGATGCTCCGCGAGGGCGAGGAGGTGGACGCCGAGGTCATCGGCGACCTCGCGATGTTCGGGGTCGCCCAGCGGATCCACGGCGCCGCCCACCACGGCGAGGGCGAGCCGACCGAGCGGGTCCGGGAGCTCAACGAACGGACGATGGAGCTGTTCGAGGAGCGGTTCGGACAGACGTTCGGCGAACTGACCGGCCACGACCACTGAGGAGCCGGCGGCCGACGGGGGGCGGCGGACGCCCGAGAGGGAGACGGACACCGGAGAGGGAACCGAACACACCGGTCCAGGGGTGAGATCCGGGCCGGGTGCCGACGACGGCCGACGAGCGGCCGCGCCGTCGGCGACGTCCCCGCGGCGCCGTCGGCGACGTTCTCCGACTCCCGCTA
>CAZMWG010000003.1:31610-37016 GCA_964569925.1 uncultured Halobacteriales archaeon | reverse complement strand
GCGCCGTCGGCGACGTCCCCGCGGCGCCGTCGGCGACGTTCTCCGACTCCCGCTACGTCACGTCCCAGCGCAGCAGGACGCCCTCGTCGAGCCGTTCGACCTCCCGCAGCGACAGCTCCGGGAACTCGTCGACGAACCCGTCGCCGTCGGCCAGCGTCGGCGCCTCGCGCCCCCCGATCACCGTCGGGCCGACGAACACGGACAGTTCGTCGACGAGGCCGTCGGCGAGAAGCGAGAAGATCAGCTCGCCCCCGCCCTCGATCATCAGCCGCCCGACGCCCTCGGCCTCGAGTCGGTCCAGCGCCGCCGGCAGGTCCACCCGCTCCTCGCCCGCCCGGATCACGGTCGCGCCGGCGGCCTCGGCGTCCTCGACGGCCGCCTCGTCAACGGTCGCCGTGGCCAGCAGGTAGGTCTCGGCGACGTCGTCGAGGATCCGCGCGTCCGTCGGCGTGCGCAGGTTCGAGTCGGCGACCACCCGGGCGGGGTTCGGGGGCTCGCCCCGGGCCTCCCGGTCGGCCCGGCGCTCGGGGTCGTCCAGGGTCAGCGACGGGTCGTCCGCGAGCACCGTCCCCACGCCGACCATCACGGCGTCGCTGTCGGCCCGGATCCGGTCGACGCGGTCGAAGTCCGCCGGCCCGGAGATGGCGATCTGTTCCCGGCGCCGCGAGGAGAGCTTCCCGTCGGCGCTCGTCGCGGCGTTGACCAGGACGTGCACGGTCGAGCGGGGGCGCGCCGCGGGAAAAACCGTGTCGGTCGCCGCGAGGGCCGCGGCCGGGACCCTTTTGAGCGGGCCGACCGAACCCCGTGTGATGGAGATAGACGACCGTGCCGAGGAGCTCGCCTCCGACCTCGGCGTCGACAAAGAGGAGGTCAAAAGCGACCTGCAGAACCTGGTGAACTACTCCGTCCCGATGGACGAGGCGGTCCAGAGCCTCCGCCGGAAGTACGGCGACGGCGGCGGCGACGGGACGCCGACGAGCCGCTCGATCGCCGATGTCTCGACCGACGACGGCAGCGTGACGGTCACCGGCCTGGTGTTGTCGGTCGGCAAGCGGTCGATCCGCTACCAGGGCGAGGACTACGTCATCTTCGAGGGGGAGATCGCCGACGACAGCGGCGCCATCTCCTACACCGCCTGGGAGGACTTCGGCCTGGAGCCCGGAGACACGATCACCGCCGGCAACGCCGGCGTCCGGGAGTGGGAGGGCCAGCCGGAGCTCAACCTCGGGGAGAACACGTCGCTGTCGTTCGTCGACGAGACCGTCGAGACCGACCGCCCGGTCGGCGGCGACGCGACCCTCTCGGAGATCGAGGCCGGCGACCGAGGCGTGAACCTGGAGGTGAAGGTGGTCGAGCGCGAGGCGAAGGTCATCGACGGCCGGGACGGCGAGACGGAGATCCTCGACGGCGTGCTGGCCGACGAGACCGGCCGACTGCCGTTCACCGACTGGGACCCCCACGACGGGATCGTCGAGGGGGAGTCGGTCCGGATCGAGAACGCCTACGTCCGCGAGTTCCGGGGCGCCCCCTCGATCAACGTCTCGGAGTTCTCGACCGTCGAACCGCTCTCGCGCTCGGTCGCGGCCACGGAGGACGCCCCCCGGGTGCCGGTCGGCGAGGCGGTCGCCGCCGGCGGGATGTTCGACGTCGAACTGGTGGGCAACGTGATCGAGGTGCGGGACGGCTCCGGGTTGATCGAGCGCTGTCCCCAGTGTAACCGCGTCGTCCAGAACGGCCAGTGTCGCAGCCACGGCGCCGTCGAGGGCGAGGACGACCTCCGGACGAAGGCGATCCTCGACGACGGCACCGGGACGGTGACGGCGATCCTGGACGCGGCGATCACCAGCGAGATATACGGCGGCGGGCTCGCCGAGGCCAAGGAGCACGCCCGCGACGCGATGGACAAGTCCGTCGTCGCGGAGCGGATCGCCGAGCGGATCGTCGGCCGGGAGTTCCGCGTCCGCGGGTCGCTGTCGGTCGACGACTACGGCGCCAACCTCGACGCCACCGAGTTCGCCGAGACCGACGACGACCCCGGCGAGCGCGCCCGGGCGCTGCTCGCGGAGGTGGACGGATGAGCGCGGACGGCGACGACGGCGGCGGCGGCGCGGGAACCCGGGAGGTCGCCTACCGGCTGTTCGCCGCCGAGTTCGACGACGCGGACCTCTCGTACTCCGAGAGCGACGAGGAGCGGGCGCCCAACTACGTCGTCACGCCGACCGGCGGCCGGGTCAACCGGCTGTTCGCCGTCGGCGTGCTCACGGAGGTCGAGCGGGTCAGCGACGAGGTGCTGCGGGCCCGGATCGTCGACCCCACCGGCGCCTTCGTCGTCTACGCCGGCCAGTACCAGCCCGAGGCGATGAACTTCCTCGAGCGGGCCCAGTCCCCCGCCTTCGTCGCCGCCACGGGGAAGGCCCGCACCTTCCAGCCCGACGACAGCGACGTCGTGTACACCTCGGTCCGGCCGGAGTCGCTCAACGAGGTCGACGCCGGCACCCGGGACCGCTGGACGGTCGCGGCGGCCGAGCGGACGCTCGACCGGATCGCGCGGGTCGCGGCGGCCAAGCGGACCGGCCTCGCCGGCGACGAACTCCGCGAGGCGCTGGTCGCCGACGGCGTCGACGAGGGGCTGGCCGCCGGCATCCCGCTCGCGCTGGAGCACTACGGCACCACCGGCGACTACCTGGCCGCCCTGCGCGAGACCGCGCTGGACGCCCTGCGGGTCGTCGCCGGCGAGGCCGACGAGGCCGAGGCGCCCTCGATGGCGCCGGGCGCCGGCGGCGACGACCGGCTGGCGGAGTCGGTCGAGTCGGACGTCGACGTGCCCGCGTCGGCGACGGCGGACGCCGACGCGGACGTCGCGAAGGAGCCGGCGACCGAGGCGCCGGCCGACGGGGCCGAGACCTCGGCCGGCGGGACCGAGACGGCGGAGGGCGCGGACGCCGGCGCCGACGTCGACACGGGCGTCGACGCGTCGGCGGGGTCCGGTGCCGCGTCGGAGTCGTCGGTCGGAACAGGCGACGCCGGTTCGACCGCAGAGGCCGGGACAGCCGACGTCGGAACGGACAGTATCGAATCGACGGCCGAGACCGGCTCGACCGCCGACGCCGGAACGGCCGACACCGGCCCGACGTCGGACTCCGAATCGACCGCCGACGCCGGGGCGGGCGACGCCGGATCGGATCCCGACGTCGGTCTCGACGGTACCGACGAGGACCCGGAGATCGGTTCGGGCTCCGACGTCGGAACCGAGCCCGGTACGGACCTCGACGACGCCGCCGGCGGCTCGTCGGACCTCGGCGACGCCGGGGGCGGGCTCGGCGACGCGGAGGCCGGCGGCGGACTCGGCGGCTCGGGGTCCGGGCTCGGCGAGACGGGAGCGGAGTTCGGCGACGCGGGGCCGGAGCCGGGCGAGACCGCCGGGGCCGACTCGTCGGACGCGGGCGGCTCGGACGACGAACTGGGGGACTTCGAGCCGGAGTTCGACCTGGACGACGAGGAGCGCGAGGAGCTCCAGGCGGAGTACGGCGCCGAGTTCCGGTCCGGCACCGAGGTCGACGAGCCCGGCGAGGCCGGCATCGAGACGCCCGACCCCGACGAACTGGCCGAGGAGGCCGCCGACGCGGGGGCGGAGACGGCGGGGACCGGCGCCGCCGGCGAGACGGGAGGAGCCGACGCCGGCGCGACCGACGCGGCGGTCGGGTCCGGGGCCTCCGAGGACACCGCGGTCGTCGACGAGGCCGGAGCGTCCGCCGACACGGACGCCGGCACCGCGGACGTCGACGGGATGGATGCCGACGACACGGACGACGCGGACGACGAGCCCGCCGTGGACGTCGACCTGGAGGACGCCGTGATGGACGCGATGGAGGAACTCGACGGCGGGTCCGGCGCCGACCGGGAGGAGCTGACGGCGCTTCTGGTCGACCGCCACGGCGCCGACCCCGGCGAGGTCGAGGACGCGATCCAGGACGCGCTGATGGGCGGGCGCTGCTACGAGCCCGACGACACCCACCTGAAGCCGATCTGATGGCCGGCGACGTCGCGGTCGAACCGATCCCGGACGCCCCCGCCGCCGTCGCCGAGGTGCCCGTCGGGGGCGAGCGCCGGCGACTGCTCGTGCTCGCGGACTACCACGCCGGCATCGAGACCGGGCTCAGCCGCGAGGGCGTCGAACTGGAGTCCCGGGCCGACCGGCGCCGCGAGCGGCTGCTGGCGCTGCTGGAGCGGAGCGGCGCCGACCGGCTGGTGGTGCTGGGCGACCTGGGCCACGCCATCGGCACGCCCGGCCGCGCCGAGCGCGAGGAACTGCTCGCGCTGTTCGAGGCGGTGGCGGTCCCGGTGACGGTCGTCCGGGGCAACCACGACGGCGACCTGGACGACGTCCTCGCCCGGGTCGACGCCGACGTGACGCTGACGCCGGGCCACGGGACCCGGATCGGCCCGCTCGGCGTGGCACACGGCCACACCTGGCCGGCGCCGACGGTGCTCGACGCCGAGGTGGTCTGTGTCGGCCACGAACACCCGGTCGTCCGGCTGGAGGACTCCGTCGGCGGCCACCGCGCCGAGCGGGCCTGGCTCCGCGGGGGGCTGGACCCGGCGCCGTTCGAGGAGCGGTTCGACGACGCCGGCGTCGACGCGCCGACCCCGGACGGCGACCTGGTCGTGTTCCCCGCGTTCAACGACCGGTCGGGCGGAACCTGGGTCAACGTCGACGACCGGGACTTCCTCTCGCCCTTTCTCCCGGACGGGCTCGCCCGCGCCCAGGCGTTCCTGCTCGACGGCACCCGGCTCGGGAACTACCGGCGGGTGTGACGCGGGGGCCTCGACCGGATCGAAGGCGATCCGAGCGGGACCGTCGGCCGGATGGAGGACCTCGTCCGAGTCGGTACCCCGGCCGGACCGCCCCTCGACCCGCGGCTCAGACGTGGTCTGCGGGCATCAGGTCCTCGTAGGGCTGGTCGTCGAGCCAGCCGGCCAGTTCACAGAGGTGGTCGAGCGCGGCCTCGAACAGCTCCTCCCCGACCTCGGCGGAGGCGTCGGTCTGGTCGCCCAGGACACCGTTCTCGGTGTTGTCGATGGAGTCGTAGAACGTCCGGGCGCCGTGGACGCGGATCGTCGCCTCGTCGAAGTCGGTGAGCCCGCCGTCGCGGGCGTCCTCGATCCGGTCCTCGTGGACCAGTTCGCCCGCGAGGTGCTGGATCAGCGCCGTCTCCTTGGGCCCGCCGTGGGGACCCGGGACCGCGAACCGCTCCTCGATCGTCTCCGTGATCGACTCGTCCCACATCCACTCGATGGCGTACAGGGTCTCCTCGTCGCGCAGGTTCCGTCCCACCTCCCGGAGGTGCTCGACGTTGCCGCCGTGGGCGTTGACGAAGATGACGCGGTCGACGCCGTGGTAGGCCA
>CAZMWG010000003.1:0-31600 GCA_964569925.1 uncultured Halobacteriales archaeon | reverse complement strand
ACATCGTCCCGTGGAACTGCTTGTGGTGGGGGCTGACGCCGACGTTGATCGTCGGGGTACAGAGGTAGCCGGTGCGCTCTGCGGCGGCGCGGGCGAACCCCTCGGCGATGATGTGGTCGGTCCCCTCCGGGAGGTGGGGACCGTGTTGCTCGGTCGAACCAAGCGGGACCAGGGCCAGCGACTCCGACTCGAAGTACGACCCCAGGTCCGGCCACGCCTCGTCAGCCAGGTACATGGCCCTTCCTGGGGGTGGCCCCGACTTCAACGTGCCGAGGGCGTGACGGGTCGTGTCAGCGGATAGGGGTGTCAGAGCAGGTGAGACGGTCTCGGAAGCCCCGGCCGGCTGCACTCCCGCGGCTCGCTGCGCTCCTCGGCCAGTGACCGAGGGGCGCAGGACGGTCGTTCGAGAGGCCGGCGGTCTTTCGTGATGACGAGAGAGCGTCGCTCTCTCGAACCACCCCCGAGTCGAGCCGGCCGGGGCTTCCTGAGCGCTGTTCACCCCGACCTCGGTCGTCGCTCCTTAAGCGAACACCACTCGTCCCGTTCGCGGACGCTCTCGACCCGCCGACCGCGTCGGCCCCGGTCCGCCGGCGCTCTCGGAGTTCCGGTGCCACCGCAATATTGATGCTGACGCTCGGGTTTGTCGAATTGTGCCCTCGACGCTCGTCCACGCCGCCTTCTCGGGGATGATCGCCGCCGCCCTGCTGGGGGCGGCGTTCGACCGTCGCTCCCTGTTCGTGGTCGTGGGCCTCACGGCGGCGGCCGATCTGGACGCCTTCGTGGGACTCGTCCTGACCGCCGGCCACCGGACCGTCGGTCACACGCTGGTGTTGCCCGCGCTGGCCGCCCTCGCGGTGGCGGTCGACGAGCGCACCGGCGGGCGGCTCCGCTCGCGGTTCGGCCCCGGGGGCGTCCGGGTCGCGTGGGTGAGCGTCTTCGCCTTCGTCGTCTCGGCGGTCGGGCTGGACCTGTTCACCCCCGGCGGCGCGAACCCGCTCTGGCCGCTCCACGACCAGTTCTACATGATCGACGGGAAGGTGGAGCTGTCGAACCGACGGGGCGTGATCCAGACGTTCGTCGACCTCTCGCCGGACCCGCCCGCGGACGCCGCCGGCGACGGGGGCGGGAGCGGCGGGACCGAGGCGGAGACGGAGGCGCTGGGCTCCTCCGAGGAGGTGTTCGTCTCCACCGGGGTCGACCCACAGGCGGGGTCCGAGCCCGAGAACGTCGAGCGGATCTTCCCGGTGGTCCGCTCGGGCTGGCAACTGTTGCTGCTGGTCGTCGGGACGACGGTCACCGCCGCTCGGCTCCGAATGGACGACTGAGTCCCGCGGACCGCCGGGAGGACCGAACAGGAGTCACATCGGTCCGAGAGCCGGCCGGATCCCGCCGTTCCGAGAGCCGACCGGGAGTCCCGCTGTCCCGAGAGCCGACCGGGTCCCACCGTTCCGAGAGCCGAACCGAACGGGCCCCCGATCGGGTCCGCCGAGGCCCGTCGAGCGGGCGCGAGCGGGAGAGAGAAACGGAGTCTTCATAGGTGGGGTCGTACAGGGGGCCGGTATGGGTTTGCAGGTGCGGCGCCGGCTCGGGATCGCCGACGCCGTGACGCTGTGTAACGCCGTCGTCGGCTTCGTCGCCGCGGTCGTCGCCTTCACCGACCCGGCGACCGCCGCCCGGCTCCTCCTGCTGGCCGCCGTCGCCGACGGTCTCGACGGCATCGTCGCCCGCCGGACGGACAACACGGCCGTCGGTCCCCTGCTCGACTCCATCACCGACGTGGTGTCGTTCGGCGCCGCTCCCGGTCTGTTCGTCTACGGGGTCGTGCTCACCGAGCACGCGGGGCTGGACTCGCCGGAGCCGGCGACCGTCGTCGGGCTGGCGGTCGCCGCCGGCTTCGTCGTCCTCTCGGTCGTCCGGACGGCGCTCTACACCGTCCACGTCGGGGACGGGGACGCCCGTCCGGGGATCCCCAACACGCTGGCCGCGACGGTGCTGGCGGCGGGCTACCTCGCCGGGGTCACCGACCCGACGGCGGTGCTCGTCGGGACGGCGGTGCTCTCGCCGCTGATGATCGCGCCGCCGGCCTACCCCGGACTGCTGGCCCGGGACGCCATCGCGCTGGGGTCGGTCCAGGCGCTGGCCATCCTCGCGCCCGCCCGTCTCGCGCGGGTCTTCCCGCGGACGCTCGTGATCGCGGCGCTGGCCTACCTCGTGCTCGGACCGCGCTACTACTGGGGGTAGCCCGGACTCGGCGCCGTTCGAACCGTCCGACGGCGTTAAGGGTCACCTGACGGAATACGGCGTCATGCAACCCTCCACGCTGTCGCGACGGGACCTGTTGCGCCGGTCGGCCGGCCTGGCCGGCGTCGCCGCCCTGGGGAGCCTGGCCGGCTGTGAGGAGTCGCTGTCGGGTTCGGACGCCGCCTCGCGGGTCCCCGCGAGCGCCGACTACCTGGTCGACGTGGACGTCGCCGCGATGCTCGACGACGACGCCCTGCGGGACGGGATCGAGGACCTGCTCCGCGAACTCCCGACCGCCGCCGGCACCTCGGTCGCGGACCTCCTGGACCGGGTCGAGGAGTCGGCCGGCCTCGATCCGCGCGCCGTCTCGGGCGCCCTGGCCTTCGGGAACTACGCGACCGAGCCCCAGGCCGGGGTGGTGCTCTCGACGGAGTGGTCCGACGAGGAGTTCGTCGACGCGCTCGACGGGAGGATGCTCGACTCGTCGACGAGCGAGAGCTACGGCGACGCGACGCTGTACCCGACGGCCGGCGGTCAGCCGGGGCGGACCTCCGCGGCGGGCGTCCTCGGCGACGGCGCGTTCGCGCTCGGGACCGCCGACCTGGTCCGGTCGTACGTCGACGTCGGACGCGACGAGGCCGACGCTCTCTCCGGAGCGGTCCGGTCGGCGTTCGACGACGCGGAGGCCGGCTACGTGCAGTTCGCGACGGCCGCGCCGGCCTCGCTGATCCCGCCGGAGGCGACCGGCGGGAGCTTCGACGTGGGGCCGCTCCGGAAACTGGAGACCGCCTACGGCTCGATGGGACAGAGCGGCGGGGACCACCGCGTGGCGGTGAACTTCAGGACCGGCTCCGAGGAGTCGGCGGGCGACGTCGCGGACCTGGTCGACGGGGGGCTGGTGCTCGCGGAACAGCGCCTGGGGAGCGCGGAGAACACGTTCTCCTCGGCCGTGCGGACGCTGCTGGACGAGACGGAGGTGACAAGCGACGGCTCGGTCGCAGCCGTCTCCTACGAGGGGGACGTCCGGCCGGTGGTCGTCGGAGCCGGGTCGCTGGTCTTCTTCCTCGTCGGGTTCGGGAACGCCGTGACGTCCGGGAGCACCGTCACCGGGAGCGAGAGTTCCTCGACCGAGAGCGACGCGCCGCAGGTCTCCTTCTCCTTCGAGTACGAGTCGACCGGCGACGACGCCGGTCGGCTGACGATCACCCACGAGGGCGGGGACTCGATCCCGCCCGACCGGCTGGCGATCCGTGGGGTGGGCTTCGCGGACGTCGACGGGGTGGACCTGACCGCGCCCGGCCGGTGGCCCTCCGGGACGGACCCGGTCGCGGCCGGCGACTCGATCACCGTCGGCGCGCGCCCGGACTACGAGTTCGGCGTCGTCTTCCGCGGCGCCGAGAGCGGGGTCGTGCTCGCGGAGGCCGCCGGGCCGGAGGCCTGATCGCCCGGAACCGTCGCGGTGGTGTTCGGACACACGACTACGGATCGGGGGACTGAGGTATCGAAAGCCCTCGCGGGGTTGCGGTCCCGCGACTCGCTGCGCGCGCTTCGCGTGCTTGCGTCGTCGGGCTTGTGCAACCCCACTCGCCCTTTCAGTCCACCAGGGTTCGGCTGTCGGCCCGCCCGAGCCCTGGTGGACGGACAGGAGAGGCTCTCTGAGGTTCTACGGCGGCACTATCCGAACAGAGAGGATCCGCCGCGGAGCTCCGGAGCGTGGCCGATTTCCGTGCCTCGTGATCGACTCTCCCGATCTCTCGTCCGAACGTCGTCCCCGCCGCCACCCCAACCGTTTAGTGTCCGTCAAGCGACGGACCGGCCGTGGTTTACGAAACGGGCAACCGGACGGTAGACGACGCGGTCCGACGGGTGGTCGGGGGTGAACGGCTGGACCGGCGCGACGGGCTGGCGCTGTACGCTCAGCCCTTAGAGGACCTCGCGCCGGCGGCCGACGCGGTCAGGGCACACTTCGGCGACGGCACGGTCGACGCCTGCTCGATCGTCAACGCGAAGGCCGGCGACTGCGCCGAGGACTGTGGGTTCTGTGCCCAGTCGGTCCACTTCGACACCGGCATCGAGAGCTACGGCTTCCTCGACCCCGAGGAGATCCTGGCGGCGGCGCGGCGGGCCGAGCGCGACGGCGCCCAGCGGTTCGGGATCGTCGTCGCCGAGAAGGGGGTCTCGAAGGACCGTCGCCCCGACGAGTGGGCCGACGTGCTCCGGGCGATCAGGCTGGTGCGCGACGAGACCGACGTGGCGGTCGACGCCTCGCTGGGGATCCTCACCGAGGAGGAGGCCGAGATCCTCGCCGACGAGGGGATCGGCCACTACAACCACAACGTCGAGACCTCGCCGCGGTACTTCCCGGAGATCGTCGACACCCACTCCTTCGAGGACCGGGTGGCGACCCTGGAGGTGGCGAAGGCCGCCGGGATGGACCTCTGTGCGGGCGTGATCCTGGGGATGGGCGAGAGCCCCACCGACCGGATCGACGCCGCGGTGGCGCTCCAGGAGATCGGGGTCTCCTCGCTGCCGGTGAACGTGCTCAACCCCGTCGCCGGCACGCCGCTGGCCGAACAGGGGCTGCCGGAGATCACGACCCCCGAGATCGTGCGGACGATCGCGGTCTACCGGCTCCTCCACCCGGAGGCCCGGGTGCGCCTGACCGGCGGCCGGGAGGCCAACCTCGACCCCGACGAGCAACACCTCCCGTTCGAGGCCGGCGCGGACGGGGTGTTGACCGGCGACTACCTGACGACGACCGGTCAGTCCGCCGCCGAGGACATCGAGATCGTCGAGCGGGCGGGCCTGGAACCGAACACCGAGCGGAACGACTTCGACCCGGAGGCGGTGAAGGCGCGCGGCCGGACCGAGGCGCCCGTCGACACCGCCGCCGGGACCGCGACGGAGGCTGATCTGGATGACTGACACCACGACACCGGAAGGGACGGCAGACGGAACGACGACGGACCGGGCGACGGCAGAGGGGACGACGGCGAACAGGGAGAGAGCGACGACCGAGGGCGCGACGGGGCGGTCGGCGGCGGGCGCCCGCGACGACGCGACGCGGTTCGCGGTGCTCGGCACCGGCGGGATCGGGCGGCGCACCCTCGAGGTGGCGACCCACAAGGACGGGCTGGTCCCAGTGGCGGCCTGTGACCGGAACGGCGTCGCGATCGACCACGGCGGCCTGGACGTCGACGAACTGCTCGCGGCGACGGAGGACAACGTCGCAAGCGGCGAGGCCGGCGGCGTGAAGGCCCACGGCGAGGCGGCCGGCGTGGTCGCGAGCGAGCAGGCCCGATCGGCGTCCGACCCCGTCGACGCGGTGATCGAGGAGAGCGACCGGATCGACGCGGTCCTGATCGCCCTGCCCAACCTGGAGCACGACTTCATCCCCCGCGTCGCCGAGCGGTTCGCCGACGCGGGCTACGAGGGCGTGCTCGTCGACGTGCTCAAACGCTCCCGCGTGATCGGGATGCTCGACGACCGCGAGGACCGCCTCGTCGAGTCGGGGATCACGTTCGTCTGTGGCGCGGGCGCGACGCCGGGGTTCCTGACGGGGGCCGCCGCGCTGGCCGCCCAGTCGTTCGTCGAGGTGGAGTCGGTCGAGATCCGGTGGGGCGTCGGGCTGAAGAGCGGCTACGAGGACAACCGCGGGACCGTCCGGGAGGACATCGCCCACCTGGACGGGTTCGACGCGGAGCGGGCCCGGGAGATGAGCGAGGCCGAGATCGGGGCGCTGATCGACGATCACGACGGCGTGCTCGAGTTCGAGGACATGGAGCACGCGGACGACGTCCTGCTGGAGCGGGCGGGGATCTGTGACCCCGCGGACGTCACGGTCGGCGGGGTGCTGGACGTCCGCTCCGACGAGAAGCCAAGGACCACGACCGTCCGGGTGACCGGCCGGACCTTCGACGGCGAGCGGGGGACCAACACCTTCGAACTGGACGACGCCACCAGCATGGAGGCCAACGTCAACGGGCCGGCGCTGGGCTACCTGAAGGCCGCCGTGTTGCGCAACCGGGCCGGCGACTACGGCGTCTACGGCCCCGCCGAGATCATGCCCTCGTTCTGATGAGCGACGGCGCCGGCGGTTCCGTGGACGGCGCGGCTCCAGGAGGTAGATCGGGGTCGGAGAACGACCCGGGGCCGGACGGCGGTGCGGGGCCGGGCGACGAGGCGGCTCGAGGCGGCGATCCGGCGCCGGAGGACGTTCCGGAGCCAGGAGACGACGCGGCCTCGGGCGACGACCCGGGATCGGAGGACGACCCGGGGCCGGGGGCGGACGCGGCCGACCACGGCTTCGACCCGGCGGCGCGACTCGCCGAGCGCGAGGCAGCGGGTCTGGGGCGGACGCTCGACCCGGCCGACCGGGTCGACGCCCGTGCGCGCCTCGCCGAGGATCCCGGGGCCGGGCGGCCCGATTTCGAGGCGGAGCCGTCGCTCATGCTCGCGGCCAACGACTACCTCGGGCTGGCCGACCACCCCGACGTCGTGGCGGCCGCACGCCGGGCCGCGGAGGAGGTCGGCACCGGCGCCGGCGCCTCGCGGCTGGTCACCGGCGACCTGCCGCCCCACCGCAGGCTGGAGCGTGCGCTCGCGACCTGTGAGGGGACCGAACGGGCGCTCGTGTTCTCCTCGGGCTACGCCGCCAACGTCGGGACGATCGACGCGCTCTCGCCCGACGTGGTCTTCTCGGACGAACTGAACCACGCGAGCATCGTCGACGGCTGCCGGATCGCCGGCGCCGAGACGGTCGTCTACGACCACTGTGACCCCGACGACCTCCGGGCGGCGATGGCCGAGCGCGACGACGACGGCGCCTGGCTCGTGCTCACGGACTCCGTGTTCAGCATGGACGGCGACATCGCCCCGCTCGCGGAACTCTGTGACGTCGCCGACGCATTCGGCGCGTGGACGATGGTCGACGAGGCCCACGCGACCGGCGTGATCGGCGCCGACGCCGGCGGCGAAGACTCCGGCGCGGGCGTCGGCGGCGTCGTCCGTCGGGAGGGACTCGGCGACCGCGTCGACGTCCGGATCGGCACCCTCTCGAAGGCGCTGGCCGCCCAGGGGGGGTTCGTCGCCGGCGACGAGCCGCTGGTCGAGTACCTCGCCAACGCCGCCCGCACGTTCGTCTTCTCCACGGGGCTCGCGCCGCCCGCGGCGGCGGCCGCCCGCGCCGCGCTCCGGACGGCCCGCGAGGGCGACCACAGGCGGCGCCTGTGGGACAATGTCGCGCGGCTCAGGGAGGGCCTGGCCGACCTCGGCTACGAGGTGCTCGGGGAGACACAGATCCTGCCGGTGCTCGTCGGGGACCGCGAGGACGCGGTCGCGCTCGACGCGGCCCTGCGCGAACGGGGCGTCGTGGCGCCGGCGATCCGGCCGCCGACGGTGCCCGAGGGGACCGCCCGGCTCAGGGTCGCGCCGACCGCCGACCACACCGTGGCGGAGATCGATCGGGCGCTCGACGCGTTCGCCGCCGCGGGCCGGGAGGTCGGACTGGTGTGACCGACCCGACCCGGGACGGGCCCGAGCGGGCGAACGCGTCCGGCGGCGACGACCGCCCCGACCGCGTCGGCGCGCTCGACGGCCTCGGCGCGCTCGGGCTCCCTGTGGGCGGGGACACGGACGAGGGTCTCGCCGTCGTCGGCACCGACACCGGCGTCGGCAAGACGGTCGTGACGGCGGGGGTGACGGCCGCGCTCCGGGCCGGCGGCCGGGAGGCCGTCGCGGTCAAGCCCTGCCAGACGGGCGCTTCCGCGGACGACGACGCCGGCTACGTGGCGGAGGTCTGCGGGGACCCGGACGCCGCGGTCTGTCGCCGGCGGCTCGGACCCGCGCTGGCCCCCGCGGTCGCCGCCCGCGAGGTCGGCGCCGACCTCTCCTACGAGGGTATCCTGGCCGAGTGCAGGGAGGCGCTCGACGCCCCAGGGCCGGGCGTCGTCGAGGGGATCGGCGGACTGCGGGTGCCCTTAGCCGACGGGCGGGACGTGGTCGACCTGGTCGTCGACCTGGACCTGCCGGTGCTGGTCGTCGCCCGGTCGGGGCTGGGGACGCTCAACCACACGGCGCTGACCGTCGAGGCGCTCTCCCGGCGCGGGGTGGCCGTCGCCGGGGTGATCCTGAACGAGTACGCGGGCGCGACGGTCGCCGAGCGGACGAACCCGGGCGTGATCGCCTCGGAGAACGGCGTCCCGGTCGCGACGCTGCCGTCGCTGGACGTCGGGGATCCGGAGGCGGTACGGACGGGCGTCGCGGAGGCGGTCCGCGAGTTCGGGAACGGGTCCGGGGGCGTGACCCCCGGGAGCGTGTGACACTACGGAGCCTGGAACGGCTCCACCTGTATGTCAGGTGCGCCACTATAATAAGGTTGTGAGACGTTTCAGCGACGATAACGGAGTAGGAACCCGCTACCGCTCCAGTTCCAGCAGCGCGTCGACATCGACGCCGGCCCGCAGCAACTCCCCCATCCGCTCGACGGTCGCCTCGCTGCGGGTGCGCCCCGAGCGCATCACCTCCTCGAGACGGTCGATCGTCGTCCGGGTGTCGGACTGGACGAGCAGGATCGGGACGCCCTCCTCCTCGGCCCGACCGAGCACGGCGGCGGGTGGACGGAGCCCGCCGGTGAGCACCAGCGCCGAGATGCCGTGGGCCTCCAGGGCGGCGGTCTGGACCTCCGAGCGGTCGCCGCCGGTGACCATCACGGCGTCGCGCATCCGGCGGAACCGTTCGAGCGCGCTGGAACCGCCCATCGCGCCGACGGTGAACCGCTCGACGTGCGCCGAGAGGGGGGCGTCGGCGGTGAGCACGTCCGCGCCGAGGCTCTTGGCCAGGTCGTCGATCGTGACGCCGGCCAGCGCCTGGTCCCGGGGGAGCGTGCCGGCCACCGGCACGTCCCGGCCCTCCAGGAACGGGACGACCTCGTCGACCAGTTCGTCCGAGTCGGCGTCGGCGACGCCGTTGAACACGACCGCCTCCAGCCGGTCGCCGTACGGGCGGGCCGCCGCCAGCACCTCGTCGGTGTCCTCGATCTCGCCGTATCCCGTGACGACGAGCACCCGGGCGTCCATGGCCTCCGCGAGGTCCCGGTCGGTGAGGTCGACGATGCTGCCGGTGGCGGCGTCGTCGGCGCCCTCGACGAACATCAGGTCGACGTCCTCGGAGAGCGCCCCGAAGTTGTCGAGCACGCGTTCGCGCAGTTCCTCGGGATCCTCGCGGCCCCGTACCGCCTCCCGCACGAACGTCGGCGAGTAGACGATCGGCTCCATCTCGTGCATCTCCGCGTCGAGGTCGAGCAGTTCGCGGGCCAGCATCGGGTCCTCGTCGCGGGTCTTGCCGACCGCGCTGCGCAGGCGCGTCCCGCGGGGCTTCATGTAGCCCACCTCCAGGCCCGCCTCCCGGGCCGCTCGGGCCAGCGCGAGCGTGATCGCGGTCTTGCCGGTGCCTTCGGTCGTCGACGTGACGAGTAACGTGTTCATAGTTCCTCCTGGTCGAGGGTGAGTCGTAAGTCCACCGCCGTGACGCCCGCGGACGTCGCGACGAGGGGGTTGACGTCCAGTTCCACGATGGCCGGGAAGTCGGTCACCAGTTGCGAGAGACGGCCGATCGTCTCCACGATCGCGTCCTCGTCGACGCGCTCCCGGCCGCGGGCGCCGCGCAACAGCGGCGACGCGTCGATCTCGTCGATCATCTCGCGGGCCTCCCGCTCGGCGACCGGCGCCACCCGCAGCGTGGAGTCCTCGAACACCTCCACGAAGACGCCGCCGAGGCCGAACAGCACGAGCGGCCCGAACTGCGGGTCGCGATTGGCGCCCACGATGGTCTCGGTGCCGGCCTCCAGGTCGACCGTCTCCTGGACCTGGACGCCCAGCACGGAGGCGTCGCGCTGGTAGTTGCGCGCCCGGACGATCAGGTCCTCGAAGACGTCCCGCACGTCCTCGCGAGCGACTCCGACCTCCACGCCGCCGATGTCGGACTTGTGGAGGATGTCCGGGCTGACGATCTTCATCACCACCTCGCCGCCGATCTCCTCGGCGACACGTTGGGCCTCGCCGGGCGTCTTGACCACCTCGCCCCGCGGGGTTGGGATCCCGTAGGCGTCGAGCAGTTCCATCGCCTCGACGCCCAGCCGGTTGGTCTCGCGGCGGGCGGCCTCGACCAGCACCTCCCGGGCGCGGTCGCGGTCCACGTCGAAGCGCATCGGCTCGACGGGCTCGCGGGACCGGATCTCGTCGTACCGACGGAGGACGTCGATCCCCCCGACGGCCCGCGCCGGGTCGAAGTAGGTGGGGACGTCGGCGTCGTTGAGCAGGTCCTCCGCGGGGCCGGTCGACTTGGCGCCCATCAGCGCCGCCGCCACGGGCGTCCCGAACCGCTCCTGTTTCTCGATCACGGTCTCGGCCAACTCCTCGAAGGAGAGCACGGCGGTCGGACAGGCCACGACCACCGTCGCGGCGACGTCGTCGTCGGCCATGACGGTCTCCAGGGCCGACTCGAACCGCTCGACGGGGGCGTCGCCGATCACGTCCACCGGGTTGTAGATGTTGGCCTCCTCCGGGAGGTCCTCGGCCAGCGCCCCCAGGGTGGTCTCGGAGAAGTCCGCGAGCGAGAGCCCCGAGTCCCCGACGGCGTCGGTCGTCATCACCCCCGGTCCGCCGGCGTTGGTGACGATCGCCACGCCGTCGCCGTCCGGGAGGGGCTGGCCGGACAGCGCGCTCGCGAAGTCGAACAGGTCCTGGACGGTCTCGACGCGGACGACGCCGGCCTGGCGCAGCCCCGCCTCGTAGGCCGCCTCCGAACCGGCCATCGCCCCGGTGTGGGAGGCCGCCGCGGTGGCGCCGGCCTCGGTCCGCCCCGACTTCACCATCACGATCGGCGTCGACCGGGTGACCTCGCGGGCGGTCTCGACGAAGCCCGCCCCGTCCGAGATGTCCTCCAAGTACGCCAGGATCACGTCCGTGTCGGGGTCGTCGTCCCACTCGCGGACGAAGTCACGCTCGTCGAGGATCGCCTTGTTGCCCAGCGAGACGATGTCCTTGAACCCGATGTCGCGCTCGGCGGCCCAGTCCAGCACGGCCGTCACGAACGCCCCCGACTGGCTCATGAACGAGACGTTGCCCGGTCGGGCCATCTCGTTGCCGAAGGTGGCGTCGAGCCCGACGGCGGTGCTCATCACGCCGAGGCTGTTGGGGCCGACGAGGTCGAGGTCGTACTCCTCGGCGACGGCGCGGAGTTCGCGCTCGCGGGCGGCGCCCTCGCTGCCGGTCTCGCCGAACCCCGCGGTGATCACCACCACCGAGCCGATCCCGGCCTCGCCCGCGTCACGGATCGCGTCGACCGCGGCGTCGGGCGGGACCGCCACCACCGCCACGTCGATGTCCTCGAGCTCCCGCACCGAGTCGTGACACCGGAGCCCGAGGACCTCCTCCTTGTAGGGGTTGACGGCGAAGGTCTCGCCCTCGAACTCGGCGAGGAGGTTCTCGACGAGGGCCCGGCCGACCGACCCCGCCGAGTCGCTGGCCCCGATCACCGCGACCCGCTCGGGCGCGAACAGCGTCGACAGTCGTCCCATACGTCCGGCGCTTCTCCCAGGTGCCGGAAGTAGCTGCCGGACTCGCCGGGGACGGCCCCGCCGGACCGCTTTTGCCGACGCCGGCCGACGTGACCCCGTGACCGACGGGACACACGGCGCGACGTTCGACGACGGACTGATCGAGGGGGTCGCGGCCGACCGCGGCGTCGACCCCGACGCTCTCCGCGCGGCCGTCCGTGACCACCAGCGCGGCATGGACGACCTCCCGGGCGCCGAGAACCTCGTCTACGAGTGGCGCCGCCGGTTCGACGGGGCCCTCCTCGAACGGACCGACGCCGCCTACCACCTGGCGGCCCCCGAGGACGTCTGGACGGAGTTCGGCGACCACCTCTCGCTGTCGGTGGACCTGCTCTCGGCGCTGCGCGAGACACACCGCCGGACGGTCGGCGAGCGGATCGGCGCGGACGACCCCGGCGACGGACGGGCGTTCGTCGTCGTGGAGCGGCCCTGACCCCCCGCGCCGGCGGCGTCCGCCCGGCCGACACGCCGTGAGACCGTATGTCACATACCGGGAAGGAGTACGTGGTATCGAAAAGAGATTTTTGTCGACCAAAAACTCGTTTTCCACATCGGGCAAGCTTTAAGTACCATCCGGACGAAGAGAGAATCGTTATGAGCAGATCAAAGTCAGTCAACCAGGAGTTCGGTACCGTCGAGCAGAGCGAGCTGCGGCTGGAGCGTGAGAAGGCGGAGCAGATCGTCGAGGCGCTCAACGCCGACCTCGCCGACACGTACACCCTCTACCACCAGCTGAAGAAGCACCACTGGAACGTGGAGGGCGCGGAGTTCCGCGACATCCACGTGTTCCTCGGCGAGGCCGCCGAGAACGCGGAGGAGGCCGCGGACCGGATCGCCGAGCGCGCGCAGGCGCTGGGCGGGACGCCCGTCGCCGGCGGGAAGGCCCAGGAGGAGCACTCCTCGCTGACCCCGGAGGACCAGGACGTCTACGACATCCGGACCTCCCTGGAGAACGATCTGGGGATGTACGGCGACATGATCGAGTCGCTGCGCGACCACGTCGAACTGGCGACGAACCTCGGCGACCACGCCACCGCCGAGATCCTCCGACAGATCCTCGTCGAGGTCGAGGAGGATGCCCACCACGTCGAACACTACCTGGAGGACGACACCCTCGTCGTCCAGGGCGCGATGGAGTAGTCGGCGACGAACTCGGTCGGACCCCGGTCTCGAACCGACGCATTTTCTCCCTGCCCGACGGCGAGCGGCCGCGCCGTCGTGTCGGGGACCGCCCTCCGGTCCCGTGACGGACCGCTCGCTACCCGGCGTGGTCCACTCAGTGCGTGGAACTCCGGCCTGGACCGCTCCGTGATCAGACGGTCCGGCGTGGACGTTCCCTACTGTGCGACTCCGGAGGAGAGAGTCCGACGAGGCCGTCGGGAAGAGACGCGACCGGACCGACGGCGACCCCGTCGTACCCCGCCCTCGTGCCCCGACCTCACTCGGACAGTTCGACGGTGAGGTCCGTCGCGATCCACCCGTCGGTGTTGCCCTCCTCGGTGAAGACGACGCGCTCGTCGGTACACTGGTGTGCGCTGACCGTGGAGTCGGTCTCGGGCCGCTCCCTGCGACGCTGGCTCATTGACTGCCTTAGGCCCGCCTAAAGCTAAAAGGGTTTCGGCACGCCTAAACGCGCGGGAACGGACTTAACCTCCCGGCGACACCTACGACGACCATGAGCCGATCCGACGCCGGCGAGGTCGCGAGCGAGGTGGCGGAGCTCGCGAGCGCGCTCCGGGAGCTGCAGGCGGAGCTCGAGCCACGGGACGAGGACGGGCGGCTGCGGCCGCCGACGGTGCGGGAATTAGTCCGGCTGACCAGCGAGGTGACCATCCCCGGGATCGTGCTCCTCCTGCGGACCAACATCGAGGCGCTGAAGCTCCTCCAGCGGGCGCTGCGCATCGCCGAGGGCCGCGACCCGACCGGCGGGGGCGGCGGGGAGGTGAGCGACCTGCGCGAGCGCGCGGAGGGGGTCACCCGCGCGACGCTCTCGCGGCTCGACGACGCGCTCGCGGACGTCCAGTCCGCGCTGGAGGACCGGCCGCCCGAGGACGACGCCCGCCGCCTGCTGGCGGAGGCCCGGGAGCTCCGCGAGGCCGTCGAGGCCGAACTGGACGAGCCCGCCGACGAGGGGGAGTCGGTCCCGGTCGACGTCGACGCCGAACTGCGCTCGATAAAGGACGAGATCGACGACGACGAGAGCTGACACCCCCGCGTTCGGAACTCCGGGCCGAGTGAGTGTTTTTCATACAGAAAACATAATGGTTTATGATCCAGGAGCGCGTGGGGTAGAACGTGATGCCCGAGACAGAACGAGAGGGACCGCGCCGGGCGACCCTGTTCGTCCGGTCCGATCTGCCCCGGCCGGCCCGCGAGCGCCGCGGGGTCCTGGAGAGCCGTCTCGACCGGCTCCGGGAGGCGGGGCAGTTCGACGAGGTCGCCCTGACCGAGTGGGACAAACACCTCCCGCTCGACGGCTCGTGTGACCCCGCCGAGCGCGAGCGCTACGAGGAGTTCCGTGCATGGGCGCGCTCGCGGGGCGTCGAACTCACGCCCTTCTTCGACACGCGGGAGTGTACCTGCTACGAGACCGGCACCCGCCGGACGGTACTGGTGTTGCCCGCGGTCTGTCTCTCGGTCCGGGACGGCGACCGGCTCCGGGCCGTCGCGCCCCACGCCGGCGACTCGGGCACGGAGACCATCGAGGACTGTCTCGACCGGATCGAACGCGACACGGACGACGCCACCCGGACGACCACGCTCACAACCGCCGACTGAGCGCCGACGGGGCCGTCGAGCCGGCCGACACCGGGGTCGAACCGCCCGTTACGGTGGCTGTGCTGGCGACCCGGCGGTCGTGCTGCGCTTCAGGGCGGCCGGACGGCTCCGCGCCGCACCCGAACCGTCCCGTCGAGCGCTCGGTCCGATCGGCCCCCCGCCGATCCGACCGACGACGCTCACTCGACCGGCCGGAACCGGTAGCCGTCCCACTCCTGGCTGTCGGGCTCCCTGATCCCCGCCTCGGGGTCCCGTAGCTCCTCGACGTAGGTGGGCTCCACCCGGTCGCCGACCGCGACCTCGTCGGTGGTGGTCCCGCCGATCGCCCGCACGCTCGTCCCGGCGACCTCGAACTCGACGATGGCGATCGTGTTCGGCTGGCGGACCCCGGGCGGCGTGGCGGTCGAGGTGGTCCACGTGACCACCTCGCCGGTCTCGGTCGAGAGGTCGATCGTCTCGGTCTGTTCCTCGCCACACTCCGGACACAGCGCGTGTCCGGGGTAGGTCACGTGGCCGTTCGGACAGCGGTGGGCGTCGAGGCTCATGTGTGTGCTCCCTCCACGATCGTGGTGATGACGCAGTTGCCGAAGCCGCCGACGTTGCAGGCCAGCGCGGTCTCCGCGTCGACCTGGCGCCGCCCGGCCTCGCCGACGACCTGCTTGTAGATCTCGTACCCCTGTGCGACGCCGCTGGCCCCCAGCGGGTGCCCCTTGGACTTGAGGCCCCCCGAGGTGTTGATCGGCAACTCGCCGTCGATCTCCGTGCGGCCGTCCTCGACCTGTTCCCAGGCCCGGCCCGCCTCGGCGAAGTCCAGTCCCTCCATCTGGAGCAGTTCGAGGATGGTGAACATGTCGTGTAGCTCCGCGACGTCGACGTCCTCCGGGCCGATCCCGGCCATCTCGTAGGCCGCCCGACCCGACTCCACCACCCCGCCCATCGTCGTCGGGTCCTCGCGCTCGTGGACCACGTGGGTGTCGGTGGCGCCGGCGATGCCGGTGATCACGGCGTAGTCGTCCGTGTACTCGGCGGCCGTCTCCTCGTCACAGAACAGCAGGGCGGCGCTGCCGTCCGTGATCGGACAGAAGTCGTACAGCCGCAGCGGGTCCGCGACGATCGGCGACTCCATCACCGTCTCCACGTCCACCTCCTTCCGGAACTGTGCGTGGGGGTTGCGAGTGCCGTTCTCGTGGTTCTTGACGGCCACACGGGCCAGCGCCTCCCGGGGCGCGTCGAACCGGTCGAGGTAGTGACGGGCGGTCAGCCCCGCGAAGGAGGGCAGCGTGAGCCCGTGTTTGTACTCGACGGGGTGGGTGAGCGAGGCGATGACGTCCGTCGCCTCCGCGGTGGTCCGGTGAGTCATCTTCTCGCCGCCCACCAGCAGCGTCAGGTCGCTCGCGCCGGAGGCGACCGACCGCCAGGCGGCGTACATCCCCGCACCTCCCGAGGAGGAGGTCTGGTCGATCCGCTCGGTGTAGGCCGGAACCGCGCCCAGGTCGTGGGCCAGCGCGTTCATCACGCCGGTCTGGCCCTCGAACTCCCCGGAGGCCATGTTCGAGACGTACAGGTGGTCGATCTCGTCGGGGCCGACCCCGGCGTCGTCGAGACACGCCTCGCCCGCCTCCGCGAGCAACTCGCGGATCCAGGCGTCGCGCTCGCCGAACCGGGTCATCGAGGCCCCGATGACTGCGACTCCCATGTCCGCCCCGTCGGAGGGGTGGGTACTGGTCGTTACGGTCCGGGGGACGGTACCGCTCCCCACGGATCGAGTCGACGCGGCCGTCTCCGGTGAGCCATACGAGACGCGACCGTAAGGGGGTGTCCGGGCGAGCGGTGACCGGACCGGACCGCGAGCGGCCGCGTCGCCGTCGGGGGTATCGCCGTCGCGCCGAGCCGTCGGCGCGGCGTCCGGCCGTCGTCACGACCGGGAGGCTTTCCCCTTTCGGCCGCGAACGGGGGCCATGCGCGTCGCGCTGGTCACCGTCGGCGACGAACTCCTCGCCGGCGACACGGTCAACACGAACGCCGCCTGGCTGGGGAGGCGACTCGCCGAGCGCGGCGTCGACGTCGAGCGGGTGACCGTCGTGCCGGACCGCGAGGCCGACATCGCGAGGGTCGTCAACGAGTACCACGCCGAGCACGACGCGGTGCTCGTCACCGGCGGGCTCGGACCGACACACGACGACGTGACGATGGACGCGGTGGCGGCGGCCTTCGGCCGCGAGGTGGTCGAGAGCGACGAGGCCCTGGAGTGGATCGAGAACAACCGGGGGTACGCCCGCGAGGACCTCACCGCCGGGACCGGGGACGTCCCGTCCGGGGCGCGGGTGCTCGCGAACCACGAGGGGGTCGCGCCGGGGTGTGTCGTCGAGAACTGCTACGTGTTGCCGGGGGTGCCCGCGGAGATGGAGCGGATGTTCGAGGAGATAGAGGGGGAGTTCGAGGGCGAGGTCCGCCACCTCGAGACCGTCGAGGCCGACGAGCCCGAGAGCGCGCTGCTCGACCGCATCGAGCGGCTCCGCGAGGAGTTCTCGGTCACCGTCGGCGTCTACCCCGGGGACCCGGTACGGGTGCGGATCCGCTCGACCGACGCCGACGCGGCGGCCGAAGCCGCCGCCTGGCTACGCGAACGGGTCTCCTAACGCCAGAGTCCGCGCAGCCACAGCGCCGTCAGGGCGATGCCGCCCAGCCCGACCACCAGCCCCGCGATCTGGATGACGCTCGCGTTCACCGTCTCCTGTAGGGGTATCATACCGGACGCTTCCCCGCCGGGGGGCTTGAAACGCACGCTCCCGGTCGCCTTTTGTCCGCCCGGACCCCACGGCCGGTATGCGAGAGGTAGGGGTCGTCGTGAACCCGATCGCCGGCATGGGGGGTCGCGTCGGGCTGAAGGGCACCGACGGGAAGGTCGCCGAGGCCCGGGACCGAGGCGCCGAGCGACGGGCGCCCGACCGCGCCCGGGAGGCGCTCGCCGCGCTGGCCGAGGCCGACCCCGACGTCGTCGTCGCGACCTACGGGGGACCGATGGGCGAGACCGCGGCCCGCGAGGCCGGCCTCGACCCGGTCGTCGTCGGCGAACCCGAGGACTCCGGGGCGACGACGGCGACGGACACCCGCGCGGCCGTCCGGGCGCTGGCCGACCGGGGGGTCGACCTCGTGCTGTTCGTCGGCGGCGACGGGACGGCGGCCGACGTCGCCGAGGCCCTGGCCGCGGGCGCCGGGAGCGTCGACGGGACCGGAGCGGCGGACGGGACGGACGAGGTCCCGATGCTCGGCGTGCCGGCGGGAGTGAAGGTGTACTCCTCGGTGTTCGCCGTCTCGCCGCGGGCGGCCGGCGAGATGGCGGCCACCTTCGACCGGACCGAGCGCGCGGAGGTCAACGACGTCGACGAGGACGCCTTCCGGGGCGGCGAGGTGCGCACGGAACTGCGCGCGGTCGCCCGGGTGCCGGTCGACGACCGCCGACAGAACGCCAAGGAGCGGGCCGGCGGCTCGGTCGCCGGACTGGCCGCGGCCGTCGCCGGCGAGGTCCGCCCCGACCGGACGTACGTCCTGGGCACCGGCGGCACCGTCGACGCGGTCGCGGAGGCGCTGGGGGTCGAGGGAACGACGCTGGGCGTCGACGTCTACCGGGACGGCGAACTGGTCGCGGCGGACGTCGGCGAGTCGGGGATCCTCGCGGCGCTGGGCGAGGACAACGTCGCGATCGTCTCGCCGATCGGCGGCCAGGGGTTCCTGTTCGGTCGGGGCAACCAGCAACTGTCGCCGGCGGTGCTCGACCGCTGTGAGATCGAGGTGGTCGCCTCGCGCCGGAAACTCGACGACCTGGGCGTTCTGCGGGTCGACACCGGCGATCCCGAGACGGACGAACGGCTCCGCGGGTGGCGTCGCGTGCGGGTCGGGGCCGTCGAGCGACGGCTGATCGAGGTCGTCTGAGCCGGCCGACTCCCCGCGGAAGCATATATGTGTCTTTAGTCAAGATTATATTCTCCGCCCTCGAACAAAGGGCATATGGAAACGCGGAAAGTCCAGCGGCTGGGGCCCTCGACGCTCGCGATGACGCTGCCGGCGGAGTGGGCCTCGGCACACGACGTCGAGAAGGGCGACGAGGTGTCGCTGCGGATGGGCGGTAAAGGCACCCTGACGGTGTTGCCCGAGTCGGTCCAGTCCGAGGAGTCCGAGGCGGTCGTCCACGCCGTCGACCTGGCCGCACAGGACGTCGAGCGGGCGATCGTCGCACAGTACGTGCTCGGCCGGCGGGTGATCCACGTCGACGCGCCGGAGTCGGAGACCCTGACGTCGGCCCACATCAACGCCGTCTACAACGCCGAGACCCAGTTGATGGGGCTGGGAGTCGTCGAGGAGACCCCCGAGCGGATCACGATCCGCTGCTCGGTCGACCCGGAGGACTTCACCCTCGACAACCTGCTGGAACGGCTGGAGTCGACCGGCAGCACGATGCGCAACGAGGCGATCAAGGCGCTGGCCCACGGCAACCCCGACCTGGCCCAGCGGGCCCTCAACCGGGAGCGCCAGGCCAACAAGATCTTCGTGTTGCTGCTGCGCCTGATATTCACCGCCTACCAGAACCCCAACCTGGCGCGGGCGGTCGGCCTGGACGACGGCTTCCCGCTGATCGGCTACCGGTCGATCGCGAAGAACCTGGAACTGACCGCGGACAACGCCGAGGACATCGCCGACATCGCGCTGGCGGCCGACGACCACTCGCTTGCGGTGGGGTCGACGACGATGAAGCGGATCCGGACGTTCACCGACCAGGTCAACGAGATCACCGCGAAGGCCGTCGAGGCGGCCGTCGAGCGGGACTACGAGGCCGCCATCGAGGTGCGCAAGCAGTACGAGGAGATCGGCGACCGGGAACACGAGATCCTGGAGGACTTGGACGAGATGACCAACGAGACTCTGCTCGAGGTGCGGGAGGTGCTGGTCGCGCTGCAGAAGACCGTCGAGTACGCCATCCGGAACGCGGAGATCGCCACCAACCTGGCGCTGGACGGGGACTCGGACCACGTGACGATCAGCTGAGCCGGCCCCGCGATCGGGGGGACTAAGTGAGCCAGCCCGGAAGGACGGGTATGGCAACCACCACCGGACGGAGCGACCTGGGACTCGGGCTGACGCTCGCGCTCGGGCTGGTCGCGGTCGGGGGCGCCGTCGCGACGGCGGCGCTGAGCTACCAGTACGCGATCGTCCACGCGGCCGGCGAGGCCGCCCGTGGGATCCAGATCAACGGGGGGATCGCGTTCACCGTCGCGATACTGGCGGCCTGTCTCTCGGTAGCGGCCGTCCACCTGTACGGGTAGGGTGAACGAAAGCAATGGTTAAAGGCGTCAATCCCCTACTACCGTCATGGGCGAGATGAACGAGGCGGATCGACGGATCCTCGAACACCTCCGGGAGCGGGCCGGAGCCGGGGAGAGCTACTTCCGAGCGCGGGGCATCGCCGAACAGCTCGGACTCTCGGCCAAGCAGGTCGGGGTCCGGCTGTCGCGGCTGGCGGAGGAGGCCGAGGAGGTCGACATCGAGAAGTGGGGGCGAGCGCGGTCGACGACCTGGCGAGTCACGCCGCGGTAGGTCGGCGGGTTTTTCCCGGCGGCGGCCCGACCGCCTGTCATGACGGTCCGGGTCGAACGTGAGATCGTCGTCGACGCGACGCCGGAACGGGTGTGGGAGTTCATCGCCGATCCGGACAGGCGAGCGGGCGCCATCAGCGTCGTCACCGACTGGACCGTCGACGGCGACGACGCCGTCTGGCAGGTGCGGCTGCCGATCCCGCTGATCGAGCGCACCATCGCCGTCGAGACGCGCGACGCCGAGCGCCGGGCGCCCGAGTACGTCCGCTTCGAGGGCCGCTCGAAGGTGATGCGGGTCCAGGGGGAACACACCCTCGAAGCGGTCGACGGCGGCACCAGGCTCACGAACCGGTTCGTCGTCGACGGACGGGTACCCGGCGTCGAGCGGTTCTTCAAGCGCAACCTCGACGACGAGATCGACAACCTGGAGCGGGCGTTGCGGGAGTATCTGGAATGAGGGTCGCGCTGGCCCAGCTTCACGTCGAGGGCGCCGACGTCGCCGGCAACCGCGAGCGGGCCCGCGAGGCGGTCGCCCGGGCCGCCGACCGGGGCGCGGACCTGGTGGCGCTCCCCGAGGCGTTCCACGTCGGCTACTTCGCGTTCGACGCCTACGCCCGTGCCGCCGAGGGGCTGGACGGCGAGACGCTCTCCGGGTTGAGCGCCGCCGCGGCCGAACACGGGATCGCGGTGCTGGCCGGCAGCGTGATCGAGGACCTCGGCGAGAGCGCGGCGGCGGGCTTCGAGGTGCCCGACGGCGAGGGGCTGGCCAACACCGCGGTGCTGTTCGACGCCGGGGGCGACCGCCGGCTAGTCTACCGCAAGCGCCACCTGTTCGGCTACGGCTCTCGCGAGACGGAGCTGTTGGAGCGCGGCGAGCGCGCGCCGGTCGCCGAGGTCGGCGGGTTCGGCGTCGGCGTGACGACCTGCTACGACCTCCGGTTCCCGGAGCTGTACCGCGAACTGGTCGACCGGGGCGCGACGCTCCTGCTGGTCCCGAGCGCCTGGCCGTACCCGCGGGTCGAACACTGGCGGCTGCTCCCGCGGGCCCGCGCCGTCGAGAACCTCGCGTACGTCGTCGCGGTCAACGGCGTCGGCGCCTTCGAGGAGGCCGAGCTGCTGGGTCGGTCGGCCGTCTACGACCCCTGGGGGACGACGGTCGCGGGCGCCGGCACCGACCCGGCGCTGGTGACCGCCGACCTCGACCCCTCGGCCGTCACCGACCGCCGCGACGAGTTCCCGGCGCTCGCCGACCGGCGCTGATCCGTCCCCGACCACGGTCGATCACCCGCCACGACGAGCCCCGACCGGCGGGTCGGGGACCCCGACGCGACCGCGGCTTTTACAAGCACGGGGATGTTTGGTGCTGATGCCGGCAAAGGCGCTTTTCTCGTCGAAGCCGGCAATCGCGCCCGCTCGGCCACGGACGACGCGCGCCCGCGACCTGTCCGGACAGGTCCCACGGCGACCTCGGCTCGGCCTCCTCGTCCTCACCTCTCGTCTCGGAGCTCTCGAAGACCGACCGCTCAGTCCGTTCCGTCGGGGGCCGGCCTGAGCACGACCCTGACCGTGGTCCCGTCGTCGACGGTCGCGTCCACGGTCCCGCCCGTGTCCCGCACGAGCCAGCCGGCCAGCCACAGCCCGATCCCGGTGCCGTGTTCCAGGGGCGTCTCGTCCTCTCCGTGCAGCACCCGCCGCTCCGACGCCGGCATCCCGGGCCCGGCGTCGGAGACGGTCACCGTCACGCCCTCGTCGCCGTCGGTCACGCGGAACTCGACGGTCGGGGTGTCGCTCCCGTGCTCGACGGCGTTCTCACCTACCTCCAGGAGCGCCCGCTCCAGGGTGTCGCCGACGGTCGCCACGGCGCTCCCGGGGACCGACAGTCGGACCGTCGCGGCGGGGTGGCTCTCGCGGAGCCGTCCGACGACCCGTTCGACGATCGGGACCACGTCCGCCCCGACCGGGTCGGGCCGCCGGCGGACCGCCCGCTCCAGCGTCCGTGCCTTCTCGCTGGTGTCGACCAGCTCCCACCCCTGTCGGGCGATGCTCTCGGCGACCTCGCGCTCCCGGCCGGTCGTCCGCTCGGCCAGCCACTCGGCCCGGCCGGTGATCGCGGTCATGTCGTTGCGGAGGTTGTGCCGGAGCACCCGGTTGAGCAGTTCGATCAGCCGCTCGCGGCGCTTGCGGTCGGTGACGTCGCGCTGGATGCCGACGAAGTGGGTGGTCTCGCCCGTCCGGTCGGTCACGGGCGTGATCGACAGCCGGTTCCAGAACGGCGTCCCGTCGCCCCGGTAGTTCAGAAGCTCCGTCCGCACGGATCGCTCGGCTGCGACGGCCTCGCGGATCTCCGCGACGGCCTCCGGGTCCGTGTCCTGACCCTGGAGGAACCGACAGTTGCGCCCCAGCAGTTCGCTCACGGGTCGGCCGGCCAGTCCGGCGAAGGCGGCGTTGGCGTACACCAGCGGCTCGTCCTCGGCGGTGGCGTCGGCGATCGTGATGCCGACGGTGGCCTCGTCCATCGCCCGGTCTTTCACGCGCAGTTCCTCCTCGCGGTCCCAGCGCTCCGAGACGTCCCGGACGATCACCTGGAGGTACGGCTCGCCGGCGACCGTCACCGTGCCGGCGCTGGCCTCCACCGGCACGGCCCCCCGCTCGGCGTGGTCCACCTCCAGCGGCGTCCCGTCCGGCAGTCGGTCCCGCGTCGCCCCGGTCTCCGCGAGCCGTCCCAGCGTCGCCGTCGCCTCCTCGGCCAGGTCGGGCGGGACCAGCGTCGCGACCTCCCGCCCCTCGATCGCGGCCGACGGACGGCCGACCAGCTCCCCGGCCGCCTCGTTGGCGTCGACGATCTCGCCGGCCTCGGGATCGATCGTGACGATCGCGTCGGGCGCGGCCGACAGCAGCGCCTCGTGGCGCCGCTCGGACGCCGCGAGCGCCGACTCGCGGCGCTCCAGCGTCCGCTCGTGACGCCGCTGCTCGATCTCCCGACCGAGCAGCCGTGCGATCAACTCCACGAACGCCCGCTCGTCCTCCTCGAACGGCTCCGACCGGGCGGCCCGCGAGACGAAACACACCGTCCCGTAGACCTCGTCGTCGACGCGTATCCTCGCGCCCAGGTAGCAGTCGAAGCCGTGACGCTCGTAGGCGGGGTCGTCCCCGAACCCCTGGGCCGGCGCGTCTGACAGCGCCAGCGGCGAGTCCCGATCGACGGTCCGCCGACAGTAGGTCGTCGCGCGGTCGAGCACGTCCCCCTCGAAGAACCCGACCGTCTCGCCGACGCTGACCGTCACCTCGTGGCCCCCGTCGACGATCCGCTCGACGTGGCCGTTGTCGACGCCGAGATACTCACGGCCCACCGTCAGCATCTCGCGGGCCGTCTCCTCGACCGTGACGTCGGCTCCGAGGGCGTCGTACAGGGCCTGACGGGACTCGGCCGCCCCGCCCCCGGTGTCGGCGCTCATCGGACCGGCTCACCTCCGTCGTTCGACGCTCTCGGCGCTTCGCGGGTCGAACGCTCGGTCCGTTCGTGGTCGGAGCCGTGGCTCCCCGGTTCGCTCGCTGTCATCGGTGTGTCGAAACGACGTTCATCTATCATGATAGAAGTCTCGTGAACCGATAAATATTGGGCGTGTGACTGGATCGTCGTGAGCAACGATCGCCGACCGTCCGTGTGTACGACAGAGGGGTTCGACGGTAGTATGTCGCGACCAAACGGTGTTAGGTACGATCGGTCGGAGTGAGGACCGGCCGAGACGGGCGCGGTCGACGCGGGACCGCCAGCCAGTCCTCGAACGGCCGGTCAGCGCCGGCCGACGACCTCGGCCAGCGCGGCGTCGAACGCCGGACCGTCGATCCTGACGTCGTCGGCCCGCTCGGCCGCGTCCTCGGGACCGTACTGGTCGGCGACCTCGCGGATCGCCCGCATCGACGCCGACCGGACGACCGCGGCGATCTCGGCGCCGGACAGCCCCTCGGTCTCGGCGGCGATCCGGTCGAGGTCGACGTCCTCCGCCAGCGGCTTGTCCGCGACGTGGACCGACAGGATCGCCCGTCGGGCGTCCGTGTCCGGCAGGGGCACCTCGACGTGTTCCTCCAGCCGACCGGGCCGCAACAGGGCGTCGTCCAGCGCGTCCCGGCGGTTGGTCGCGGCGATCACCACCAGGTTCGGGTTGTCGGTCACCCCGTCGAGCTCGGTCAGCAGCTGCGAGACGACGCGTTCGGTCACCTCGTGGCTCTCGCCACGGCGGCCGGCGATCGCGTCGACCTCGTCGAGGAAGACGATCGTCGGCGCGGTCTGACGGGCGCGCTCGAACACCTCGCGCACGGCCTGCTCGCTCTCGCCGACGTAGCGGTCCAGCAGCTCCGGCCCGTTGACGTGGACGAAGTTGACGCCGCTCTCGCCGGCGATCGCCCGCGCCAGCAGCGTCTTGCCCGTCCCCGGCGGGCCGTACAGCAGGACGCCCGTCGGCGGGTCGGTGTTGGTCCGCTCGAACAGCGCGGCGTACGACAGCGGCCACTCGACGGTCTCCCGGAGCGTGGCCTTGGGCCCGTCCAGCCCGCCCACGTCGTCGAAGGTGACCGTCGGCGACTCGGCGACGTACTCCCGCATCGCGGAAGGTTCGACGGCCGCCAGCGCCGCGTCGAAGTCCGCCCGCGAGACGACCGCCTCCGCCTCGTCGCGACGGAGGGCGTTCATCGCCGCCTCGGTGGTCAGCTGGGCCAGGTCCGCCCCGACGAACCCGTGGGTCCGGCTCGCCACGAGATCCAGGTCGACGTCCTCGGCCAGGGGCACCCCGCGGGTGGTGACGTCCATGATCTCCCGGCGACCGGCCTCGTCGGGGACGCCGATCTCGATCTCGCGGTCGAACCGGCCGCCCCGGCGCAGCGCCGGGTCGACGGCGTCCACCCGGTTGGTGGCGCCGATCACCACCACGCGGCCGCGGTCCTCCAGGCCGTCCATCAGCGTCAACAGCTGAGCGACCACGCGGTTCTCCATGTCCGAGTCGTCGTCCCGGGAGCCGGCGATCGAGTCGATCTCGTCGAGAAAGAGGATCGACGGGGCCTCCTCCTCGGCGCGCTCGAAGGCCTCGCGCAGCCGCTCCTCGCTCTCGCCCTTGTACTTCGAGACGATCTCCGGCCCCGAGATGGTGTCGAAGTAGGCGTCGACCTCGTTCGCCACCGCCCGGGCGATCAGCGTCTTGCCCGTCCCCGGCGGGCCGTACAGCAGGACGCCGCTGGGCGGGTTGATCCCCAGCCGGCGGAACGTCTCGGGCTCGGAGAGCGGTAGCTCGATCATCTCCCGCACCGCGTCCAGTTCGTCGTCCAGTCCGCCGATGTCCTCGTAGGTCGCCCCGCGGTCCGCGTCCTCGTCCGCCGCCCCGGGGACCGTGTCTCCCTCGTCGACGTCGACGGGCGCACCCTCGCCGTCGTCCGCCCCGGCCCCGTCGTCGCTCCCCCGCGGGAGGACGGTGACGCTCGTGTCCCCGCGGACCCGGACGGAGCCGTCGGGGACGGTGGCGCGGACCCGGAAGGGACCGACACCCTCCACGTGGACGCGCTCGCCGGACTGGACCAGCCGGTCGGTCAGCCGCGGGCGCAACGCCTCGGCGCCCGGGACCTCGGCGTCCCCGACCGGCTGGACGGTGACGCTGCGAGCGTCCTCGACGGAGGCGTTCTCCACCCGGACCGTGTCGCCGACGTTGGCGCCGGCGTTCTCCCTGGTGTCGGCGTCGATCCGGACGAACCCGTCGCCGCCGTCGGCCGGCCACACCTTCACCACGGTCCGACGGTCCCCCTCGACGATCACGGCGTCGCCGCTCAGCACGCCGAGCGCGCTCCGGGCCGACTCCGGGAGCCGCGCGATCCCGCGCCCGGCGTCGCGCTTGTTGGCCCCCTCCACCGTCAACTCGACCGCGCCTACCATGCTCTCACGTTGGTCGTCACCCCCTTTCCCGTCTTCGCTCGGTCGCCCGGCGCGAGACGCCTCATGCTCACGTCGGGGTCGGGGCTCCGCTCCGCCGCCGTCCGACCGCGCCCCGCTCCCGGGACCGCCGGCTCAGAGCCCGTCCAGGAACGCCGCCCCGGCGTCGATCGACGCGACCGGGTCCGCCGGCTCGTCGTGCTCGTAGACGAGCCACTCCGCGCCGCCCTCGCGGGCCGCCGCGGCACAGGCGGCCATGTCGACGTCCCCGTCGCCGATCTCGACGAACTCCCCGTCGGCCATGTCCTTCATGTGGACGATCCCCACGCGGTCGGCGTAGCGTTCCAGCAGCGCCGCCGGGTCGTACCCCGCCGTCTCGACCCAGCCGACGTCCAGTTCGAGGAGCGTCCCCGACGCGTCGGCGAAGGCCTCGAACGCCGTCTCATCGCCCAGGTCGACGAACTCGTGGTCGTGGTTGTGGTAGTGGACCGCCAGTTCCCGCCGGCCGGCCGTCGCCGCGAGGTCGTCCAGCCGTTCGGCGGTCGCCAGGGCCGCCTCGCGGTCCTCGAAGCACTCGGCGTCCAGCCACGGGACGACGACGCCGTCGACCCCCAGGGGCTCGAACGGCTCGACCGCCGCGTCGAGGTCGTCCTCCAGCGCGTCGATACCGACGTGAGGAGCGACCGCGGCCAGCCCGTGGCCGTCGAGCGCGTCGGCGACCTCGCCGGGTGTGGCGTCGCCGAGACCGCCCGAGAACTGGACGCCGTCGTAGCCGGCGTCGGCGACCCGTTCGAGGGTCGTCAGCGTCGGCTCGTCCAGGCTGCGCACCGAGTAGAGGTTGATCGCTGTCCGTGTCACGCCCGGAGAACTCCCGGGAGGGGTTTCGGTCTTTCGGGGTCCCGGTCCGGCGGGACGGCCGCCGGCGCGAGTCCCGCGAGCGGCCCGTGAGGTCCCGGGGTAACGCCTTTACAGCCGGACCGCGGAGCCACGCACATGGTCGTCGAAACCGAACGGGACGAGATGACCTGGTACGAGTGCGAGGCCTGCGGGCTGCTGTTCGACTCACGCGAGGACGCCAGCCAGCACGAGGCCAACTGCGACTCGGAGGGCCCCTCGTACATCCAGTGAGCCGCCGGCCCGGGGAACGGGGCCGTCAGGACCCGTCGCCGTCGGCCCCCGCTCCGTCCTCGCCGGCGTTCCCGCCCCCGCCCCCGGCCTCGTCCTCGTCGCCGGCCCCGTCCCCCTCCTCGGCCGCCTGCTCCTCCTCGACGGTCGTTAGGTCAGGGTCAGCGACGTCCCATGCGTCGCGTCCGGCCAGACGGTCGTGCAGCGACCGGAACCGGTCGCGCTCGTACTCGGTCCGGTTGACGATCGACGGGTCCCCATCGCGAAGCCGGAGACCGTCGAGGGTCAGGTCGACGTCGGCACCGTCCGCGACCTCGGTGAGGTACAGTGCCGTCTCGTTGAACCTCGGTTCCCCGTTCCAGGAGAGCGATTCGCTCGAGTTGTCCGAGCGTTCGACCTCCCGGGGGTGATCCGGCGCCGTCGCGTAGGCCGCCTCGGCGCTGCGCTCGCCCTCGACCCCGCCGGCGATCCGCAGATCGGCCTCCAGTTCCCACGAGAGGCCGATCCAGGCCGGGTGCTCGGCAAGTCGGCCGCGCAGGTCCGACAGCGCGAGGACACCCTGCCGGGCCCTGTTCTCGGCCCGCCCGTCTTCGTCGGCGACGCGGTAGCAGGTCGTCGCGTACTGCCAGTAGACGATCGCCTGCAACAGAGACCCCTTGAGCAGGTAGGACAGGTTCTCCTCCCGCGCTGCGGTCCAACGTCCGGCCAGACGACCGTGTCCGGCGATCGAGTACCACTCCCCTGCGGAGGGGTAGTCGTGAGCGTCCCAGCTATCGTGCCCTCTGCCGACCGCTTTCGAGGTCCAGGTCATCCGTCAGCCCGTCACCTCCGAACGGTCCCCGTATCCCCGAAGCCGGTCGTCGTCTTCGAGACGATCCGCCACGTTCCCACCCTCGTCGGACTCGCACACGACGACAACCGACGCCCGGCGTTTATTTGGAGTTTAGTGTAGGGCTACAATGTTCGGAACAAAATGCGACGGTCGTTCGGACAGAGACCCGTCACACGTCGAAGACGACGTACGCCCGCCAGCCGTCGTCGGTCTCGACCAGTTCCATCTCGGAGTAGGTGACCGCCTTCAGGTCCCGGGCCGACACCGACGAGAGCAGGACGCCCCGGGCCGACGCCGTCACGCGCCACTCCTCGTCCGCGCTCCCGTCCTCGTCGCCGCTCCCGGTTCCGTCCTCGCTCTCCTCCGTGCTTCCGGCCTGCTCCACGGCGGCCTCGTTGTCCACCGGGAGCACGCCGTCGACGTCCCGGCGGTAGATCAACTCGTCGAGGTAGTCGAACAGAAGCGGCTCGGCCCCCTCCGCGGTCACGGCGAGGTCGAACCGCTCGCCGCCCTCGGGCGGGATGTCGTCACACATCGCGGCGGCCATCCCGTCGGCGACGGCCCCGAAGACGGCTCCCATCGTGGCCCCCGTCGCGGCGACGGCGACGTCGGCGGTGTGGTCGCGCAACTCGAAGGGCATACCCGCCCGGTCGCGCGCCGCGGGCAAAAAGCGGTCGCGTCCGGCGCGGTCGAAGCAGTCACGTCCGACGCCGTCGCGCCGCTGGGTTCAGTCCCCCGACCCGTCCTCTTCGAGCGCCCGCATGCCGACCGCCAGGAACAGCGGCGAGGCGAAGGCCAGCACGAGCGATCCGCCGACGGCGGTCACGCCGGGCGACATGGCCGGTCCGGCGGCGGCCCCGCCGGCGTCCGCGCCGCCGCCGTCGGGCGCGTCGGTCACCACCACGGCGCCCCTCATGCCCAGCGACTGATGGGGCGTGCAGACGTATCTGTAGGTGCCCGGCTCCTCGAAGGTGTACTCGAAGGTCGTCCCCGCCTCGGCGACCGGCGTCCCGGAGTCGAAGGTCCCGCCCTCGGCGACCACGTTGTGCGTGGCGCCTTCGCCGGTCCACTTCCAGCGGACGGTCGTCCCCGGCGAGACCATCACCGCCGCCGGCCCGAAGGCGACGTTGCCGCCGTTGCCCTCGGCACCCACGTCGACGGTCACGGCCCCCTGGCCGGTCCGGTCGGCGACGCCGTCGAAGTTCGACACGCCGTCGAACCAGCCGTCGAGCGTCGGCGTCGTGCCGTTGTCCCCGCCGCTTCCCCCGTCGCCCGTGCTCGTCTCCGTGGCGCTGCCGTCACCCTCGCCACTCGCCGTCGCGGTGGCACCGCCGGCGCTCCCCTCGCGGACGACGACGGCGCCCTTCATGCCCAGCGTCGAGTGGGGCGTGCAGACGTACTCGTACACCCCGGTCTCCTCGAAGGTGTGCTCGAAGGTCGTCTCCCCGTCGGCGGCCGGCGTCCCGGAGTCGAAGGCGCCGCCCTCGGCGACCACGTTGTGCGTGCCTCCCCGGCCGGTCCACTTCCAGCGGACGGTCGTCCCCGGCGAGACCATCACCGCCGCCGGCCCGAAGGCGACGTTGCCGCCGTTGCCCTAGGCGCCGACGGACACCTCGACGACATCCCGTCCGCGCCGGTCGACCGTGCCGTCGAAGTTCGAGACGTTCGAGAACCAGCCGCCGTAGTCGACTTCCGGCTGTCCCGCCGCGGTCCCGGCCGCCGCCGCGGCCCCGACGCCGACCGCCGCGCGGAGCAGTCCTCGCCGGGTGGTCCGCGCGGTCGCCGCCCCGCGCTCGCGCTCGCTCGAACGGTCCTGTGCTCCGTTCCGGGGGTTCGCCGTCGGTTCTCGCATGTTCGGCGGTCGAACGAGCACCCACAAGAAGGGGGGACGGCGTTTTCACCGACTTGGAACGGCTCCGGACGGGATCGGTCCGCCGACGACCCTCGCCGACGCTCGGGGTCGTCGACGGTCCGGGTCGCTCCCGTCGACGGCGAGAACGGCGTGTGGGACGTTGACGTGGCTGAACAAGAACTAATATCCACCCTACAAAAGACCGTGATACACCGCGGACGAGGTGACACCACGATGATCCCACGCGTCTCCGACCCGGCACGCTCCGCACGGAGCCTCGGGTACGTCGGGGCGGCGGCCCCGAACGCGTGGCTCACCGTGGCACTTCGTCCGGTCCGCCGCGCCGTCGGGGCGTGAGCCGGCCCGTGACCGGGTTCGGCCCGCGGCGGACGCCTCGCTTCTGCCACCGTTCCCGGACACGACCGTCGACGCCTCCCGAGTAGCGCGGCCGCCGACGGACGACGCGTCGGATCGCGACCCGTGACGGGTCGCCGTCCACGGCGCGTCGTCCCTCGGCTCCGACCAGCACCGCGTCCGGCCAGCGGCGGCGCCGTCCACGGCGACGTGTGGCGGCGCGGGTCCGTCGCCGGCCGAGCAGACCCCCAGGACCGCCCGGTCGCAGGCGGGTTCGACTCCCGCCCGGTCCGTATGTCGCTGCAAGCGACACCCCGTGTCGACGTGACGGCCGCGGTCTCGCTGCGGGTCCCCCGCGGCGAGAGCGACGACCTGGAGAGCGGCGTCGCCGAGGTGCTCTCGGCGGTCGACGGCGTCGAGCGCGTCGCCGTCGACGCCGTCACCGGCGTCCGGCCGACCTGGACCGACCTCCGGGTGGAGGCCGACGTCGGGCTGACCGTCGTCGTCGAGGTCCGCGAGAACGAAGAGCGGGTCGGAGCCGTCGAGCGCGTCCTGGCCGACGGCTTCGGCGTCACCGACGTCGAGGGGTTGATCGTCGACGCGAGCGGGTGACCGTCGCGTCCGCCCGCCGGGGCGCCCACTCGCCGGAGCGCCCGCACCGGAGTAGTTACTCGTCCTCTGTCTCGGTGTCGAACTCGTCGCCGTCGTCCCCGCCGACGTCGAGTTCGACGGGGTCGTCGGCCGCCGCGGCCTCGTCGTCGTCCTCCTCGCCGGCGACCGTCAGCAGGCCCGCGAGGCCCGCCGCGACCATCCCGACGCCGGCGACCCGCGTCGCCTGGACGTACCAGTCCTTGGGTTCGAGGTCGCCCGGGTTCTCGAAGCTCCGGAGCCCGAGCCTGACGTTGAGGTCGATCGCTCGCCGCGGCGCGAGCGCCGACAGCAGACCCTGGACGAGCATCCACACGTACGTGATCGGCAGGAGCCGTTGTATCGCCATGCGATCGGATAGGTCGCCGAGACACCTGAAACCCCCGGCATCGTCTCCGAGCCGGGACGGGATCCGGACGGCGACGCCGAGATCCGGCCGCCGACAGCGGGACGGCGCTCCCGGCCCTAGTTCTCCGCCCAGCGCACGTCCGAGAGGGTGCGCTGGACGATCTCCTCGCCGACGGCCTCGGCCAGGGTCTCGAAGCCAGCCCGCTCGACGGGGTCGTCGGCGTTGGCCACCAGCCGCGAGACGATGAACTCCGGCGTCGACCGGCCGATCGTCCCGAACCGGGGCTGGTAGTCGACCTCC
>CAZMWG010000002.1:41091-66810 GCA_964569925.1 uncultured Halobacteriales archaeon | reverse complement strand
CGGATCCCGGAGACGAGACCGCCCCGACGAACGGGACGAGTCCGGCCAACGGGACGGAGCCAACCAACGGAACGAGCCCAGCCGACGGGACGAACCCGGTTCTCGCCGTCACAGCGGTCTGTGACCCGTCGCCGGTCCCGGCGGACTCCCGGGTGACCTGCCGGGCGAACGTGACCGGCGGCACGGTCCGGAGCTACGACTGGCGGCTCGGCGGCGACCGCACCGCGACCGGCCCGATGGTCACCCGGCGCTTCGAGTCGCCCGGCGACCACACGGTGACCGTCGTCGCGACGGGACCCGAGGGGACCACCGCCCGGGCGACGGCGACCGTCGAGGTGGGACCGCCGGAGACGCCGCCGACGGCCGCGGTGACCTGCGAGAACGCGACGGTCCGGGTCGGTGAGGTCGTCTCCTGTTCGGCCGCCGGGTCGACGGACGAGCGCGGAGTGACGGCACACGAGTGGCGGCTGGGCGACGACGCCACCGCGGCCGGTCCGACGGTCGACCACCGGTACACCGAACCGGGCGAGTACACGGTGACGGTGGCGGTCACGGACACGAACGGCACCACCGACAGCGCTCGGACGACCGTCACCGTCGAGCCCGACCGGCCCCCGGTCGCGCGCCTGGACTGTCCCGCGACGACGCTGCGGCCCGGTCACGAGTTCGCCTGCGACGCGGCGGACTCGACCGACGACGGCGGGATCGTCGCCCACGAGTGGACGCTCGACGACGGGGTCACGGCGACCGGCCCCCGCGTGGTCCACGCGTACGGGAGCCCGGGACGCCGGACCGTGACGCTGACCGTCACCGACGAGCGGGGCGCCACCGACACCGCCCGGGCGACGGTCGCGGTCGCGCCCAACGACCCCCCGACGGTCCGGGTCGACTGTGCGCCCGCCACCGTCCCGGCGGGGGCGACCGTCCGCTGTCGCGCCCCCGAGGCTACGGACCCGGACGGCTCGGTCGCCGGTCTGCGCTGGTCGCTGGGCGACGGGCGCGTCGCGACGGGCCCGAACGTCTCCCACGAGTACGCTCGCGCCGGCGAGTACACCGTCCGCGCCGTCGCCGTCGACGACGACGGGGCGGAGGCCGCCGCGACGACGACGGTCGCGGTCGAGCCCAACCGGCCGCCCGACGCGACGGTCCTGGTCACGCCGCGTCCGGCGGTCGTCGGGCGGCCGGTCACCCTCCGGGCGGCGAACCTGACCGATCCGGACGGGCGGGTGCGCCGTGTGAACTGGTCGGTCGACGGCGACCGGGCGTTCGGTCCGCGGGTCACCCGTCGCTTCGAGACCCCCGGCGACCACGAGGTGGCGTTGCGTCTGACCGACGACGACGGCCGCCGGCGGACGGTCCGCCGGACGGTCACCGTCCTCGACCGCCCCTCGGTGAGTATCGAACACCGACCGGAGCGGCCCCGGGTGGACCGGACGGTCGTCCTCACCGCCGCCGGCGCCCCGAACGGGAGCCGGGTGCGCTGGGACACCGACGGCGACGACGACGCCGACGCCCGCGGCCGGACGGCGGCGACCCGGTTCGACGAGGCCGGGCGCCGGTCGGTCTCGGTGACGGTGACAACGCCGTCCGGAGTCACGGTCCGCCGCTCGGCCGTCCTGACGGTGCGGGAGGGCGCCGGCTTCCGACTCCGCCCGGAACGACGGACCGCGACCGTCGGGGAGCCGGTGGGGTTGGCCCTGCGGGTCTCCAACCGCGTCGACGACCGCCCGATCGAGGCGAAGCTGGAACTGGACCTCCCCCCCGGGCTGTCGGTCGCCGAGGTCGGCGGCCCGGGGCTGGACGGGCCGGCCTCGACCGGGTTCGTGACGGTCCCGGCCGGCCGGACCACCACGCTCCGGCTGTCGGTCCGTGCCGACGAGCCCGGCGACTACCGGCTCGGCGGCACCGTGGTCTACCGCTACGCGGGGCAGACCCTCCGAGAGGAACGGACCCTCGAACGGCAGCGTGTCGAGATCCGGCCACGGCCGACGGCGACACCGAATCCGGAGGAGACCGCCCCGGCGGCCGACGCCGCCGGCGAGTCCACCGCGGACTCCCCGGAGGCCGGGTCCTCGGACGTTGCGAGCCCCACACCGGACGGGACCGCCGCGGGCGACGCGGGCGCCGGGTCGGGGGCGAGCGACGACGCCGGCGGCGGTGACGGCGGGCGGGTGGGGGTCCTCGGGGCTAGCCTCCTCACGCTGCTGACCGGGTTCTTGTTGCGCGCGGTCCGCTGAGTCGTCCCGCGCCCCCGGTCCCGACGCGCCGGGGCCCCGCCTCGACGGCCAGGTTCGACCGGGGTGGTCTCGCCGTCGTCCGTGTCGAGACCACGGAACCGACGCGACGGCGGAGGCCGGGTGGCCGCGACCCCACCGCGGTCAGTAGAAGCTCTGGGTCGCGTACAGCCGGCCGTCGTCGGCCGTGTAGGCCCCGATCCCCTCCTCACGGTACCGCTCCCGGAGGACGCTGCGCCGGTGGCCGGGCGAGTCCATCAGCCCGTCGACGACGCTCCGGGCCACGTCCTCGACCGACGCCGTCGGACCGGGCTGTCCGAGCGCGACGTTCTCCCCCACGCTGTCGGCGTCGTGTCCCAGTCGGCGGTACCGGTCGCCGGCGTCGGCACCGTCGGGTGACTCGTGGTCGAAGTAGTCCCGTGTGGCCATGTCCCGGCTGTGGTCGGGCGCGACCGCGGCGAGGAGATCGCAGTACGAGAGCGGGTCGACGCCGTGCTCGCGGCGCCGCTCGTTGGTCCGCCGGTGGACCGCCCGCTCGACGGTCCGGGGGTCGACGGCCGGTGCGAGGTCCAGCCCCACGTCGGCCCGGGCCGGGGCGGGCCGACCGCCACAGGACGGGCAGGTCCGCGAGCGCCTGATCCTGGCGCCACAGCCGCCACACCGTCACTCGCCGTCGGCGTACACCACCGGCGACCGACAGCCCCCGTCGTCGCGGTAGCTCGCCACCGCGGTCGCTCCACGGTCGGGACAGTCCTGCCGGCTCACGGTGACCGTGCGCTCCGAGTCGGTCACGGCCGATCACCGCCGCGTCCCCGCCCGAGCACCGAGTCGTCGCCGGCGTCGTACGAGGTGATCGCCCGCAGGAGACGGGCGTGGAGCCGTCGGACGTCGACCGCGACGGTCGCCGTGGCGTCGGCGAGCGCCCGGTAGCGTGCGTCCGCGAGGTTCGCCTCGACGGTCGTCACGGCCACGGGTGGCGGACGTGACACCGCCGTGACGGCCGCCCGCTTCCGGGCCGACGCCAGCCGCCGGTAGGCGTCCGCGAGCGCCCCGAACAGGTCGGACTCCTCTGCGACGTGGCTCGGCAGCGCGAAGGAGAGCAGGGCGTGGCCCGCCACGTCGGCCCCCGGCCCGGCCCGTCGCACCAGCAACACCCCGCCCTGGGGGTGGCCGAAGCGCACCTCCCGCCGCCCCGGTCCCCGGACGACGTGGGTCTCGGGTCCCGTCTCGCCGGGGGGCCGGTCGTCGGTCGCGGTCGACGGCGACGCCGTCCGCGAGTGGACTGTCCGGTCGGTCCGATCGTCTCCGCTCGTCCGGTGCTCGCCGCCGTCGGTCGCGTCGGTCCGGGACCACGCCGTCGCTCGCTCGATGGCCGTCAGCCACCGCTCGAACGACGACGCGGTCGGTCCGTCGTCTCGGTCGTGCATGACGGCCGCGACTGGGGGCGGCGGGTTCGTGAACGTCGGCCGGGACTTCCGTGGCGTGGAACTCCCGGTCGGCCCGGGCCACGCCCTCACCGGAGGAACCGGGGTCGCGACTCGTAGGCGTCGTTCCACTCGGCGTCGCCGTCCCCGCCGAGCCGTGTCCCCACCTGCTGCCGCGTCAGCAGGTAACAGACGGTGGGATCGGGGTCGCTCTCGTCGGTGAGAAAGCGGTCCCGGGCGACGAAGTGGCGCCGTTCGCCGACGCCGACGCGGGCCTCCGGGGGGGTTCCCTGCTTGCGCAGCGCGGCGTCCTCGCCGCGGAAGAACGCCACGGGGACCGTCACCCGGTGGGCGTCGTCCTCACCGCCCAGCGTCGTCGGTCCGCCGACGTTCGTGTAGTCGTCGACCTCCGACAGCGTGTCCGTCGCCAGGATCAGGAACCCGACGGTGTCCTCGTAGGCCCACCGGACCCGGTCTCCCGGCGAGAGCCCCAGCGCACGCCGGGCCGCCTCCGGCACCGAGATCCGACGCGTCCCCTCGACGGGTTCGAGCACTTCGTTGCTACCCAGGTAGTAGGTCTCGGTCGCTTCGTCGTCGGCGTCGACGCCGTGCATCACGTCCGGGTGTCGCGTGCCGGCTATTAGTTGTGGCGGCGGGAGTCACCCGCCTGCCGAGGATCGGTCGGACTCCGCCGGCCGGTCGCCGGCGTCCGCGAGGTCGCACTCGCCGTGGACCCGCGCCCGGCGCCGTACGAGCGTCGGGTGGACGGCCGTCAGCGCGAACGTGCCGAAGAAGAGCGCGAACGCCCGCGCCAGCGGCGCCGGGAGGGCCCCCGACCGCGAGTCGGTCGGCCGGAACGGCGTCGCCGCCGCGCCGAACGCGCCGGCGGCGGCCCGGCCCGCGTCGAGTCGCTCCTCCAGGTCGTCCAGTCGGTCCAGAACGGCCACCACGTCGGCCGGCGTCGCGACGTCGCTGTGGGCCGCGGCCAGATCGGCCCGGTGTTCCCGCTCGGGGACGTCGAACAGGTCGAACAGGACGTTGCGCCCGGTCAGCGTGAGCACCCCCGCCACGGGGATCACCAGCCCCAGCGTCGCGTCGCCGTGGTCGATGTGCGCCTGTTCGTGGGCCAGAAGCGCCCGCCGCTGGCCGGGGTCCTCGACGTGGTCGAGCGTCCCCGTCGAGAGCAGGACGTACGACGGCCCCCGCAGCGGCGCCACCGCCTCGGTCACCAGGTCCTCGGTCTCCCGCAGGTAGACGGGCGCGTCGACCGCGTCCGCGAGCGACCCCGTCAGCCGTTCGGCGTCGGCCGGCGGCCCGGTCCGGCCCGCCAGGTCCCACAGCGACCCGGCCACGGCGCCCGCCGGCACCGCCAGGAAGAGCAGTGTGGCCGTCGCCGACGACCACCGTAGCGCCGGGACCGGCCCGCCGACGAACCCCGGATCCAGCAGCCACAGGTCCACGGCGAAGGCCAGTCCGGCGTAGGTCACGAGCGAGCAGGCGGCCACCACGGCGACCCCGACGGCCAGCGTCGCCGGGGTGGTCCGCTTCTGACGGGCGGTGAACCGGCCGGCCGGGGCGGCCTCGTCGTGGATCGCGACCAGCACACCACCCGTGAACAGGAGAAACGAGACGGCGGGTCCCAGGTCCAGCCAGCGCCACGCGCCCGGCAGCGAGACGGCGCCGACCGTCGCCCGCAACACCAGGCCGAGGAGCCCGATCGTTCCCAGCGGCACCGCTGCGGCGCCGACCAACTGCACGTAGCGCCCGGCGAGCGGCGTCCCGCCGACCACGTCCGCGAGCGCCCGGCGCAGCCACAGGTGTGGCCGGCCGTCGACCAGCGCCGCCCCGGAGACCGTCGCCGCGAGGGCCAGCAGCGCCGCGGCGGCCACCGCGAGCCGCGGTCGGCCGGTGAAAAAGCCCACCGCCAGGCAGGCGGTCGCCGGCGCCGCCAGCAGCATGTCGAAGTCGACGGTCAGGTGGCGGTAGCCCGCCGCCGGCCCCGTCACCGAGTCGGCGACGTCGGCGTGGTCGGCCCGTTTGAGTTCCCGGAGCGGGTTCGGCCGGCGGAGCAGTCGCAGCCACGTCGGTCCGATCGCCACCCCGTACACCGCCACCATCAACCCCGCGCCTAGTCCCAACAGACCCAGCGACAGCACGGACGAGGCGGCCTCGCTCCCGAGGGCGGGCGGCGTCCCGACGGGCTCGCCGGGCGGGGCGAGCGCCGCCACGGTCACCCCGCCCTCGACGAGGACCAGTCCGCCGACCACGATCCCGAGGAGGATCGCCCGCAGAGCGAACTTCTGTGTGAGGTGGACCGCGCGGGGGAGCGCCACCCGCTGAGTGACCGTCGTGACCGTCGTCTCCCGACCGCCGGGACCGACGCTCTCGACGCTCTCGGCGAACGTCCAGACGTACCGCACCGGCGTGTCGTCGGCCACCCAGGTCCCCACGATCGGGTGGTGCTCGCCCTCGCCCGCCCCGCGGTCGAGCAGCAGTTCCAGGTCCGCCCCCTCGCCGACCTGCCTGAGCGTCTCGGTCGCGCTCCCCTCCACTCCGGGAACCCCCACCGGTGAGGGGACCGTCGCGACCGACTCCGAGACCGTGGTCCAGCCGCCCAGCCAGCGGGTCGCCGCCGTCCACGCCCGCCACGGCGGCCCGACGGCCGGCAGGAGCGCCAGGCCACACAGCGCCGCGGCGACGGTCGGCTGCCACCGGAGCGGGGCGGCCACGGCCGGGATCGCCCCGAGCGGGAGACAGAGCAGCCACGGGTGGACCGCGTCGCCGGACGCGCGGAGGACGCCCAGGTCCCGCGGCGTCGTCACCTCCGCCCGCAGCGACGTGTACGTCTCTCCCAGGGCCGCCGGTACCGCCGCGAGCAGGAGACAGGCCACCGCGACGTCGGCCGTCGGCCACCCCGCCCGGGCGGCCCCGAGACCGACCCCCGCCGTGGCCAGTCCCGCGAGAACCGCGATCGCGACCGCGGCCGCCGACACCTCGACCCGCTCGACCACCGTCACCACCCCGTCGGCACGCTCGTCCGAGACCGCCCGTCGCGCCCGGACCGCCACCAGTCCTCCGTAGGCCTCCCGGACCCGTCCGGACGACGCCTGGTCGGGACCGTCCGGGAGTATCGCCTCCCGTCCCCCGGCGTACTCGCGTCGGCCCGCGGCGATCCAGCGTCGCACGTCCCTTCGCTGTGTGGCCGCGTACAAAAACCGACGGCCTCCCGGGGTGGTCACCACCGACCGGTCGCGCCGGAGCGCCCGACGCGCGGTCCCGGAGTCTGCCCGGGGTCACCGGTCCGGAACCGCAGGGAAGCGCTACCCCGGGGCCACGCGGCCGACGCGCGAGCGAGGGCGACACCGGGAACGGGGCCGGTGGCGTCCCACCAGTCGGGCACAAAGCCCATACCGACCGACCGGAACCGACGTTCGTGGGCTACCCCGGTCCCGGTCTCGGGTTCCAGTGACCGGAACGGCACGACCCGGCGAGCCGTGAGCGCCGTCGGGTCCCGCCGCCGGTCACGGACACCCGACCCATGACCACCGACCAGTCCGACCGCGGTACGGAGACGAGTCCGTCGAACGCCCCGGGGCCCGCCTCGACGTTCTGGCGCCGGTGTCACCGCTACCACGAGCTGGCCGAGCGGTTCGCCCGGGACGTGGCCATTACCCACCCGGACGGGATCTCCGGCCGGCATCCGGGCTGTCCCGGCGACACGGAGTGCTGTGGCTGCTGTGCCACCGGGGTCGACTACTACGAGCACGTCCCGGGGTCCCGACACCGCGAGTCGCCGTTCTACTGACGACGACACCCGGGCCCGGGACGCCCCGGCACCCCGTTCCGCCGGTAGACCGACACGGGAGTCGTCCCGGTCGGGACCGACGCCGGAGACCGGTCCGCCCGGGACGCCTCGGGACGACTTTCGATCGACCCGTCCGGGGCTGATTTATGCTCGCGTTATCTGAACTGGTAACCGGTGGCAAACCTTCACGACGGCGGTCGAGAGAACTACGCTCTGGGCCGCCGCGGCCGCCGCGACCCGGAGGGGACCACGCATGCTACCTGCACTCGCATCGGCGGTGAGCGGAGGAGAGGGGTCCGGGACTGAGGAGTCGCCGGATCGGTCGGACGACGCGCGGGCGTTCGTCCGCAGCATCCTGAACGGACTCGAGGACCCGACGCTGGTCGTCGATCCCGACGGACAGGTCACACACGTCAACAGCCAGTCGGTGGCGTTCTACGACACGGACGAGGGGACGGCGATCGGCCGGGAACCCGCGGCGCTGCGCGACGACGAATGTGGCGCCAGCGACATCGTCACGGAGGCGCTCGCGGAGGGTCGAGATATCCAAGCCCGCGAGGAGCGGGTCCTGGTCGACGGCGACCCGACGCCGGTCGAGCGGACCGTCACGCTGCTGTACGACGACGACGGCGCGCTGTCGGGCGCGATGCTGGTCGAGACCGACGTCTCCGAGCGCCGGGCACAGCGGCGGAAGAAACAGGAGTTGGAGCGCTACCAGCGGGCCGTCGTCGACGACCTGCGGGCGAAGATCGACCGGTTGGCCGACGGCGACCTCACCGTCGATCCGACGGTGCCGCGACCGGAGAGCGACCACGAGGAGGTGCGGGCGGTCTACGAGGAGTTCCGGTCGATGAACGACCGCCTGGAGCAGGCGGTCGAGAACATCCGGTCGGTGGTGCGTGCGCTGACGGGGGACGCGGAGGAACTGGCCGAGACGGGACAGTCGCTGTCGGCCTCCAGCGAGGAGGTGACGGCCGCCATCGACCAGATCGACGCCTCGTCGACGGAGTTGGCGGACAACGCCGACGATCTGTCCACGGAGACCCAGCGGGCGACCCGGAACGTCGACGAACTGTCGGCGTCGGTCGAGGAGATCACCGCCTCGCTCGAGGAGATCGACGGCCAGTCGGCCGAGGTGGCGTCGCTGGCCGAGGAGGGGTTGGACCAGAGCGAGGCGGCGATGGACCGGATCGGACAGGCGACCGACGCGACCAGCACCGTCGCTCGTCGGATCGACTCGCTGGAGGAGAGCATGGACGAGGTGAGCGAGATCATCGACATCATCTCGGACATCGCCGACCAGACGAACATGCTGGCGCTGAACGCCAACATCGAGGCCGCGCGGGCGGACGGCGCCGGCGAGGGGTTCGCGGTGGTGGCCAACGAGGTGAAGACGCTGGCCGAGGAGTCACGCGAGTCGGCCGACGACATCGCTGACATCGTCGCGGACGTGCGTGCCCAGACGGCGGACCTGGTCGAGAGCATCCACGAGGCGACCGACGACGTCGACGAGGGCGCCGAGGCGGTGACGGACGTGGTCGAACGGCTCGAACGGATCGACGAGCGGGCCGAGGACACCAGCGAGAGCGTCACCGAGATCTCCGAGGCGGCCGAGTCACAGGCCGAGAACGCGGAGGCGGTGGCCGCGGTGATCGACGACACGGCGGCGGTCACCGAGGAGGTGACCGCCTCGATCCAGCAGATCTCGGCCGGGATCGACGAACAGGCCACCGCGGTAGGACAGGTCGCCGAGGGGAGCCAGCGACTCAGCGGCATGAGCGACGAGATGTACGACCGTGTCGACGTGTTCAGACTGGACGCCGAGGAGAGCGCGGACCTCGACGACCGGACGGACTGAACCGCGACCGGGCTCTCGCCGGCCCGGACCCGCGGCGCCGGCGACCGTCACCCCAGGTCGTCGACCTCTGAGAGGGCCTCCGTCGCGACGTCGCCGAGTTCGCCGGCCTCGATGTGGGAGTAGCGCTCCCGCACCATCCCCTCGGAGTTGTCGAGATACCGCGCGGCGACCGTGTAGCCGAAGGCCCGCACGAGCACCTCGCCCATCCCCCGGCGGCCGCCGTGGGGCGCGAGGTAGTCGTGGGGCGAACCGGTGACGTCGATCCCGGCGGCCTCGGTCAGCCGTCGCAGCGCCGCCCGGCCGCCGTCGGTCGTCATCGAGGGCGGCCGCAGGTCCGCGTCCAGGGCCGCCAGCAGGTCCCGGGCGAACTCGTCGCGACGCCGGGCGACGGCGTCCGGGTCGAGGCCGCGGTCGGCCAGCCCCTCCGTCACGACCGTCGCCAGGGTCGCCCGGTCGAAGGTGGGAAAGACCGGCCAGCGGTCCCCGGGCGGCGCGAGCAGTCTGCGGTAGTTGCGCAGCGGGCCGATCACCGGGTCGGGCAGCGCCGCCGCGTCCCACCGCTGTTTCTTCCGGTAGACGTCCATCCGCCCCTCCTCGAGATCGATCTCCTCCCACCGGACCCCGCGCCGGCGCGGGTCGTCTGGGTCCCGGAGCAGTTCGCCGACCCGGACCGCCGTGTACGCGAGCACGAACACCAGCGCCCGGTCGCGGGCCGCCTTCAGCGCCGCGTAGCGGGCCCGCCCCTCGTCGAGCGGGTCGATGCCTTCGGGACGGTCGGTGTAGCGGCCGATGGCCTCCCGGGCCGCCTCGTCGGCGTGGCGGGTCAGCGCGTGGCGCTGGTCGGGGGTCCAGGCCTGCTGGTCGCCGGGCTTGCGCCCGTCGTCGTCGGGCAGCGGGGCCGTCGCGCTCGCCCGCTGGGCGTAGTGGGCCGCCAGATACCCCTCGTTGACACACCAGCCACACCACGCCGAGACGTACGCGTAGTAGGTCTCGACGGTGTTCCCCTTCAGCCCCCGGTCGCCCGCGAGGTGGCGGGCGTACTCGCGGAAGGTCCGCTCGTCGAGGTCCCCGAAGGTCGGCTCCCGATCGGCGCCCTCGGGGACGACGCCGGTCCACCCCTCCCGCCCCCGGTCGCCCCGCGCCCACTCGTGGAACCGCTCCAGTTCGCGGGCGACGTTGCGCCGGTAGTTGCCCCCCTCGCCGCCCCGTCCCTTCCCCTTGTCCTGGAGGTACCGCTCGAAGGAACTGTCGAGGGGGCGGGCCGTCCGGTCCGTCGGTGTCCTGTCGGCAGTCATGCGGTCGCGCGGCCTACCGGTCGATCGGTCGACCGCCTCAATAACTCTTCTCACCGCACCCCGGCGGGCGGGCCGGGACACGCCGTCGGCTCACCGGTGCGGGAGCCGCTCGACGCGGACGAGGGCGGCCGGGTCGACCCAGTCGTACACCACCGGCGGGAGGTCGCCGACGCCCAGGATCCCGCGGTGGGGCGTGACGACGCGGTCCTCGGCGATCTCGGGATCGTTCCCGACGGTCCCCTCCGGCCGGCCCCCCAGGATCAGCGTCTTGGCCGCCGGGAGCAGGTCGGCGAACCGCTCCGTGTTGCGCTCGGTCCCGAGGTCGTAGCCGTTCGCGAAGTAGGTCCGCGGCTCGCCGACCGCGTCGGGCAGCGGGACGGTGTCCAGCCCGACGATCCCGTCGTTCGTGGCGATCAGCGTGCTCACGACGGTGAGAAAGCCGGCGTCGGCGTCGGCCGACAGGCGCAGCGACGCGCGGTGGGGCCGGCCGGTGTCGGCCGGGTCGTCGCGGGGCACGAGCGACGCGTCGCCGACGGCGACACCCCCGAACTCGTCGCCGGTCTCGGCCGCCTCGCACAGCGGCCCCGGGTCGGGGCTCCCGGCGACCCGCCGGACTCGCTCACCGGCCCGCTCGCCGACCGAGAACAGCCCCGCGCTCGCCCCGTGAGCGGCCACCACGGGCGCCAGGAACGGCTGTCCGCGCGTCTCGTTGGCTACCGTCACGCGGTACGTGCGCGCTCCGGCCTCGCACCCGGTGTCACGCCGTGTCGATCCGCTCGTCCCGGGTTCGAGGTCGTCCGTCCCGTCGAGAGCGTCGAGCGCGAGCGCACGCTTCAGGAACGCGGCGTTCGAACCGTCGGTCACCGTGGCTCCCCCGGAGCGTTCGCCGGGTGGGTCGTGAGTCGGGTCATCGGTCGGGTCTCGGGGTCGTTGACCGTCCGTTCGGTCCCGAACGACTTTGTTAAAGACTCACAAACACGGGCCGGAACCACTCGCCCGGGAGAGGGCCGTGCCTACCGCCGGTAGGGGACGGTACTCGGCTCTCGCCGCCCGGTCGTGATCGGTGAACCACCGCGACGCGGGCCTCCGGCGTGGCGGGTCGGGGCTCACTCGGTCGGGGGCGCAAGTCGACCCGCGTAGATCCGCTCGCCGATCAGCAGTCCCACCAGGGCGAGCACGACCAGCGCGTACGCCCCGCCGACGACGAGGGCGTCCTGGACGGTGTCGTACTCGCCGGTCCGGAAGATGATGATCTTGCGGACCATCGCGATCACGCCGGTGTAGATGACCAGCTGGACGATCCGTCGCGGGTCGCTCTCCTCGACGTAGGCCAGCACCGTCTGGTACACCTCGACGATGATGAGCAGGAGCAGTCCGGTGTCGATGAACCCGATCACCACGAGCGGGTCCGTGATGCTACCGTCCCGGACGGCGTCGTAGATCTGGAGCGTCAGGTCGAACACGCCGATCGCGAACAGCAACGCGAACACGGTCGCGGCCGCCAGTTCCACCCCGTGGACGAACCTCGTGACCGTCTTCGAGTACCGCTCTCCGAGCGACCCGGAGAGCCCCGCGGTCCCCGGCGACGCGCCCCCGGCCGGCGCCGACTGCTCCTCGTCACTCATCGGGCACCGTCTCCGTCCCGTCGGGCGTCGAGCGTGCGTTCACGCTCCACGGGGTGGGCGGCCGGCGACATGAAACCTCGGTCCCGTTCCCGTCTCCGTCCCCTCGACGAGACGGAGTCGGTCGTCACCGACCGATCACACTTATGCGGTCCGGTCCGGTCCGTACCGTGCATGCGACGAGTCGCCCCCGGACTCCACGTCGGCGGTATCGACGCCGCCGGCGACCCCGCGCTGCTCGCGGAACACGGTATCACCGCGGTCGTCAAACTGAGCCACGCGCGGCCCGACACGCCGTATCCGGACGCCGTCACCGTCGCCGACCACCCGCTTCTCGACGGCCCACAGTGTGAGTACGACGCGTTCCGGGCCGCCGTGGCGGACCTCGCGGCGCTGCTGGCGGCGGGCCGGACCGTGCTGGTCCACTGCTCGGCGGGCGCCTCCCGGAGCGGGGCCGTCGCGGCGGCGGGACTGGCGCGGAGCGAGGGGATCGCCGTCGACGACGCGCTCGCCCGGATCCGGGACCGGAAGCCGGACGTCCGGCCCCACTCCGCGCTGCTCGACCACGCACGACGAGCCGCCGACGGGTGAACGAGCCGCCGGCGTCCCGAACGGGACGGCGGGAGGGCCGTCGGGTAAGCCACCCCATCCGGCCGACACCGCCGCTGGAGGCCGGATCCTTCGCCGGGGCGATCCGGACACGGACCACACCCGAGAGCCGCCGCGTCGGCCGTTCGTGCCGTGTGACCGTTCCTCTCGAAGTCATATCCGTCCCGCCCCTGACCGTGACGACGTGATCCCGAACGACCGTCTCGCTCGCGTCGTCCACGACCACCGCGCCGGCACGGCCGTCCGGTCTCGGCGCCGCACGGACCGGAGGGGGGCGATCGATGGATAGCGGCGAGGTCGAGACGGCGAGCCATCTGCTCCGGGGGACCGAGCGCACAGACGGAGCGTTGCTGGCAGTGGTGCACGCCCACGCCGACATGGACAGCGTCGGCTCGGCCGTGGGCCTGACACGGACGCTCGACTGTCCGGTGACGGTCGGGGTCCCGGGGTCGGTGAAAGCGAGCGCTCGGCCGCTGCTGACCGACGACCTCGGCGTGGTCGAGAGGGAGTCGATCGATCCCGGCGCGTACGACGCCGTCGTCGTCCTCGACGCCCCGAGCGGCGACCGGATCGCCCCCGTCGACGTCCGGGACGCCGACACGGTGCTCGTCGTCGACCATCACGAACCCGACGACCTGGCCGCCCTCGCGGACGCCGCGCTCGTCGACACCGAGGCGGACGCGACGGCGGCGCTCGTCACCCGGCTACTCCGCGCCACGGGGGCGGAGCCCTCCGGCGACGCGGCGCTCGCGCTCGCGGCGGGCGTCCTCGACGACACGGGGTTCCTCTCCAAGGGTGGCTCCGCGGCCGCGACCCTGGTCACGGAACTGCTGACCGCGGCCGGCGATCGGGCGGCGCGCGTGGGCGAACTGTTCGACCGGACGACGCCGTTCGGCGAGCGGGTCGCGACGGCGACGGCCGTCGCCAGAGCCGACGGCTACAGAGCCCGAGAGACTCTCCTGCTCCTCACGCGGACCGGGAGCGATCAGGCGGCCGCCGCCGACGCGCTGATCGACGCCGGCGGCGACGTCGCCCTCGTACTGACGGGCCGGGAGGCGGAAACCTGGGTCGTCGGGCGGATCTCCGACCGTGCGGTCGGCGAGGTCCACCTGCCCGACGACGTGTTCGCGCCGCTGACCGACGAGTTCGGCGGCGAGGGCGGCGGTCACGACGACGCGGGGACTGCCAAGCTCCCCACGACCGCCATCGAGGACGTCGAGCGGGCCTGCCGACAAGCCGTGGAGCGAGCCCTCGGAATGACCTTCGGAGCGATCGAGTGACCGGTCGACGGCCACGACGAGGCGGTCACTGGCCGTCGTGACGTGCTAGGGACCCGGCTCGACGCGGCCAGGTCCGTGGTACCACTCACCAACCCTTCACCGCATTCAATAGCCAGGGGGCGGTCCGTCGGACACGGCACGCGAGAGCGAGGTCACACACGGATGGGACGCTACGTCGTTTCGGATCACCACTTCGGGCACACGAACATCATCGAGTACTGCGACCGGCCGTTCACCGGCGTCGGCCAGATGAACACGACGCTGTTGAACCGCCACTACGAGACCGTCGACGACACGGACGTTCTCGTCCATCTGGGCGACGTGGCGATGGACATGCGTGACGGCCGGGAGACCGTCGAGTACCTCGACCGACTCGACGGGGACCTCCTGATCCAGGGCAACCACGACGTCGGACTCGACGCCGACGCGGCCCCCGTCCCGGTGCTCGACGCGTGTGTGCTGACACACGGCGACTACCGGTTCTACTGCACCCACCGACCGGAGGACGTCCCGGAGTCGTGGGACGGTTGGGTCCTCCACGGTCACCACCACGACAACGACACCGAGGAGTACCCGTTCGTCGCCTACGACGACCGGCGCGTGAACGTCAGTTGCGAACTGCTCGACTACCGTCCGATCGCGCTGGCGACGCTCGCCGGGATACTCGATGCCTGTCCGCCCGGGTCCCGACTCCGGGACGTGGCGGCGGCACGCGACCTGGGCGAGTCCGGAGCCGGATGAGTCAGGTGCCCTCCGGCGACGGCCGGTGACGAACGAGACGTCGGGCCTCGCCCGAAGACGAGAGAGACGGGGTTACGCGTTCGCCACGAACAGCGCGTAGTCTTTGGGCCAGGTGACGGCCCCCTCGCGGCCGATCCGGTCGGCCACCGCCGCCCTGAGCGCGGGGGCGTCGTCGGGGTCGAACGCCCACCCGTGGGGTGGCGGTCGTCCACGGTGAGTCGGTCGTTGAACGCCCCACGCGTCGAGAGGTTCGACGTGTCGGCGTACCGCTCGGCGAGTAACGTCACCTTGTCCATGTCTCCGCCGCGGAGCGGGCGGGGAAAGAGCGTTGTGCCGGCTCGGCGGGTGTCCCGGCAGTGGGGATGGCGACCGATCCGCTCGCGTCGACGGACGCCGACGACCCGGTTCGAGACCGGGCCCGGACGCCCGGCCTCCCGGGACTGGACGCCGACAGCCTCATCCGGCGGACTTCCGTACTCCGCCGGCATGCCCGAGCGGTTCCCCGAGAGCGACCTCGACGACGCCCTCGCCGTGGTCGCCGACGAGACGCGGATCGCGATCGTTCGCGCCCTCTGGGAGGCCCACGTCGAGGACCCCGAGGCGATCGACGGCCCGCGGGGCACCCCGCTGTCGTTCTCGACGCTCAGAGAGCGCGTCGGCGTCGCGGACTCCGGCCGGTTCAACTACCACCTCGAGCGACTCGTCCCGCGGTTCGTCCGGAAGCGCGCGGACGGCTACGTCCTGACCGACGCCGGGGCCCGGGTCGTCGGGGCCGCCGTCTCCGGCGTGTACACCGACTCGGACACGACCCTCGGCGAGACGACGATGGGGCCGTGCGGGGACGCGGACTGTGAGGGGGCGCTCGAGGCGACCTACGAGAACGGCCACGTCGTCGTCGCGTGTGGGGACTGTTCGCGGGAGACGACGCTGCCCGCGCCGCCGGTCGTCCTCCAGACCCGCGACGCCGAGACCGACGCCGAGGTGCTGCGACGGTACGCGATGACGAACGTCCACCGGATGATCCGGGGGTTCTGTCTGCTCTGTGACGGACCGGTCCGGGCGCGTCTCGACCGGTCGTCGTCGGCCGACGAGAGCGGTCCGGTCGGGGTGGTCCACGAGTGTCGGGAGTGTGGCAACGTCGGACACACGACGGCGACGATCTGCCTGCTCGATCACCCTGCGGTGATCTCGTTTCTCCACGACGCCGGGGTCGACTACCGCACGGTCGCGCTCTGGCGGATGCCCGAGACGATCGACGCCGAGGAGACGTTGTCCGACGACGATCCGGCCCGGGTGACCGTCGAGATCACCGCCCCGGAGACCTCGCTGCGGGTCCGCGCCGACGACTCCCTGACGGTCCTCGACTACGCCCGGCGGACCGACGCCACCCCCGGGACGAGCGGGTAGACCGGGACGGTCCAGGCCCCTGATACCACCCGTAGACCCGGCGTCCCCGGCCGACCCTGCCACGGACTCAGGTCTCCCGTCGCCACAGCACACACGATGTCTTCCCAGCCCACGAACGGCCTGGCCGACACGCTCGACGACGGCGACGTCGCACTGGGACCGCTCGACGACACCGACGCTCGCGTCGACCGGACCCCGTCCACCGCGGACACCGGACCCCTCTCTCGACGGCCCCCCCGCGCCCCGACACCGGACGCCAGAGTGATCCGGCGCGATCACGTAATCGCTGGCCAGACCGTGTGTGAACTCGCACCGCGAGACGCCGACCGTCGCGGACCGGACGCCGACCCACCGACCGGAGACCGCAACGGGAGGCCCGACGGGTGACCGACGACGACGGCGGCTTCGCGGACGTCCGGGAGACCGTCGACGGCCACCCGATGTTGAGCCTGCTGGGCTACGCCCGCCCGTACTGGCCGCGGCTCTCGGTCGGGGTGCTGACGGCGGTGCTGACCCGACTGGCCCGGCTGGTGCCGCCGGTGATCGTCGCCACGGCGATCGATCGCGTCGTGCTCGCGGACGGGGGCCCGGGGCTGCTGGCGGCCGCCGGCCTCACCCCGTCCGGCGCCATCGCCGGCGAGGCCGCCCGGCTGGCCGTCCTCAGACGGCTCGTGGTCATCGCGGCGCTGGCCTACCTGCTCCGGTCGGCCACCCGGTTCGCCTCGCGGTATCTGCTCCAGTCGGCGGCCCAGAAGATCCAGCGCGACCTCCGCAACGACGCGTACGACCACCTCCAGCACCTGTCGATGGACTTCTACGCCGACCACCAGACCGGCGGGATGATGTCCGTCCTCAACGGCGACATCAACCGACTCGAGGGGTTCCTGAACACCGAGTTCCGCCAGGCGATCCGGATGGTGGCGACGGTGCTGGGGATCGCCGCCGTGCTGTGGTACTACTCGCCGACGCTGGCGCTGATCGCGCTCGCCCCCGTCCCGCTCGTCGGGCTGGCCAGCGCGGGCTTCCTCCGCTGGATCGAGCCCCGCTACCGGTCGATCCGGGAGACGGTGGGTCGACTGAACACCCGCCTGGAGAACAACCTCGGCGGCGTGGCGGTGGTGAAGGCGTTCGACCGGTACGGCTTCGAGCGCGACCGGGTCGCCGAGCGCAGCGAGGCCTACCACGACGAGAAGGTGGCGGCACTGCGGATCCGCCGGGCCTTCTTCGCCGGCCTCCGCCTGTTGACCGGCGTCGTCTTCGTGGCGGTGCTGTTCGTCGCGGGTCGGGACATCGTCGCCTCGCCGGCCGGCCGGGGGATCATCACCACCGGCGCGTTCGCGGCCTTCTTCCTCTACCTGCGGCGGCTCTACTCCCCGATGCGACGGATCGGCCGCTCGGCCAACAAGTACCAGCAGGCCGTCGCCAGCGCCGAACGGGTGTTCGGACTGCTGGGCCGGGAACCGACGGTCACGGACCCGCCCGACCCGTACACCCCCGACCGGATCGACGGGGCGGTGGAGTTCCGGGACGTCGCCTTCGCCTACGACGACCGCGAGCGGGTCCTGGAGGGAGTGGACCTGTCGGTGGCGGCCGGCGAGACGGTCGGGCTGGTCGGGGCCACCGGCGCCGGCAAGTCGACGCTGGTGAAGCTGGTGCCCCGGTTCCACGACCCCGACACGGGCGTCGTCCGGGTCGACGGCCGGGACGTCCGGGAGTACGGGTTGAGCGCGTTGCGGGCCGGGATCGCGGTGGTGGAGCAGAACCCCTACCTCTTCTCGGGCACCGTGGCCGAGAACATCGCCTACGGCGACGCCGCGGCGCTTTCGGCCGAGCGAGCGGGCCGCACGGACGAGCGCGACCGAGTGATCGAGGCCGCCGAGGCGGCGGCCGCCCACGAGTTCGTCCGCGACCTGCCGGAGGGGTACGACACCCGGATCGGCGAGCGCGGCGTCAAACTCTCCGGGGGGCAGCGCCAGCGACTGGCCATCGCCCGGGCGCTGTTGAACGACCCCGCGATCATCGTCCTCGACGAGGCCACCAGCGACGTGGACACGGAGACCGAGGCACGGATCCAGGCCGGTATCGACCGGCTCGTCGAGAACCGGACCGCCTTCGTCGTGGCCCACAGACTGTCGACGGTTCGGGACGCCGACCGGATCGTGGTGATGGACGACGGCCGGATCGTCGAGACCGGGACTCACCGGGAACTGCTGGACGCCGCCGGCGAGTACGCGGACCTGTGGACGGCACAGGCCGACGAACGGGCCGCCCGCGAACTCGGCGACGACGACTGAGCCGTCCGCTCCCGGGCCGCCATCGCGTCCCGACCTCCGCCGCGGTTCCCGCGGACGGGGAGTCGTCGGTCCGGTCTCGCCTCTCGACGTGAGTCGGGCGCCCCCGGAGGCCGATCGACCCGTCGGCGACGGTCCGAAACGTCCGGAGCGAGTAGCCCCGGACCGAACCGCTCCATGCGAACGCTTCGCATCAAACTCACCGTCCCGCCCGGAGAGGACTACCGGGCGCCACGCGCCACGTTCCGCCGGATCGCGACGGTCCACGAGGACCAGGCGATCTTCCAGGTGAACGAGACGACCTACGCCGACGAGGACACCTGGGGGTTCGCGATCACCTACCGGAGCAACCGGGAGTTCGTACGGAGTACGTCGGCGTCGGCCGTGGAGGCGGCGATGGCGGCGGCCGCGCCGAACGGCTTCGAGCGGCGGATCGACCCCGAGTGACTGGGGGGACGAGGGTGTGGCGTCGACGGTGGCCGTCGCCGTGACCCCCCACCGCGCGTCGACCCGGTGTCCGGTCGCGGGCGTCCGGCGAGCGTCCCGTGGGTCCGGACTGGAGCCGTCCGGACGTCGAAAGGGTCAGACCGGCGGGGCCGTAACGGCTCCCGTGCGGATCAGCGTCATCGGCGGGAGTTCCGTCACCGACGAGGAGTACGCCGTCGCGCGACGGCTGGGCGAACGGATCGGCGAACGCGGCCACGAGGTCGTCTGTGGTGGCATGGGCGGCGTCATGGAGGCGGTGTGTGAGGGCGCCCGCCGAGCGGACGCCCACACCATCGGCATCGTCCCCGGGAAGGATCCCAGCGCGGCAAACGACTACGTCCAGACCCCGATCGCGACCGGGATCAACGACGCCCGGAACCCGGTCATCGTGATGAACGGGGACGGCGTCGTCGCGGTGGACGGCGGCCCGGGCACCCTCTCGGAGATGGGCCACGCGCTCACGTTCGGGAAGCCGGTCGCCGGGCTCGACACCCACCGTATCGACGGGATCTACGGGATCGAACACGTGGACACGCCGGCCGCGGCCGTCGAACACCTCGAAGCGGCCGTCGACTGACGGACGAGGCCGGGCGAGCGGAGCGCCGCCGTCTCGAAGGCGTCGGTCGCGCCGGCGCCGCCGTCGAGGGAGTTCCCACGTCGGCCGTCGGCGGACGAGAGCGTTATGTGTACCCCCGTGGAACCGACGCCATGGCTCACGACCGGTCTTCGAGGTCGGCACGGGAGAGCGCACGCCGGTTGCTGGCGACGACCGACACCTGCACGCTCGCGACCGCCTCGCCCGACGGCGTCCCCGAGGCCGCGACGGTCCGGTTCGTCGCCGACGACGACCTGACCCTCTACCTCACCTCGGGACGAGACTACCGGAAGTACGACAACCTGACGACCAACCCGGCGGTGGCCGTCGTCGTCGACGGGGAGAGCCACAACCTGCAACTGGAGGGGGAGGTACGCGAAGTCCGGGGGAACGAGGTCGACTACGTCGTCTCGAAGTACGTCGACAAGTACGGCCACAGCGAGTATCTCACCGCCGACGGGAGCGTCTTCTTCGAGATCACCGTCGACTGGGCGCGCCTGCTCGTCGACGGCCACTACCCGCCGGACTACGCGATGATCGTCGGCGAGGGCGAGACGGCCCCTCACGGGGAGTGAGCCGTCGACGGGTCGCCGCGGTGGTCGGGTCCATCTGCCACGACGACACGGACGACCGAGTCAGAGCGAGTCACCGGTCCCGGGCCGCCCGTCGTCGTCGATCAGTCGGTGTCGGCGGCGTCGATCGCCGGCGCCGGCGGGAGACGGCTCGCGACGACGCGCATGCCGAGCGCCAGACACAGCAGGACGGTCCCGAAGACGAACAGACAGACGACGGCGACGTACCGCGACGGGGGGTCTCGGAAGAGCAGGAGCGCGGCGGTCCCCGCGACCGCGAGGCTCCCGGCGCCGCCGGTCGCCCCGCCCCACTTGATCGCCGCGGCGACCCCCGCGTCGTCGGCGGCGGCCGGCGGCCCGTCGAACCGCTCGTACACCGGGAGGTACGCGGCGATCGCTCCCGCCCACGAGACTCCGACGAGGCCCGCCGCCATCGTCCTCGGTCCCGGGTCGAGCACCGGCCGAGCGAGGACGGCGGTCGCCACGCCGCCGGCGACCCCGACGAGGTGGTCGCGACGGCGAGGTACCGCGTGACCGGTCTCACATGTGACCGTCGGACGTCCGGACGAAATAAAGTCTGTGTCGGGACGACCGACGGGTCCGCCACGGCCAGGTCGGTCGGGTGCCGGGCGCCGGTCCGCCCGGACGCCGGGAACGGGTGGTGAGTCCGACCGGTCGCGTCGTCGCGGAGCCGCAGAGTCGGACAGGTTCGACTCCGCTCCCGTGATCAGGTCCCGCTCGGACCCGGGCCGCGACGATTGCGACACTGATACGTGTCCGAGGGGGTCGTGTTCCCCATGATGCCCTCCCCACGTGTCGCCGACAGGCCGGAGGCGGCGCTGGACGTCGCCGAACAGTATCTCAGACGGGAACGTCCGTTGAGCGCGCTCGTCGCGCTCCTCGTCGTGAGCGTCTTCGTCGGAACGTTTCTGGTCACGTCGCTCCTGCCGGCGGTCGCCGTCGGCGCCGTCCTGCTCGCCGTGGTCCGTGCCCCCCTCGTCCGACCCCGTGGCTCGGTCCGTCTCCGGACCGACGCGGACGTGGACACGGTGGTCGAGTCGTTCGCCGGCCCGACGCCGCCCGTGCTCGTGTTCCAGTGGGGGATCGCGGAGGAGATCACCCCGGGAGACGGGCCGGTGACCTACCGGGTGTCGTACCTGTTCGGGCTCCGGTCGGTCGACGTGACGGTGCGGACACGGACGACCGACCGGGCCGACGGACGGCGGGTGAGCCTCGAGGTGACCGCCGACGGCCACCCCTGGGCCACCTACACCGTCGACGTCTCCCGAGCGGACGGTCACACGGTCGTCGACTACGAGTACCGGGCCGACCGACGGTTCGGGCTCCGGCGGCTCCCCCAGCGAGTGATCGCCGCACGGTACCGGGACGAGGCCCTCCGGGTCCAGGGGTACCGGGTGGTCGAGCGCGAGGCGGAGTACGTTCGCTGACCGGACTCGCCGGTCGGCCCCCTCGGCTCGGGCGCCGGACCGGCCTACCCGTCCGGCGTCCCGCCCCTCTCGTCGAGGAGGACGTCGACGCCGTCCCGCGTGACGGCGAGGCGAACGCCCTCGACGGTGAACCGGGCCTCGGCGTCGCCGGCGGAGTCCGCGGGGAGCCGTTCGAGCGCGCGGACTCGACCGCGTCGTGGAGGGGGCGGGAGTCGCCCGGCACGCCGTGGACGGCCAGCGTCCCGACGGTCTCGGCGAGTAGATCACGAGAGGAATCGAACTCTCCCGAGGCGTGAGACACCGTTCTCGCGCCGGACGGACCGCAGGACTGACCGAAAGTAAAGACGGAACCGAACGGGAAGCGGCCCCGATCCCGGGCGACCGGGACCGACGGCGACGGCTCGGAGTCGGGGCTCCGCGGTCCGACTCCGCCGGCGGTGAGCTGTCGGACCCGGACGGGCCGGACGACCGACCCGGCGGCGTCACTCCGGGTCGGTGTCCGCGTCGGTGGCGGCCTACCCGTCGTCGCTCTCCGACCGGATGAACTGACCGGCCGCTTCGAGGACCTCCTGCTGTGAGAGGGCCGGATCGAACGCGTCCGGGAACGGCGACCCGCCGTCGGCGATGTTCAGGACGGCGGCGTGGCGCGCCTCGACGCTGTGGATCGACAGCGCCACGCCCAGCAGGTCCGGGCTCTCGACGAACGGCGCGGCCCCGGCGTAGGCGCCGACGCCGGTGTTCTCGAGGACCCGCCCCAGCGAGATGAACTCGGCGACCGTCTGGTAGCCGAAGTCGTAGGTGGCCTCCTGTGCGGGGTCCCCGCCCAGCAGTTCCACCGCCTGCGTGAGCACCTCGACGTGGGTCGCCTCGTGTTCCGCGACGACCCCGACGTACTCGAAGAAGGCCCGACGGGTCCGCTCGTCGAACGACTGGAGGACGTCGGCGTCGACGAAGTCGCCCTCGTCGAACCGCTCAAGGGCCCCCCGGTAGAAGGCGCTCTCCAGGTTCTCGAGCGTGAGCGCGTAGTTCAACACGTCGATGTCCGTCCCGGTGACGTCGTCGAACGCGGCCGTCATCTCCTCGGCGGTGCTCTCCTCGTCGTCCTGTCCCAGGGCGAGGCCGGTGGTGCCGCCGAGCGCGAGCAGCGTCCCGCCGGCCAGCGCCGACCGGCCCAGGAAGCGTCGCCGGGAACTGTCCGTGCTCTCGATCCGTTCTCGCACCGAGGTCGCGATCCGCTCCGCGAGCGGGTGGGTGTCGTCTGATGATGTCATGGTGGTGGGCGCGTCTCGCCGAGAAGTAGCCAGGCTCAGCCCCGGGTAGTTATGTGCCAGGTCCAGGGAGGTAAGCCGCGGTTTGCTCTCGGGGTAGCTGTGGCGTATCGCTCCCCGTCGGTTCCGGCCTCCGATGCCTCGCCCGCGCGAGGCCGTCGGCTCGCCATACCGGCACGCTCCCGGCGAGCAGACGTGGCCCTCCGACGGGCGAACGTGGGTCGAGAGAAATCGATTCGGGAAGATCCGGCCCGTTCCGAACGACGACCCGTGCTCGTCGTGGTCGGAGAGGCGGGACCGCCTCGCCGTCGACCCCGGAGCTTACCGACCCAACCCGGTTCGACCGTGTCGAGGAGTCGGCATGCAACCGGGGAGTTCCCGGCCCGTCGACGAGGCTGACGCTCGTGGGACGGTTGGCAGTAACTCGACCACACATCTCGGCCGACGCGCCACGGACGCCGTCGACCGCGCCGGCGACGGAGTGTGGCGACACTGCGGAGGACGGCCGGCCCGGAACGGGGACTCACTCCTCGACGGCGGGCAGGCGCAGACGGACGACGGTGCCGCCGTCGGCGGGACGGTCCACCTCGACGCCGCCGCCGAGCCGGCGCACCCCCCAGTTGACCAGCCACAGCCCCAGGCCGCGGTTGTGCTCGAACTGGGTCTCGCCGCCGGCCCGGAACGGCGTCAGCGCGTGGTCGGGGATCCCCGGCCCGTCGTCGGTGACGGTCACGGTCACCCCGTCACACTCGGGGGTCGCCTCGGCCCGGACGGCGACGGCGTCGCCGTACTCGGCGGCGTTCTCGACCAGTTCGCGCAACACCAGCCGGAACACCCCCGCCTCGACCGTGGCGTCCGCGGCGTCGTCCGCGAGGTCGACGCCGAACTCGGTGTCGTCGAACCGGTCGCGGGCCTCGTCGACGACCGTCTCCAGCACCCGGTCGACCGGACTGGGCCGGCGGCGGTCGTCGCCCCGGAGCATCCGCTCGGTGGCCCGGGCCTTGGCGCTCAACTCCAGCAGCGAGTCGGCGGTCTCGCGGATCCGGCGGGCGTGCTCGCGGACCCGGTCGTCCTCGACGGTCTCCTCGACGGCCGTCGCGTAGCCGTGGACCGCGTCCATGTCGTTGCGCAGGTTGTGCCGGAGCACGCGGTTGAGCACCTGCACCCGCTCCTCGCGGTCGCGCCGCTCGGTCACGTCCCGGGCCACCGCCAGCACGCGCTCCTCGCCGTTGATCGTCGCCGGCGTCGCGTCGACCTCCGCCCACAGGGTCTCCCCGCTCTCGGTCCGGGAGGCCCACTCGACCCCGCGGGCGGGCTCACCGGTCTCGGCCACCTCCGTGACGACCCGCCGGACCGCCTCGCCGTCGTAGCCCAGCTCCGTCGCGCCGACCACGTCGGGTCCGCCCTCCAAGATGGTCTCGCGGTCGTAGCCGGTCAGCTCACAGAAGGTGTCGTTGATGTCCACCAGTTCGCCGGTCTCGGGGTCGAACACCGCGAGCACGTCGGTGACGGCGTCGAAGATCTGCTCGAACTCCCGCTCGCGGCGACGCTGTTCGGTGACGTCACGCGTCATCGAGACGTAGCGTGGTTCGCCGCCGATCTCCGCCGGTCTGCCGGTCACCTCGAGCACCCGGACGTCGCCGTCGGCGGCCGCCAGCCGCCACTCGAAGGTCTCGGGCTCGCCCGACTCCATCACCCGCCGGACGATCCGCCGGGCGCGCTCGCCGCTGTACTCCGCGTCGTCGGCGGACAGCCCCTCGACGCCCAACTCGCGGACGGTCTCGCGGTCGTAGCCGGTCAGTTCACAGAGGGCGTCGTTGACCGACAGTATCTCGCCCGTCTCGGGGTCGTTGATCACGATCGGCGAGGGGACGCCGTTGAAGATCTGCTCGTACTCCCGCTCGCGGCGCACCCGCTCGGTGACGTCGCGCTGGATCGACAGCACGCGCTGCTCGCCCCCGATGGTCGCCGGCGACAGCGTGACGTCCAGCCAGAGCCGTTCCCCGTCGCGCCGTCTGGCCTGCCACTCGACGGTCTCGGGGTCGCCGCTCTCGGCGACCGCCCGCACCAGTTCCCGGCCGCGCTCGCCGGTGTACCCCGCCTCGGTGACGCTCAACCCGTCGATGCCCAACTCCCGGAGCCGTTCGAGGTCGTCGTAGCCCAGCAGTTCGTGGTAGCTCTCGTTGACGTCGGTGATCTCGCCGGTCTCGGGGTCGAACACCGCGATGGCGTCGCTGACGCCGTTGAAGATCTGCTCGTACTCCCGCTCGCGCCGGCGCCGGTCGGTCACGTCCGTCGACGTCGACAACACCAGTTCGCGGCCGCCGACGGTCACCGGCCGCAGCGTCGCCTCCACCCACACTCGTTCGCCGTCGCTGCTCTCCAGCGGCCACTCGACCGGTCCCGCCGACCCCGCCTCCGTGGCGGAGGTGATGATCTCCATCGCCGCCGCCTGGTCGTACCCCGGCAGGTCCGCCGTGTAGTCCGCGACCCGCATCGCCACGATCTCCGAGCGGTCGTAGTCCAACAGCTCGCAGAGCCGACGGTTGGCGTGGACCAGTTCGCCGGTCTCGGGGTCGTGCAGCGTCAGCGGCTCCGAGACGCTGTCGTAGACGTCCCGGAGGTCCTCCAGGCCGGCGGTCTCGGCGGCCCGGACCGCCCGCTCCACCACCGCCGCCGGCGCCGTCGAGAGCACCGACCGGGGGACGTACTCCGCCGCGCCGGACTCCAGGGCCGCCGTGACCGCGGACGACCGCTCCGCCGGTGCCACCACCACCGCCGGCG
>CAZMWG010000002.1:38358-40991 GCA_964569925.1 uncultured Halobacteriales archaeon | reverse complement strand
CCGGCGCCGTCGCCGCCTCGATCACCGCCTCCGCGTCCCGCTCGCCGTCCGCCCCGACCACCGCGACCACCGCGTCCACCTCGGCCGGCGACTCGTCGACCCCGTCGAGCCGTCGCACCGCTGTCTCCGTCTCCACCGCCGCCGCCGCGTCCCGGAGCGTCGCCGCGGCCGCCGGCGGACCCACCACGCCCACCGTCCTCGGCCACCCTCCCGGCGCGAACGCGTCCATCCGTGTCATACCATACGCGCCTCGCGTCAACAATCCCACGGCTCCCGACCACCTCTCGGGCCCGGACGACCCCTGTGACGGTCTGCCGCCGGTCAGCGTGGCGCGGCGGTCGCCCGGATCTCGTCGTAGGTCTCTACCGCCCACTGCCGTAGTTCGGACCCCGCGGTCTCCAGCACGGAGTGGGTCCGCATCCGCTCGTCGAACGCCCCGAGCAACACCGTCCCGTCGACGATCCCGAGCGCGTACTCCGGCACCGAGGTCGACTCGTACAGCGTGACGTCGTCGGCGGCGTCGATGGCGGCCAGCGCCTCGTCGTAGTCGGGGCTGGCGGCGTCGTAGCTCTCCGGCGGCGCGACGACCTCCAGCGTCGGGTCCCCGCCGACGCAGTCCCGGAGCGTCTCGACGTAGAGCGGGTTGATCGTCGGCACGAACCCCCTGACGCTGCTCGCGTCCGTCACGGTCCGGCGGACGTGATAGAGGGGCTCGAACGGGGTCTCCGTCGTGGACACCGTCACCTCACACGACGTGAGCGCGCCCGGATCGACGGGGAGTTCCGCCGGAAACCGGTCGAGGAAGGGGCGCAGCGACGCCCCGAGTTCGATCCTCGCGAGCGCGTCCTCGACGGCCTCGTAGGCGACCTCGCCCGCGACGGTGGTCTCGTACCGATTCTCCGTGACGACCTGGGAGACGTACCCCTGTTCCTCGAGCGCCGTCAGGTTCCGTCGCAGCGTCGATCGGGGCATGTCGAGTTCCTCGCCCAGCGCGTCCGGCGACGCCCCACCCTCCGAGAGCGACCGGAGCAACCGGTATCGGTTCGGGGACGCGACCAGGAACTCGAGTCGCTCCAGCGCGCCCTCGCCGTGACCACTCATAGCTTCCAGGGGTGAGAGGACGCGTTTCTGGTTTTCGGTCCTCCCGAGTTCGTCCCACCCCCCGGGCGGCGCCTACCACCCGAGCGTCTCCCACGGAGTAGCGTTACGGGCGATCCGCCGTGCTCCGTCGATATGGGATACGACGCGGTACTGTTCGACTGTGACGGCGTGATCGCGGAGTCCCCCGACCGGGCGGCCATGGCGGCGGCGATGGAGCGCGTCCAGCGCCGGTTCGACCTGTCCGGCCCGTCCGAACGGATGGTCGCCCACTTCCTCCGGGGCGAGGTGTCGTCGATCACCGAGCGCTGTCGGTCGGCCGGCGTCGACCGCGACGCCTTCTGTGCCGAGGCCGCCCGCGAGGGGGTCCGCGCGCAACTGACCGAGATCAGGTCCGGGCTCCGGTCGGCGTTCGACGACGTCGCCGCCCTCCGGGACCTGAACCGTCCGACGGGCGTCGTGAGCGACAACCACCCGCGCGTGGTCCGGGCCCTCTTGGAGCGACTCGGCCTGACCGACCGCTTCGAGACGGTGTTCGGCTGTGGATTCACGGCCTCGGAGTTACGGCGACAGAAGCCCGACCCTCAGGGTCTCCGGACCGCGATGGAGACGATCGGTGCGGAGAGCGCCCTGTACGTCGGCGACCGCCGGGTGGACGTCGAGACGGCCGAGAACGCCGGTGTCGACTCCGCGCTGGTCCGACGCGGGGAGTCGGAGACCGAGGGCGACGTCGCCCCGACCTACGAGATGAAGTCGCTGTGGGGGCTCCAGGAGGTCCTCTGACCGCCGCCGGCGACGGTACCCAACGGGACCGGACGGTCCGTCCTCGTGGCTCCGACGCGACGGGTCGACCGACGACCGGGGCCGCCGGCTCGGGACCTCCCGGCCCGACACTGTTATCACGCCGGTCCCACCGGTGTCCCGACACACAGCATGACGACGGACTCGCTCGCGACGATCGACGTCCTTGGCGGGATCAGCAGCCGGTCCACCGTCGAGTACCACCGGCGGATCGACGAGGGGATCAACGAGGTGCGGGGTGGGCACAACGCCGCCGACCTCCTGATCAGGAGCGTCGACTTCGGCGCGATCGAGGGCTACGTCCACGACGCGGCCTGGGAGGCAGCGGGGGACCACCTCGCGGAGGCGGCCGGAGACCTAGAGGCGGGCGGCGCGGACGCCGTGATGACCGCCCCTTCTACCGGGAGCGCCTCGCCGACCACGGCGTCGACGCCGTGGTCCCCGACGCCCCGTCCCGCGAGGAAGTCGACCGGATCATCTTCGAGAAGCTGACGAGAGGCGAGGTCCGCTCGGAGTCCCGCGAGACGTACCTGGCGGTGATCGACGAACTGGTGGCCGAAGGAGCCGAGGGGATCGTTCTCGGCTGTACGGAGATCGACCTGCTCGTTGACCAGGCCGACCGGCCGGACGTCCCGCTGTTCGACACCACGGCGCTACACGTCGAACGGGCGGTCGAGTACGGTCTCGACGGCGATTGAGCCCCAGTCGAACGCCCACAGCCACGGAGAACCGAC
>CAZMWG010000002.1:14515-38258 GCA_964569925.1 uncultured Halobacteriales archaeon | reverse complement strand
AACCGACCCCTCGCTCGTGCCGGGCCGCTCAGTCGTCACAGGGCCAGGCGTCGGCCCCGACTTCGGGGTCGGCCGACGCCGGCGTCCGACGCCGGTCGTGCCACCGTCGGAGCCGACACGCCTCCCGGCGGACGGTCCGCCGCTCGACGAGGGCGAACCCGGCGACCACCACCAGGAAGCCCAGCACGGTGACCGCCGAGAGGCCGTCGCCCAGCACGAGCCACCCGGTCAGTGCCGCGGCGATGGGCACCACGTAGGCCACCAGGTTCGCCCGGACGGAGCCGAGTCGGTCCAGCAGGTCGAACCGGATCGCGTAGCCGATCGCCGTCGCCGGCACCCCGACCACGAAGACGCTCGCCGCCGTCTGCGGGCCGGCGGCGACGAGTCGCCCCTGTGGCTCGCCGGCCGCCAGGCTCAGCCCGTGGAGCAGGAGCGCACCGAGCGCCATCGCCCACGCCGTCAGCGGGAGCGCCGCCATGCGGGGTCGGGTCCGTTCGAGCAGGACGCTCCCGGCGGCGACGGCCGTGGCCGCCCCGAGCACGAGCACCTTCCCGACGGTCCCCTCGCCGGTGAGCGCGCCCGGCGAGGGCTGGACGACGATCACCACCCCGGCCAGGGCGACGCCGATGCCGACAGCCCCGACCGTCGAGAGACGGTCGCCCAGCAGCCACCACGCGAACACGGGGGCCAACACCGGGTTCAACCCGTACATGATCGACGCCATCGCGGGCGTGGTCGACCCCTGGCCCGTGAACAGCAGGGCGTTGTTCGCGGCGATCAGAAACACCCCCGCGACGCCGATGCCGGCGAGGTCGCTCCGCGTCCGGGGGAGCCACGCCGACCGGGCCCGGGTGGCGACGACGTAGGCGCCAAGCACCGCCGCGCCGACGTCGAACCGGAGGCCGGCGAACAGGAGCGGCGGCAGTTCACGCAGTCCCGTCTTGATCGCGACGAACGACCCCCCGAACAGGACCGCCAGCAGGACGAACAGTCCGGCGTCGCGGTAGCGGGCCGGCGGCGAGAGACGACCCGTCCATGTCGAGAATCGATCACGTCGGTTCAGGCGCACCACCTGCTCGGTGACAGTGTTCTCATACCATAGTGTAGGGGCCAGAACCACAAGAAGGCTCCGCGAGAGGCGGTCACACGCGTCGGTGCGCACCGATCAGAGACGCGGTCCGGCAGGGGCCGCCCGGCCGATTGTACCACACGAATTATGATTCGTTTCGCCCGGTCGTGTCCGTTCGGGGGCACCTCGGCGTCGACCCCGCCGGCGGGCCGCGACGCGGTCGCCGTCACCGCTCGTAGACGTGGACGAACCCGGTCCCGGAGCGCCTCCCGGCGACGACCGTCGTCCCGCCCGCGCTCGCCATCGGGTCCCCGAACTCCTCGGACCCGTCGGGCGCCGTGAGGTAGACGCCCTGCCGGCGGTCCGTCCCCGAGGCGGGGTCCAGTTCGTACACCGCCCCGACCGAGCCGTCGACCCGGGCGTACGGCGCCCCGACGAGCGCCGTCCAGGGCGACCGTCTCGCCGAAGTAGCGGTGTGACTCGCCGTCGGTCGCGGTGTAGGTCCCCTCGCGGGACCACCCTCCCTCCGAGCGGCCGAACAGGGACGCCGTGTCGCCGGCGTAGTCGCCGACCAGCGCCGTCCCCTCTTCCACCGCCACCGACCAGCCGAAGTGGTCGGTCCCCGTCCCCCCGGAGAGGGTTGTCCGGCGGCGCCAGGCGCCGTCCGCCCGCTCGAAGACGAACACGACGCCGGAGTCGGCACGGCGGCGCTCGGGACCCGCCCTCGGCACCGCCCCGACCAGGGCCGTCTCGCCGTCGGTGGCGACCGCCCGGACCCGTCGCCCGTCGTCCCGGCGGTCGACCGACGGCGTCCGTCGCCGCTCCCACTCCCCGCGCCGGCGCTCGAAGACGGCCGCGAGTCCGTCGCCGTCCGTCGTCCGCAGGACGGCCGTCCCGTCCGCCAGCGCCATCGACTCGACGTGGACGCGGTCGACGAGGTCCGCCGTCCGTCGCCAGCCGTCGCCCGCCCGCTCGAACACCGACACGGGGAGCCGTGGCGTCCCCGAACTGGGGTAGTCGTTGCCGACCAACAGCGTCGACCCGTCGGCCACGACCCGCCGGCCGAACTGACCGCGGATCCGTCGACCGGTCAGCGTCGCCGCCCGCTCCCAGCCACCCGTCGACCGCTCGAAGACGGCCACGGCGCCGGCCCGCTCGCGGCCGTCCGGCGCGGCGTGGGGGAGGCCGACGAAGACGACGTCCCCGGTCGTGGCGACCGACCGCCCGAACGACGCCGACCGGCCGGGGGCGAACGTGGCGGCCGGCGAGCGGGACGCCGCGACGGCGGTGAACGAGGCCGCCGGGCTCTCCGTCTCGCCCCCGTCTCCGGCGGTCGGAGCCGCCGAGACGGGCTCCGAACCCTCGGTCTCGTCCTCGTCCCCGGAGAACGCCCGCGGACAGCCACTCGCGCCGGCGAGCGCTCCACACGCCACCCCTGCCAGGAGTCGCCGTCTCGTCGGTCCCGGGTCCATCGTGTTCTCCCGTCGGAGACCGGTCCCGGACCGCTTCAAACTGACCGCCGCGACCGGGCCGTGTCGATCCCGGACTCCCGGACGACACCGCCACCGAGACCGAGCGGCGAGTCGACGCGCCCGACGCCCGGCGTGGGACCTCCGGCGGCGACGTGTCGGACCGTCCCGAACGGCCGCCGGGTCCGTCCCGTCCGGACGGCCCTCGGCGTGGAGTCCACGCGTCGTCGGTCAGTCCCGGTCCTCGACCGGCCGGAGCACGCCCACCGAGCCGTCGAAGAAGGCCCCCTCGTAGGGGACGACCGCCATCCGGTCCTCACAGACCACCGGCTCCCCCTCGCGGGGGTGGATCTCCACCTCGAAACGAGTGGTCTCGGGACCGTCGTCCGACAGCAACCGTCGGAGCGCCCGTTCGGCCCGTTCGAGACCGGCCTCGGACTTGACCAGCGCGGGACTGCTGTCGTACAGCCGATCGCGGTCGTAACCAACGAGTTCGACGAACGCGCCGTTGACGTACCGGAAGCGACCGTCGTGGTCGACCGCGTAGACGGCCTCGTCGAGCGTCTCCACCAGCGTCTCGTAGCGCCGTACCGCCCGCGTGTCCGACTCCGTGGCGTCCCGCACCGAACAGACGTACTCGCCGCTCTCGGTCGCCGTGACCACGTGATCCTCCGGGAACGTGGTCCCGTCGGTACGGAGCCCGACCGTCCGACCCCGCCAGTAACCCGTGGAGTCGGCCGTCGGGAGGATCTCGTCGTGGCCCCGGTGGACCTCCTCGTCGGGGTAGAGCCGCTCCCAGCCCGTCCCGACCAGTTCGTCCGGGGTGTAGCCGTACAGTTCGGCGTAGGCCTCGTTGACGTACCGGAACCGACCGTCAGCCCCGACGACGCCGATCCCCTCGCGTGCGGTCTCTATCGCCTCGAACCCCCGCCGGGACCGTCGCTGGGCGCGGCGCTTCCCGACGGCCTCCTCGATCCAGTTGGCCAGCACCGCGTACCGGTCGGTCCCGGAGTCCTTCCGGAAGTAGTTGGTCGCGCCCGCCGACAGCGCCTCGCTGGCCACCTCCTCGCTGCCCTCGCCCGTGAACAGAATGAAGGGGAGATCGGGGTACTTTTCGCGGACCGACCGGAGGAACTCGATGCCGTCCGTCCCGGGCATCCGGTAGTCGCTGACGATACAGTCGACCGCGGCCAGGTCGTGCTCGAGGGCCTCGCCCGGGCCCGTCGCCGTCTCGACCACGAACGACTCGTTCTCGTAGGAGAGATAGTCGGCGGTGAGATCCAGGATCCGCTGTGAGTCGTCGACACAGAGGATCCTGATCGAGCGCCGGGTCCCGCCGTCGCCGGCGCTACGTGTTGCCATATAGTATCTACACACCCACCACACAACTAGGCACGGTCGAACTTCGATCGGCAGCAACCGAAATAATCGGCTCCGACCCCTCACCCGGACGGCCGCCCGATCCGCCGGGCGACCCGGCCCCTTCGAGTCGAGTGATCGCCGACGGGGACGGACCGACCGACCGGTTCGTCCACGAACCCACCGACGCCGGGACCGCGGCGACGCGACCCCCTCGTCCGGACGCGCCGGACCGTTGCGGCGTTTCTCTACCTCGGCCGCGTTCGACCACCATCTCGGGCGACCTGGTCGCGACTGTCGGCAGTCGACTCACAAATAAAGAGTTCTGAACGTACATCGACTGCGCCGTGTCTTACATGCGGGCTCTATGCTTCTTCCGAACGGCTTCTGTTTTTGTACGACCGGGACCGAGGCGGAGACGACGACACGATCCCCGTCGGTCGCGGCCCGTCGGCGCCCTTCTCGGCACCGTCCGTCACGGGAGTCCCGCCGGGCCGGCGGTCTCCGCGGACCGACGACCGGGCGGGTGTCGGAGCGGGCGGGCAGTAACTCTTTGCTCCCGTCGCGAGAAGGCCGGCCATGGAGTTGGACGACCTGACCGCCGGCTTCAAGCGTCGCGACTGGCAGGAGGTCACGGAGACCGACGATCCGGTCCGGATCGCGATGATCGGCGTCGGCTGGTGGACCCGCGAACAGGCGATGCCGGCCGTCGCCGCGGCGGACCTCTGTGAGACGACGGTGCTGGTCAGCAGCGACCGGACGAAAGCCGAGTCGGTGGCCGCCGACTCGCCGACCGTCGAGCGGGCGATCACCTACGACGAGTTCCACGAGGGAGCGGCCGGCGACCACTACGACGCCGTGTACGTCGTCACGCCCAACGCGCTCCACCTCCCGTACGTGGAGACGGCGGCGGAACTGGACAAGGCGATCCTCTGTGAGAAGCCGATGGAGGCGACGGTCGAGCGCGCCGAGCGGATGGTCGAGGTCTGTGCGGACCACGACGCCACGCTGATGATCGCCTACCGGATGCACACCGAACCCGCGATCAGGCGCGCGAGGGACCTGATCGAGGCCGGCTACGTCGGCGATCCGGTGTTCGTCCACGGCAGTATGACCGAGCCGATCCTGGAACTGGTGCCCGACCCGAACCAATGGCGACTCGACCCGGAGCTCTCGGGAGGGTGTGCGGCGATGGACATCGGGATCTACCCGCTCAACACCGCCCGGTTCCTGCTGGACGCCGACCCGGTCCGGGTCCAGGGGTCCGTCGCCTCCGTCGACGAGGCGTTCGCGGACGTCCCCGACGAACACGTCGCCTTCCAGGTCGGCTTCCCGGAGCACACGTACGCGGCGTGTACCGCCAGCCAGAACGCCCACACGGCCAGCCACGTCCGCGTGACCGGCACCGCGGGCGAGGTGCGCGTCGAGTCGGCCTTCTTCCCCTGGGACGACCGCCGACTGCACGTCTCACACGGCGACAGCGACCTCACGGTCTCGTTCGACCAGATCGACCAGATGGAGGAGGAGTTCGAGTACTTCGCACACTGTCTGCTGGCCGGGACCGACCCCCACGCCGACGGCGAGCACGGTCTCGTCGACGTTCGGACGATCAAGGCCGTGTACGACGCGGCCGAGCGGGATCGAGCCGTCGCTCTGGACTGACGGCGGTCGCCGTCCCGGTCGGCGCGGCGAGGCGGCCTGCACCACCCCGGGCGATCCGAGGTCCACCCGATCGCCGACCCAAGAGAGGGGCGACGGCGACGGACCGGTCAGAAGTACTGGCCCAGGTAGTCGCCGGCGTTGTCCTGGGTGACCTCCAGCCCGTCGATGGGGATGTTCTCCTCGACGTCCTCCCCGTTCAGGTGGGCGATGCCGGTCTCGATGGCCGTGTTCACCATGTTCTCGGGCAACTGGGCCACCGTCCCGAAGTACTGGTTGTCGCTGAACTGTTCGACCCAGGCCTCGGTGCCGTCGATGCCGGTCACCGGGACCGACGTGTCGGCGTTGGACAGCGCCTGCTGGACGCCGAGCGCCATCAGGTCGTTCTGGCAGAACACGCCGTCGATGTCGTCGCCGTACTGCGTGAGGAAGTCCTCCATCACGCTGAGCGCCGGTTCGGTCCCGAACTCGCCGGTCTGGCTGTCCAGTCGCTCCAGGGCGTCGTTGTCGTCGACGGCGTTCTGGAACCCCTCCCCGCGGTCGTTGGTGACGCTTGCGCCGGGAGTCCCCTCCAGTTGGACCACGCTGTAGGTGTCGGCGTCGCTCTGCTCCTGCATGAACTCGAGACACAGTTCGGTGGAGCGCTCGCCCAGCGCGACGTTGTCCGAGGCGATGTACGAGACGGTCTGGCCCTCGGCGACGTTCCGATCGATGGCGATCACCGGAACGTCGGCCTCGTTGGCCTGCTCGATGGCGCTGATGACGCCCTCGGCGGTGATCGCCGAGATCATCAGGAAGTCGACCTCGTTCGAGATGGCGTTCTCGACGTTCGACACCTGGGTGCTCTGGGAGTTGCCCGCGTCGTAGAACGACGAGTCGCCGGCGATCAGGCCGTCGCTCTGGGCCTGGTCGAACGCGTTCTGCATCCGCGCGAAGAAGGTGAACTCGAGCGACGGGACCGCGAGCGCGACGGTCGGTGGGCCGTCGCCACCGCCGCCACCGCCGCCACCACCGCCGTCGCCGCCATCGCCGCCACCGCCGTCACCACCATCGCCGCCGCCATCGCCGCCGTCGCCACCGCCGTCACCGCTGCCGCCGTCACCGGTACAACCGGCGAGCAGGGCCGCGCCGGTGAGTGCTCCGCTCTGGATAAACCGCCGTCTGCGGACGTCACGTGACATACACCGCCAGTGATAGACGCCTCTAACATATACCTATCGGAATCTATCATATATCTTCGGTAAGGACTCCGCAACCGTGCGGGCCGACGTCAGTCCGTGTTGGCGACGTTCGCGAGGACCGCGAGCATGAGGACGATCCCCTGTGCGACCAGTTGGCCCGACGGGTCGACGCCCATCAGGTTCAGACCGTTCTGGAGGATACCCAGGATGAGCACCCCGACGAGCGTCCCGACCATGTTGCCCGATCCGCCGAACAGGTCGGCACCGCCCAGGATCACGGCGGCGATCGGCGGCAACAGGAGGTTCGCCCCCATGGTCGGGACGGCGCTGCCGATCCGACCCAGGGTCACCAGCCCCGCGATCGACGCGAACACCGCCGAGATGACCAGCGTCCCCATCCGGACGGCCATCACGTTGATACCCATCCGTTCGGCCGCCGTCCGGTCGCCGCCCACCGCGTAGATGTACAGGCCGAAGCGGGTGTACGAGAGGATCAACTGCGAGAGGACCAACAGCGTGAAGAAGACGAGGACGATGCTCGGGACCCCGAGGACCGTCGCGCCGCCGAAGGCGGTCACCGACTCGGGGAGGCCGATGATCGGTCGGTTGCCGGAGACGATCAGCCCGAGTCCGTCGGCGAGAAACAGCACCGCCAGCGTCGTCATGAACGACGGGACGCCGAAGCGGGCCGTGATGTACCCCGACAGGGCGCCGAACGCGGCCGCCAGCGCGATGCCGGCGAGGATCGCCGCGGGAACGGGGATCGCCGACCCCTCGAACAGGCGCGCGCCGACGGCGAGCGTCGCCATGGTGAGTCCGCTGACCTCCAGCACCTGGGCGATGCTCAGGTCGATCTCCGCACAGAGGATCGGGAAGGTGACGCCGATCGCCATGATGCCGATGATCGACACCTGCCGGAGGACGTTGATCCCGTTCTGGAGGCTGAGAAACCGGTCGGTCAACACGGAGAAGGCCACGATCAGCCCGGCCAGACCGACGATCGGTCCGTACCGCGTCAACACGTCGATCGACACGCGGTCCCGTACCGAGCCGGCTTCGGCGACAGGCGACGACATTGCCAGCCGCTTCCTGCGAAGTGGTATTATAGTTTGTGGACGACTGACGCGGGACGACGATCGGTCCGACGACCGTGCCTGCGGGGCCCGGCAAAGGGGTCGGTCCGTCGTACGCACCCGACTCGACCTCCGTCCGGTCGGACCTTCGGACGACCGCGCCGGAACGGCCGAACGTTTATCCGGCTCGTGCGTGCACTCGGGCGTATGGACGACGGGGACCGGACCGAGGACTACGTCATCGAGATGGACGGGATCACGAAACGATTCGGCGAGGTCGTCGCGCTCGAGGACGTGTCGTTGCGGTTGCGGCGCAACGAGGTGCTCGCGCTGGCGGGCGACAACGGCGCCGGCAAGTCGACGCTGATCAAGTGTATCGCCGGGGCCCACCGGCCCGACGCCGGGACGATCCGTATCGACGGCGAGACGGTCGAGATCGACTCCCCGCGGAAGGCCAAGGAACTGGGGATCGAGACGACGTTCCAGGACCTCGCGGTGGCGGACAACCTCACCGTGACCGAGAACATCTTCCTGGGTCGAGAGCGGGTCAACGGCCCCCGTGGACTGCTCGGCGTGCTCGACAAGGGGTCGATGCGCGAGCGTGCCCGCGAACTGCTCGACGAACTGGAGATCCACGTCGACGCCGACGAGCGGATCGCGAACCTGTCGGGCGGGGAACGCCAGCTGGTCTCCATCTCGCGGACGCTGCTCTCGGACCCGAAGATAATCATCATGGACGAACCGACGAGCGCGCTCTCGGTGGAGGGGGCCGACCGCGTCCTCGAACTCGTCGACCGGATGCAGGACCGGGGGATCTCGATCCTGCTGATCTCGCACAACCTCAACTACGTCCGACGTGCGGCCGACCGGATCCAGGTGCTCCACCAGGGGAAAGACGCCGGCACCCTCGGCAGCGACGCCACGCAGGACGACATCGTCCAGCGGATGATCGCCGGCGAGCCCGACGGGGAAGCGACGACGGCGGACTAGTCCCGGTCGGTCGTCGTCCCCGTGACGTACAACACCGGGACGGAGGCGTTCAGCAGGACCTGCTGTGCCCGGTCCCCGAACATCGCCTTGCCCGCCGGCGACCGTCGCCGGCCGCCGACGACCGCCGCCTCGGCTCCGAGCCGATCGATCCGGTCGAGGATCAGGTCCGCCGGCTCGCCGCCGACCGTGGTGCGAATCTCGTGGTCGACGCCGTGGGCTTCGAGCCCGTCGGCCACCGTCCGGACCTGCTCGTGGCGGCGTGCCAGTTCGTCGGGGGTCAACTCGCCGGTCGTCGCGTCGACGTCCATCCCCGACAGCACCGACTCGTAGTCCTCGGCCCGGAACGTGTACAGCAGGTACACCGTCGCGCCCGTGCCGGCGGTCATCCCGACCGTCGCGTCGACGACCGCTTCCAGACGGTCCTCGTCCTCCGGTCCGACGGCCAGCAGCACCCGTTCGAAGGCCATACGGTGGCGCTCGGCCGACCGTCACTAAACCGTTTGGATGGGCGACCCCGGCGGACCCGGCTCAGTCGTACGTCCGCCGGCCGAGGGCGTTGTCCTCGACGTACTCCCGGTCGTAGGAGACGCCCAGGCCGGGTCCGTCGGGGACCGGCACCGTGCCGTCGTCGTCGACGTCTCCGAGGTCGTCGCCGTACCCGCCCTCGTACACCGGCGGGGTCGTGTTCGGCGCGTCCGGGTGGACGAGGGCGAGTTCGTAGTAGTTGGCGTTGCGGGTGGCGGCGATGCAGTGTCGCTGTGCCGGTCCGGGTGCGTGAAACTCCACGTCCAGCCCGAACCCTTCCGCGACGTTGGCTATCTTCATCGCCCCCGTGATGCCCACGTCGTACTCCGGATCCGCGCGGACGAAATCGGTGGCCTCGTTCGCGACGAAATCGGCGTGGGGTTCCAGCCCCCGTACGTGCTCCGTCTGGAGCAGCGGCGTCTCCAGGTGTGCGGCCAGCCGCCGGTGGCCGTGCTGACTGATCCCGCCGTCCCGGTAGGGATCCTCGTACCAGAAGTAGCCGTGGTCGTCACACGCCCGTCCGATCCGAAGGGCGTCGGCGAAGGTGTCCAGATCGCAGGCCGGATCGACCATCAGGTCCATCCGGTCGCCGACCCGCTCGCCCACGGCCCGCACCGTCGCCTCGAGCAGGTCCACGTCCCGCCAGTCGCCGTCCCAGCCGTGGACTTTGAACCCGGGGAAGCCACGCTCGGCACACTCCTCGGCGAAGTCGGCGTAGGCCTCGGGCGAGTCCAGGCCGCCGCTGTGGTCGCCCTGGTAGGTGGAGGCGTACGTCGGCAGACGCTCGCGGTACGTGCCCAGCAACTCGTGGATCGGCGCGTCGTACCGCCTGCCGGCGTAGTCCCACAGCGCGATGTCCACGGGTCCGATCCCCATCCGGTCGTACTTGCGGAGCCCGCGCTTGAGTTCCGACCAGTGGCGCTCGCGGTCGAGCGGGTCCTCGCCGATCAGATAGTTCGCGACGACGTCGATCTGGGCGGCCGCCGGCGAGTTGCCGCCGACGTACTCGCCGACCCGGCCGTCGCTGCACTCGATCCGGACGGCGAACAGGCGCCGCTCCAGCGTGTTTCCGGGGTCGTAGACGATGTCGAAGCCGCCGGGCGGCGTCCCGACGTCCGCGAGCGGGTAGGCGAACTCGGTGACCTCGATCCGCTCGATGGTGGCCATACGGACCCCGAACTCGGCGGTCGGACAAAAGGCTGTGGGCGGGCGCCCGAACGCCGGCCGCCGCCGACGCCGTCACTCCAGGTTGCCGCCGCCGCTGACGCGGACCACATCGCCGACGACGTAGGGGGCTCGGTCGCTGGCCAGCCAGAGCACCGCGTTCGCGACGTCCTCCGGCTGGCCGATCCGCCCCAGCGGGCGCCGGCGCCCTCGTTCCCGGAGCACGTCGTCGGCCGTCCGGTCCGGATCGTCCGCCGCCGTCCGCTCGGCCTCGTAGCGCGTCCGGGCGGTCTCGGTCACGTCCGTCGAGACGGCGTTCATACGGATGCCGTGCTCGGCCAGCTCCTGTGCCATCCGCCATGTCAGCCCGTTGACGGCGGTCTTCGAGATCCCGTACAGCCCGAACGGGCCGGTCCGGCGGTCCCCGGCCTGGCTCGTGGTGTTGACGATCGACCCCTCGATCCCCGCCTCGATCATGTGCGTGGCGACGAGTTTGGCGGCGTGGTACTGGGCCCTGACGTTGACCGCCAGCGTCCGGTCCCACCGGTCGAGGTCCGCCCCGACGAGCGACTCCTCCTCCGGCCAGACGGCGGCGTTGTTGACCAGCAGGTCGATCTCGTCGAACGCGCCGATCGACCGCTCGACCAGCCGCTCGACGCCGTCGGGGTCGCCCACGTCGGCGGCGACGCCGGCGACCGCCCCGTCCCCCCGGTCCGCCAGGTCCGCGACCGTCGACTCGACGGCCGACTCCTCGGGGGCGTTCACCACGACGTCGGCGTCGGCCGCCGCCAGCGCCGTCGCGATCCCCCGACCGATACCCGCGGTCGATCCGGTGACGATCGCCGCCTCGCCGGCGAAGTCGTACTCCGTTTTGCCGGGCATACGCGAGTGGTTGCCACGAACCGGTAAAGAAGCCACCGGCACCCGGAGGAGCGACGAGGGTCGACCCCCGACGGCGGTCGCACGGACGGCGTCGTGTCACGTCGACCCGAAGGAGACAGTACGTTTGATCGGGAGGTGACTCACCGGGGGTGTATGGCGCCGACGATCACGCGGATCGACAGCACCGAGTTCGCCTACCCGCTGGAGGACGTCGGTCTCGACGGCAACGGGTTCAACCTGGTCTACGAACCCGGCACCACCACCCACCGGACCCTCTACGCGCTCCGGGTCCACACGGACGCGGGGATCACCGGCGAGTACGTCGGCGGCAACTCGCCGGCGGCCGCACAGATCAACACGTTCGCCGACCACCTGGTGGGGCGAAACGCCCTCCGGCGGGAACGGCACTGGTCGGAGCTCAAGCGCGGGCTCCGCAAGTACGACCGGATGGGGATCGGACCCGTGGACATCGCGCTGTGGGACCTCGCCGGGAAGTACCACGACGCGCCGATCCACGAGTTGCTGGGCACGTACCGCGAGCGTCTCCCGGCCTACGCGTCGACGTACCACGGCGACGAGAACGGGGGACTGAACTCGCCCTCGTCCACCCGGACGCGCCGAACACGACCCCGCCGGTGTACGAGGGCGACTACTCCGACTTCATCGACACGATCGACGACGACGGCACGGTGCCGGTCCCCGACGGGCCCGGCCTGGGCGTCTCCGACGACCGGGAGTACGTCGAGGACAACGCCACCGGTAGCGTCCACGTGTACGAGTAGGTCGGTCGCCGGCGGTTCGATCCGGTCCCGTGTCGCGAGCGGGGCGGTCCCGACCCGCCCGACGCCGACCCCCGCCGGGAGCCGTTCTTTCGATGCTCGCGAACGGAGCCCCGGACACCGGACGGAACTCGCCTCTGACGGCCTCGGGATTACGCTCTTACACCTGTAACGAGCGGTGTGCTTTCGCGAGTCGCGAACTTCGCCCGAACCGACAGCGCCGCGAGCCACGACGGCGTCGGCCCGTCGCCGTCCGGCGGGCCGGGCGAGGCGGAGCACGGCGACGTCGGGGGTCCCGGCGCCGACCGGGCCGGTCAGTCGGTCGGTTCCGCCATCCAGGGGCCGTCCACGTAGGAGTAGCGGTCGATCACGTCCCGGTCGACGTCGACGCCCAGGCCGGGCCCGTCGGGGACGGACAGGGAGCCGTCGTCGATCCGGAGGTCCGTGTCGATGACGTCGGACGCGAGCGGGAAGGGGTACATCCCGATCGAGTCCGCGGGCCCGTAGAGGTTGTACTGGACGAACTCGCAGTCGGGAGCGGCGGCGACGAGGTGCGCGTTCGCGACGACGCCGAGTTGGGTCCCGTAGTTGTGTGGCACGTACTGTACGTCGCCGTCGCGACAGTACTCGACGGCCTGTCGACACCCCTCGAACCCGCCGTGGCGCTTCACGTCCCCCTGGACGAAGGCCAGGTCCCCCAGTTCGGCCATGTTCACCAGGTCGCCGGGCGTGTCCTCGTTCTCGCCGGCGGCGATCGGAACGTCGGTGGTCTCGCTGAGCCACCGGTAGGTCCGGTAGTCGCTGGAGGGGACCGGCTCCTCCACCCAGTGGACGCCGTGTGCCCCCATGTGCTCGACGAGCGACCGGATCGTCGACCGGGAGTACTGCTGGTCTCGACGGCTCCACCAGGCGTGGGCGTCGACGATCAGTCTCACGTCCGGGTCCAGCGTCCGCCGCAGACGACGGATCGCCTCCCGGTCGTGGTCGACTCCCTGGCCGGCACGGTACTTGTAGGCCCGGTACCCTCGGTCGACGAGGGTCCGGGCCTCGTCGAGCAACCCCTCCGGCGACCGGTGGAGACCGCTGGACGGGTAGACCTCCAGGGCGGTCGTCGGCTCCGCCCCGTAGTCCAGCAGTTCGTAGACGGGCGCGCCGCGGCGCTTGCCGACGAGGTCGTGCAGGGCGACGTCGACGGCACTCCTCGCCTGCCACCGCAGGTACCGCGGGAGGTTCAGCGAGTCGACCACGTCGTGGGCCGCCTCCACGGACTCGATCGACTCGCCCTCGAGGGTCGGACTGACGAACTCGTTGATCGCGTCGGCGATGTCGTCGTATGTGGCCTCGGTGAACTCTCCCCACTCGGTGAACGTGCTGGTCCCACACGGCGCCCACCCGATCTCCCCGTCGCTCGTCTCGACGGCGACCAGAACCAGGTCCCGCTTCCTGATCTCGCGTTCGTCACCGTCGAAACGGATCCGCACCGGCGGATCGATCGGGGAGGAGAGGCTGTACGCGGTCACACCCGAGATGTCCATCGATACCGAACCGTTCATCGCGGACCAGTTTAACCCTTGTCCAGCGAGCGGCGTCGGTCCGCGGTGGATCCGGGACGGACGGGAGCGGTCACGAGAACTTGTAGTTCACCTCGATGATGTTCGCGGAGCGTTCGAGCAACGTCGAGAGTTCCCCCTCCATCTCGTCGATCCCCATTCTGCTCGCGGGTCCGGTGACGCTGACGGCGCCGATGCGGTCGTCGTTCGCGGTCACGGGCACCGCGACGCTGCGCAATCCCCGCACGTTCTCCTCGTCGTCGACGGCGTACCCCCGGTCGCGGACGTCGTCGACCGTGTCGAGCAGTTCCGCCGGGTCGGTGGCCGTCCGGGGGGTCTGCTCGGGCAGTCCGAACGCGTCGATCACCTCCTCGACGCCGTCGTCCGACATCGTCGAGAGGATGGCCTTCCCCATGGCGGTCGAGTGGAGGTGTTCCCGCTTTCCGGTGAACGATCCCGTCTTGACGGCGTTGTCGCCCCGGGACTTGAGCACGTAGACGAGTTCGCCCCGTTCGTCGGTTCCGAACTGCGCCACCTCGCCGGTCTCGTCGGCGAGCGAGTCCACCTCCGACCGGACGACGTCGACGTCGCCGAACCGGGAGACCACGTGCCGGGACATGTCGAGAAACCGGAGACTCAGACGGTACGTCGTCCCCTCCTGCACCACGAACCCCTGCTGGCGGAGAGTGTTCAGTTGCGCGTGGACGGCGCTCGGCGAGTAGTCCAGTTCCTCGGACAGTTCGGTGACGCCGGCCCCGCCGAGTCGACGGAGGGCTACGAGGACCCGACAGGCGTTCTCGGTGGCGTTGATCACGCGACCGTCCTGTGCCATTGCTGAGTCGATGCTGACCGGACGGAGGGACATAAATCATCGTGACGATATCCCGGCGGCCGCTCGATCACGCGCCTCGCGGGCGCCAGCCCGTGGCCGTCGACCGATCGTTCCGTGATCGTCGCCACGGATGCCCACCGGCGGACCGACACATCGGTGGTTCTCACCGGCCACGATCCCTCTACAACGAGATGGGAACAGAGACTCGTATCCTGGTGTGGAAATCGGTTCGTATGGCCTCTTATTCCCATCTCTATTTACATACTATACACAAAGAGTGAAAGCCGACAGGTCGAAACAGGACGACGGTCAGCGACGTCTCGATCGCGTGGACCGACGGTTCGACGCACACCGACAGCTCGCATCGGGCGGCCGACGCGAGCCCTCGGTCGCGTCCGGAGAGAGTCGGGCCGGCGACGACACGGACGTGGTCTACCGGAGTCGTGCCGGTCCGACCGACTCGCACGGCCCCGGTGACCACGATCGGCGTCGATCCGTCCGAAGAGGCAACGATAAACGTTCGAGCCACGTATCCGGGGTCGTGCGAAGACGACGATGAGAGAGGAGACGCAGACGGCCGGCGACGAGGACCGAACGACGGCCGACGTGGTCAGCGTCGGGAGCGTCAACGTGGACCTGGTGGGGCGGCTCGACCCCGCGGACGTCGACCGACTCGCGGCGTACGACGCGTTCCCCGCCCGCGACGAGACCCGCGCCGTCGAGACGACGCCGCCGGCGTTCGACGAGGTGGTCGATCGGACGTTGCTGGGCGGGAAGGGCGCGAACCAGGCCGTCGCGGCCGCGGCGGCGGGCGCCGGGACGGCGCTCTGTGGCCGGGTGGGCCCCGACGCCGCGGACCACGACGTCCGCGGGTCGCTGCGGGAGCGTGGCGTCGACGTCTCACGACTGGAGACCGTCGACGTCGAGACGGGGAAGGCGTACGTCCTGGTCGAACCGGGCGGCGAGACCCGGATCGCGATCCGCGACGGGGCCAACGGCGCCGTCGACGCGTCGTTCCTCGCGGACCGGCGCGACGCCGTCGGCGCGGCGGCGGTCGTGCTCCTGCAGAACGAGATTCCCGTCGACGCCGCCGTCGCCCTGCTGGACGCGCTCGCCGGGACGGCGGACCCGCCGACGGTGATCGTCGACCCGTCGCCGGCCGACGGCGCGGCCCACCTCGTGGACCACCCGGCGACCGACGTGGTCGTCCCGAACGGCCACGAGGCGGAGGTGCTCGCGGACGCTCTCGCCGCCTTCGACGGGACGGTCGTGCGGACCCGCGGCGCCGAACCGACCGTGGTTGACCCGGCCGACGGCGACCGGTTCACCGTGACGCCGCCGTCGGTGGACCCCGTCGACACCACCGGTGCCGGCGACGCGTTCGTCGGCTATCTCGCCGCGGACCTGTCGGCCGCCGCGTCGTTGCGGGCGGCGACCGCGACCGCGGCGGTCGCCGGCGCGCTGTCGACGACCGCCGAGGGCGCTCAGACGGCCGTCCCCGACCGGTCGGCCGTCGAGAACACGGAACCACGGGTCGACGTCGCCGGTCGCTAGCGAGGCCTCTCCCGCCGGACCCGTCCGACGTGACCACGCCGACCGGCAACCCGCACCCGCTCGAACGCGGGGGTGACCGGCATCTCACCGGAACCGGCCGATAACCACCGCCGTCGGGACGGTTCGGAGCGTCCGGCGGCAAGCGTTACGTCGGACCGTCTCCACCTCCGTCCATGGGCGAGACGAAGTTCGACAACTTCGACGAGATCGACAGTTCGATCCTGCGGATCCTCTCGGAGGACCCCCGCGCCCCGTACGCGGAGATCGCGGAGCGGCTCGACGCCGAGGGGTACGAGATGAGCAGCGAGGGGATCCGCTACCGGGTGTCGGACCTGATGGAGTCGACGACGGCCTTCTTCCTGCTGGACCCGGACGACCTGGACTGGGAGATCGTCCGGCTGATGGTGTCGGCGACCGACGAACCCGGCGCCAAGGGGGAGACCTTCGACCGGATCGCCGAGTTGCCGTTCTGGCACGTCACCCGCGGGCTGGGTACCTACGACGTGTACGCGGTGGGGATGGCACCGACGGTGCGGGAGATCGACGACCTGGTCACGGAGATCGAGGAGTTCGACAGCGTCGCCCGGACCGAACACATCGTCGTCACGAGACACGAGAGCGACCTGGCGGACTACTACCGCCACGCCGACGACCCCGCCGACGACGCCGGGACGGAGTAACGGACCGTAGCTTTACACGTTCGATCGCCCAATGACGATCGTGACGGGGAACTCGTGTAAGCTCTGTCGCGTCATCGAGGACCGGGGGTTAGAGAGCCGGGAGGACCGGCTGGTGCGGGAGTGGAAGGGAACGGAGGGCGCCCGCAAGGGGTACCGGACGCTCGCGCGGGAGTTGAACGTGGGGCTGTTGCGCCGCGAGATGGACCGGGCCGGAGTGACGACGCTGGCCGACGAGGCGGAGTCGCGGTACGACCGGCTGACCGGCGACGACGAGACGACCGCCCGGGAGACGCGGGAACTGCTCCGGCGGGAGGGGGTGCCCGTCGACGAACTGGAGTCGGCGTTCGTCTCATACGGCACGGTCAGGACCCACCTGACGGAGTGTCTGGGCGAGGAGTACGACCCCCCGGAGTCGTCGGGACGGTGGGCGGGCGAGAGCGTGCGCATCGCCACCGAGACGGCCCGCGAGCGCGCCGAGGAGGCCGTCGAGAGCCTGGTGGGCCGCGACGAACTGGCGGTCGGCGGCGACCCCGTCGTCGAGGCGACCGTGACGATCACCTGCTCGGCGTGTCAGTCGCGGGTCGACGCCGAGCGGGCGATCCGCCGTGGACACGTCTGTACCTGTGAGGGCGGCGACGGCGACGACGCCGCCGAGGGGACGCGGCCGACCGAGGGGGTGTCCGAGTGAGCCTCGACGTCGTCGTGGAGAACGTCGGCGGGATCGAGCGGGCGACGCTGACCCTGGAGCCGGGCGCGACGCTGCTGACCGGCCCGAACGCCTCGAACAAGAGCTCGCTGCTGCGGGCGCTGTCGTTCGCGGTCGGTCGCGAGGCGGTCCCGCTGCGGGACGGGAGCGACGCCGGCCGGGTCCGGATCGAGGGCGACGGGATCGCGGTCGACCGCCGGCTCCGCCGGGGGGACGGCGAGACGCCCGAGGGCGAGTCGCTGCTGGAGACCGCCGAACTGCCCGGAACGCCGGCCGACTACGTTCCGTTCGTGGGGTTGCTGGAGTTCAACCCGCTCCGGGCCGCGGTCCGGCGCGGCGAGTCGGTCGAGGCGTTGCTGACGGCGCCGGTCGACGTCGACGAGTTGGAGCGGCGCCGCGCGGAGAAGCTGGCCCGCAAGCGCGAACTGGACGACCGGATCGACGAGCTAGAGGGTGCGACCGATCGGCTGGCCGACCGCCGCGAGGAACTGGCCGAGGCCCGCCGCCGGCGTGACCGACTGGAGGAGACCCTCGAACGGCTCCGCGGACGCCGGTCGGACCCGTCCGAGCCGGAGACCGACGACCTCGAACGCGAGCGGGCGTCGCTCGCAACGGAGCGCGACGAACTGGCGGCCGAGGTGGAGGAGCTGGCGGCGGCGGTCGACCGGCTGGAGGGCGAGCGTCGGGAGGCGGCCGAGGCGGTCGAGACGGCCGCCGAGACGGTGGCGTCGTACGATCCGGACCGGCTCCGCGAGCGGCTCCGGGAGACGCGGGCGGAGCTCGACGAGATCGAAGAGCGGGTCGACACCCTCCGGACGGTGCTCACCGCAAACCGGGAGATGATCGACGCCGGCGTCGACCTCGACCCGGTCGGGCGCGAGCGGTCGCTGGCCGGCGACCGCCGGCGCTGCTGGGCCTGTGGCGAGACCGTCGAGGCCTCGGCGTTCGCGGACGCGCTCGACCGGCTGGAGTCGCTGCTGGCCGACCACCGCGAGCGACGGCGCGAGGCCGAGCCCCGCGTCGAGGAGATCGAGGCCGAACTGGAGGAGTACCGGTCGGCGAAGCGCCGACTGGAGGCGGCCCGGGAGCGCGAGCGGGACCTGGCCGAGACCCTCTCGCGCCGGCGGGACTCCCTGGAGACCAAGCGCGACCGGCCCGCCGAACTCCGCGAGGAGATCCGGGCGGTCGACGACCGGATCGAGGCGGAGCGACGCGAGCGGGCCGCCGTCGACGAGGACCTCGCCGCGGAGATCGACTCGGTCCGGGAGGACCTGTACGACGCCCGGGCGACCGTCGACGAGCTCGAGACCGCCGTCGAGACGGCCGAGGAGGCGGTCGAGGAGGTGGAGCGGCTCCGCGAGGAGCGCGAGACAGTCGACGAAACCGTCCGGGAGCTGACAGACCGGATCGAACGGACCGAGCGGGAGCTGCTGTCGGCGTTCAACGACGCGATGGACCGGCTGGTGGACCTGCTCGCCTTCGACTCGATCGAGCGGATCCGACTGAACGGGGAGTTCGAGGTGGTCGTCGCCCGCGAGGTCGACGGGGCGGTCCGCCGGTCGCCGGTCGCACACCTCTCCGAGAGCGAGCGCGAGACCGTCGGGCTGGTGCTCGGGCTGGCGGGCTACCTGGCGTACGACCTCGACGAGGCGGCGCCGGTGCTGGTGCTGGACTCGCTGGGAGCGTTCGACGCCGACCGGCTGGCGACGCTGATCGACTTCTTCGCCGACCGGGCGCGGTACCTGCCGGTCGCCGTCTACCCCGAACTCGGCGAACGGCTCCCCTTCCCGACACGCCCGACCCCGGAGCTGACCGAACCCTGACGCCGGACCGTCGCTCGTACTCGACCGTACCCGGCCCGAGAGCGCCGGCGACGGTCCCGGCTCAGGAGTCGAACAGGTCGTCGACCCGGTCGTCGCCGACGGGCGGGTAGCTCCGGTCGCTGGCGGTCAGTCCGAGCCGGGCGCGACTCGCCGCCCGCTCCAGCGCCACGCCCAGCGGGTCCAGCAGCGGCACCGGCAGCGTCTCCGCCACGTCGCCGTGGGTCTCCGCGAACGCGAGGCTCATACAGCCCGGAATCAGCGCCTCGGCGCCGTCCTCTGCCACGGCCGCCCGGCCCGCCTCGGTCATCGCCGCCGCCACCAGGTCGTCGTCTCCCATCGCCGCGACCGACAGCCCCAGCGACCGCACGCCGGTCACGGACTCCGTCGCGCCGAGTTCGTGGGCCGTGGCTCGCGCCATCGGGACGGTCCGGTCGAGCGGCGTCAGCCAGCAAAAGCGGTCGGCGACCTCGCGGGCGGCGGCGACGGTCGCCTCGGCGGGCCCGACCACCGGCACCGACACGAGTTCGCGCAGCGCCCGCCGGCCGGGGTCGCCGAAACAGCCGATCACGAGGGCGTCGAACGCCGTCTCCCGGTCGACGGCGGCCCGCAGCAACCCCGGCAGGCTCGCCGCCTCGTCGACGGTCGACTCGATACCGCGGGGACCCTCGCCGGCCCACTCGACCGTCACCGGCGGTCCGACGAGCCCGTCCGCGACGCGCCGGCGTCGACGCCGCTCCTCGCGGTCGGGCGACCGGCCCGGCACGAGGTAGAGCAGTTCGGGGTCGGTCACTCAGACCTCCGGCAACAGCTCCCGGGCCTCGTGGACCTCCTGCAGGACGGCGTTCTGCTCGCGCTTCAACTGCACCTGCATGAACCGCGCCTCGTCGCCGTCGAGGGCGGGGAACTTCTTGGCGGGGGCGAGCCGCGGGACGGGGTCCCGGCCGACGGCGGGGTCCTGCTCGAACTGGCCGTCACGGACCAGGTTCAGCCGGGTGAGGATCCGCGACAGCTCCGTGATCGTCTCGTTGGCCTCGTCGGGATCGATCTCGCCGGCGTCGGCGGCCGCGTGGAACGCACTCAGCTCCGCCTCCAGCTCCTCCAGGGCAGTCACCGTCGGCCCGAGGTCGAACGACTCGCCGGCGGCCTCGTCGTACTCGCGGACGGCGTCGGCGACGACGCGGGCGTTGCGGGCGTGGTCGAACGGCAACACGTCGGCGTTGAGCACCCGCAGCAGCGACACCGCGTAGACGCGGATGTCCCGGACCAGCTCCTCGCGGCCGGCCTTGTCGAGCGTGTCCGTCGAGACGTGCCAGGCGTCGGAGTTGCCGCCACAGCCGCCGACCCCGTGGTAGCCCCGGCGTTCGCGCTCCTCGGTCGGGATGTTCGAGGAGAGCATGAAGAAGCCGGTGACCCCGAGATTGTCGAACGAGTAGTCGCCGGCACGGAACGGGAAGTTCTCGCCGGTCGGCGCGCCGGTGACGTCGTCGACGGCGTCGACGACCAGGTCGTGAGCCTCCGGACACCAGCAGGACATGTCGGTGTACTCGGTGGCGTCTTTCGCCCCCGGCGAGTCCATGTTCACCTGGGCGACGCAGTTGTGGGCGATGTCGAGCGCGAACTCGTCGGCGTACCAGGTGGAGCCGGCGTACCGGCCGGTGGAGTGGCCCGGCCACCAGGCGATCCGGAGGTTGCGGTCCAGTTCGTCGGCGAACTCCTCGAACACCCGCGCGGTCTCGAGCAGCCCGGCGTCGCCGGTCGCGTTGTCCGTGATCCCGACGTACCAGGAGTCGTAGTGGCCGTGCAACAGCACGAACTCGTCGGTGTCGGCGTCGGCCTCCACCTCGGCGACGACGACCGGACACTCCATCCAGTCGGTGGTCAGGTCGGTCGACAGCTCGAGCTCCAGCCCCTCGTCGCTCTCGGCCCAGGCCCGCAGCCGCTCCCCGTCCGGGCTGTTGACGTTGACGATGGGCACCTCGGGCAACTCGTCGCGCTCGTCGTAGCGGGGAGCGCCCCCCCAGATCGGCGTGGCGATCCCGTTGTGTGGCTCCCGGTCGTGCTCGTGGATGGCGATCACGCCGATCGCGCCCTTGTCCGCGAGCACCCGCGTCGCGCGGATCGAGAGGCTGCCGGCCGCCGTCAGCGCGATTGTCCCCGAGAGGTCACCCACCTCGTGGTAGGGCTCGTGGGGGTCGTCGTCGTCGGACAGCAGGTCGCCCCCGGCCGAGCCGACGTACTCGACCGGTCCGGAGACCGTCGTCGACGCCGAGAAGGAGACGGTCTTCAGCGGGCCCGGCTCGAAGGACTTGTTCAGCGTCCGCAACTGTGCGTCGTGGGGCTGGCTGATGTACAGTTCCGGGTCGTACCGCTCGTAGTCGACCCCGAACGCGTCCAGACGGCCCGTGATGTACTCGGCGGCCTGCTCCTCCTCCTCCGTCCCGGAGACGCGCTCCAGGTCGGAGAATCGCTCCAGCAGCGCCCACGGTTCCTCGTCGTCCACCTCGTCGACGACGCGACGCTCGAGACTCCCGAGGGCATCGCTGTCTACGCCGTACTGGCTCATCCACCCCGATACGGACGCGGAGGCGTCAAATAGCTTGTCATGGCTGCCGGGCGCGGGAAAGACCGAAGGCGGAGGCACCACACCGGCCGGCCATGGAGGACCCGACGCCGGCGGCGGTCCGCGACCTCGCGGCTGCGGCCGGGTTCGACCTCGACGCGGAGACCGCGGAGCGAGTCGCCGACCGGTTCGCCGCACAGGACGACCTGCTGGGGGCGCTGTGGGACCCGCCCGAGCCCGATCCGCCCGACCGGGAGTGGCACCGACCGACCCGGGAGACCGACCCCCTGGGTGCGTTCCTGGCGCGGTGTTCGGTCGAGGGCGGGTCGGGCCGGCTGTCCGACCTCTCGGTCGGCGTCAAGGACAACGTCGCCGTCGCCGGCGTGCCGATGTCCTGTGGTACCCCCGCGATGCGGGAGTTCGTGCCGGCGCGGGACGCGACCGTGGTCGACCGGCTGCTGTCGGCCGGCGCGACGATCACCGGCAAGACGAACATGGACGAGTTCGCCTTCGGCGGTGACGCCTCGACGATGCGACTCCGGCTCGCCCACAACCCACACGACCCGTCGCGCCAGCCCGGCAGTTCCTCGGCCGGCAGCGGCGTCGCGGTGGCGACCGGCGCCGTCGACGCCGCCCTCGGGAGCGACACCGGCGGGTCGATCCGGTTCCCCGCCGCCTGGTGTGGGGTGTGCGGCCTGAAACCCAGCCGGGGCGCCGTCTCCCACCACGGGTTCGTGAACTACGCCCGGACGCTGGACTGCGTCGGCGTGCTCGCCGACGACGTCCGGACGCTGGCCCGCGTCCACGGCGCGATCGCCGGCCCCGACCCGGCCGACGAGCGGACCCTCCGGGCCGGCGCGGGAGGGGCCGCCCCGGACGCCGGGGCCGACGCCGGCACCGAGCCCGCGGTCGACCCCGACGCCGTCCTGGACACCGACCCCGGGGAGCTCACCGTCGGAACCCCCGACCCGCTGTTCGGGACGGCGCCGGCGCTCGACGCCGTCGTCGAGGCCCGCTTGGAGGAATTCGAGGACGCCGGCGCGACTGTCCGGTCGGTGTCGATCCCCGACTTCGACCTGTGGCTGCCCGCCTGGCTCGGGCTGGGGACGACAGAGTTCGCCCGCTACCTGGACGGCCGCGGCGCGACCGACGGGACGCTCGCCCCCGCCGACCCGTCGACCGTCGACGCCGTCGCCGGGGCGCTCGCCGACCCGGACCGGCTCGGGGCCCCGGTCCGCGACGCCTGGCTGTACGGCCGTCGGCTGGCCGCGGCCGGCAACGGCGTCCACCCGCGGGCCCACCGCGCCCGCGAGCGACTCACCGCGGGGGTGGACGCGGCCCTGGCGGAGGTCGACGTCCTCGCCGCCACAACCGTCCCGATGCTCCCGCCGGAGTGGGGCGCGGGGATCGACGACGTGTTCGGCGCGCTGTCGAACACGGGACCGTTCAACGTCACCGGCCACCCAGCGGTGTCGGTCCCCGCCGGCACCGTCGACGGACTCCCGGTGGGACTCCAGTTCGTCGCGCCCCGCGGCGCCGACGAGCGTGCCCTCGGGGCCGGCGCGGCCGCCGTGGGCCTCGGTGGCTAGCGACACACCTATGTCCGTCCGGGGTGACGGTTCGTCCATGTCGAAGACGGCCACGTCCGGCTCGCAGGCCCGGTTCGTCGGCGGCGTCGTCCTGGGGATGGCGCTGTTCGCGCTGGGCTGTTCGACGCTCCTGTTCTCGGCGACGACCGACTCGCTGGCGACGGGCACCGACCGGGCGCTCGCGCTCGCGGTCAGCGCGGCGCTGGTGGTGGTCGGCGCGGCGCTCACCCGGCGGAGTCTGAGCTGAGACGCCCGCCCGTCCGACACCGGCCGCGAGAGGACCGTCCGACACCGGCCGC
>CAZMWG010000002.1:0-14415 GCA_964569925.1 uncultured Halobacteriales archaeon | reverse complement strand
CCGTCCGACACCGGCCGCGAGAGGACCGTCCGACACCGGCCGCCAAGAGACTCGACGGGATCGCCCGACGACCGTCAGTCGTAGAGGTGACAGGCCACCAGCCGGCCGTCCTCGGCCCGCGAGAGCTCCGGATCTCTCCGCTCACAGGGGCCGGCGAAGGCCTCGGCCAGCCGGTCGGTCGCCGCCTCCGTCTCGCCCGCGACGAACCGTTCCAGCGCCTCGTCGAGGACCGCCTCGGCGTCGGGGTCGGTCAGCGGGCCGTTGAACCGTGCCTCCTTCAGCGCCGCCACGACGGTCTCCGGGTCGGGGTCGTCCTCGTCGACCCGGCGCCGGGCGGACGCCGGCGTGAGCGACCCCTGCCGGATGTCCACCCGGACGTCGGTGAGTTCGCGGTACCGTTCCTGGTCGAACTCGTACTCGTCGGGCGGGATCACCGCCGGACAGCGGGTGTGGAACCGACAGCCCGGCGGCGGGTTCCGCGCGGACGGCGTCTCGCCGCTGATGGCGGCCGACTCGCGCACCTCGCGGGGGTCCGGCGACGGCACCGACTCCACCAACGCCCGGGTGTACGGGTGCAGCGGGTCGTCGACCACCGCCGCCGTGTCGCCCATCTCGACGAACTCGCCCAGATACATCACGCCCGTCCGGTCACACAGCGTCCGGACGAGGCTGATGTCGTGGCTGATGACGGCGTAGGTCAGGTCGTGGTCCCGCCGGAGCCGACGGAGCAGGTTGACGATGTTGGCCCGGATGGAGACGTCCAGCATCGACACCGGCTCGTCGGCCAGGAGGAACGAGGGCTCGACGATCAGGGCCCGGGCGACCGCGACCCGCTGGAGCTCGCCGCCGCTCATCTGGTCGGGGAACCGGTCGAGGTACTCGCCGGCCGGCGAGAGCCCGACCTCCTCCAGCATCTCCCGGACCCGGGCCACCCGCTCGGCGTAGGTCCGATCCTCGCCGAGCAGCCCCAGTGGCTCCATCAGCGTCTGCCGGACCGTCAGCCGCGGGTTGAGCGACTCGAAGGGGTCCTGGAAGATCAGCTGTGCCTCGCTGCGGAACGACGACTCGTCGCCCCGGTCCATCGTCGTGAGGTCACGGCCGTCGAACTCGATCCCGCCGTCGGTCTCGTCGAGCAGTTTCAAGAGGAGCCGCCCGAGCGTGGACTTGCCACACCCGGACTCGCCGACCACGCCGAACACCTCGCCGCGGTCGATCTCGAAGTCGACGCCGTCGACGGCCCTGACGGGGTCGGGTTCGCGGCCCAGCAGCCGGTCGACGATGCCGCGGTCGCCGCCGAAGTGTTTGGTCAGCCCCTCGACCTCGTACAGCGGCTCGTCCGTGGGCTCGACGGCGCCGCCCTCGACCGCCGGCTCGTCGGTCCAGGTGGCGGGGTCTGCGGCCTGTGTCCGGAGCCGGTCGACGTCGTCGACGTAGTGACACCGGGAGGCGTGGCCCGGCGAGCCCGGAGCGTCCACCAGCCCGGGGTCGGTCTCGCACCTGTCGGTGGCGAACGGACACCGCGCGGCGAACGGACAGCCCGTCGGCGGGTCGGCGGCGTCGGGCGCCGTACCGGGGATCGACACCAGCGGCTCGTCGGGCGCCTCCAGGTCCGGGAACGAGTTCTGGAGCCCGAGGGTGTAGGGGTTCGAGGGGTCGACGAACACGTCGGCCGCCGTCCCCTTCTCCATCAGTTGGCCGCCGTACATCACGGCCAGGTCGTCACAGACCTCCGCCATCACGCCGATGTCGTGGCTGATCACCAGCACCGACAGGTCGAACTCCGACTGGAGGTCCCGCAGTTCCGAGAGGATCTCGTCCTGAACGACCACGTCCAGCGCGGTGGTGGGTTCGTCGGCGATCAGCAGGTCCGGGTCACAGGAGATGGCCATCGCGATGACCGCCCGCTGGAGCATCCCGCCGGAGAACTCGTGGGGGTAGTCCGACAGCCGGCTCGGGTCGACCCCCACGCGGTCGAACAGGTCCGCCGCGTGGTCGCGGGCGGCCTCCCGGTCGCGGTCGGTGTGCAACTGGATCACGTCCATCACCTGGTCGCCGACGGTGACGACCGGGTTCAGCGAGTTCATCACGTCCTGTGGGATCACGGCCACCTCGGACCACCTGACCTCCCGGATCTCCGCCTCCGAGAGCTCCGTCAGGTCCCGACCGTTCAGCGTGACCGACCCGTCCACGACCTCGCCGTTGTCGTCGAGCAGCCTGATGACGGCGTTGGCGGCGGTGGTCTTGCCACAGCCGGACTCGCCGACGATCCCGAACGTCCGGCCGGGGGCGATGTCGAAGGATATCCCCCGGACCGCCTGGACGTCGGGGCCGTCGTCCATCCGGTAGCTGACGCGCAGGTCCTCGACGGACAGCACCGGCTCCTCGCCGGTCGCCCCGGTCCCGGAGCCGCCGACGGTGCGGCTCACGTCTCACCTCCCGGGTTCATGACGTCCTCCAGGCTGTAGCCCACGAAGTAGAAGGAGGCGGCCAGCAGGGCGATCATCACGCCGGGCGGGATCAGCCACCAGGGGGCCGTGTAGACGTACCCCTCGACGCGGATCCACTGGAGCATCGTGCCCCAGGAGACGGCGGTGAAGTCCGCGAAGCCGAGAAACGCCAGGCTCGCCTGTGTGAGGATCGCGAACGCGGCGTCCTGCGCGAGGTAGATGAACCCCAGCGGGAGGATGTTCGGGAGGATGTGCTTGCCCATGATGCGCAGGTCCGACGCGCCCGAGGCTCTGGCCGCCTCGACGAACGGCCGCTCGGCGAGCGAGAGGACCTGCCCGCGTATCACGATGGTGTTGTTGAGCCACGATTTGAGTACGATCGCGATGATGATGTTCGTCGTCGTCACGCCGTTGACGGCCACCAGGACCACCACCAGCGGCAGGAAGGGGAGCCCGTACATCACGTCGACCACCCGCTGGATCGACTCGTCGATCCAGGTGTCGCCGTAGTAGCCGCTGAGCACCCCCAACGGCACCCCGACCAGCGAGGAGAGGATCCCCGCGGCCAGGCCGATGTACAGCGCTGTCCGGGAGCCGTAGATCAGCCGCGAGAGGACGTCCCGGGCCAGCGAGTCGGTCCCGAGCGGGGCGAAGAACGGGTCCCCGAACGCGGGCGGGTGGGGGTGGTTACCGCTCTCTTGGAAGCTCGGGTTGTCGCCGTAGGCCTGCCAGTCGGGCGAGTGGGGGGCGACGAAGGGGGCGAACACCGCCATCAGGACGATCCCGGTGAGGATCAGGAGCCCGATCACGCCCAGCGACGACTCGGTGAACTGGTCCCAGGTGCGACGGAAGCCGATCAACAGTGGCGTGAGCCGGTCCCGGAACCGGTCGAGCCGGCCGGGGTCGGGACCGCGGTCGGTGGGGGCCCCCATCAGGCCTCACCCCCGAAGCTGATCCGCGGGTCCAGGTAGGTGTACACCACGTCCGTGAGGAACCGGAGCGTGACGATCAGCACGCCGAGCATGTAGAACGCCGCCAGGGCGGTCGGCAGGTCACGGTTGAGGATCGAGTCGACCAGCAGCTTCCCGATGCCGGGCCAGGAGAACACCGTCTCCACGATGACCGACCCGTCGATGAGGAAGGCGATGCCGATGATCGCCTGGGTGGCGACGGGGATCAGGGCGTTCCGGCCGCCGAACTTCGTCATCACGGTCGACTCCGGATACCCCTGTGCCCGCGCGAAGTCGACGAAGTTGGCGTCGACCACGTCCTGCATCGCGGTCCGCATCACGAGCATCGGGCCGGCCCAGCCGATCAACACCAGCGAGATCACCGGGATTGTCATGTGGAGCAGGAGGTTGACCAGGCCGCTCAGCCAGCCGAACTCCGAGGCGAACGCCGGCAGCATGCCGGCGCTGGGGAACCAGCCGGTGGTGTAGGACAGTCCGCCCAGCAACAGCCACGCCAGCCAGAAGAAGGGGATCGAGTACATGAACAGGCCGCCGGTGAAGCCGGCCAGGTCCAGTCCCGAACCCCGTCGCCAGCCCAGGTAGGTGCCGGCGACCGCCCCGATCGTGTACTGCATGAGAAACGCCGGGACGAACAGGACCAGCGTGGGGATCAGCCGCCGCCAGATCAGGTCCGACACGGGCTCCAGTTCCGACAGCGAGTAGCCGAAGTCGAACACCAGGTAGGAGGTGATGAACTGGACGTACTGCTGCCAGAGGGGTTCGTTCAGGCCGAACCGCTGGCGGAGGTCCGCGATCTGTTGTTCGCTCATCCCCGGTCCGATCAGCGTGTTCAGGATGTCGCCGGGCATCGCGTGCAACAGGACGAACAGCAGCGTCGCCAACACGTAGATGGTGAAGACGCTGACCGCCGCGCGGCGGGCGACGTACGCTCCGCTGATCCGTGCCATCGGGCTGTATCAGTCCTGGGCCTGGTGGACGTTGAGGTACGTCCAGGGGGTCTGGGAGATGCCGCCGGGGAGCTTCACCCACCCGTCGAAGGCGGTGCTGGTGGCGTGCAGCCGGTTGGGGTACTCCGTGATCAGCGCGGGCTGGTCCTCGTACACCTGGGCCAGCGCCTCCGCGGCCGCCTGCTTCTGGGCCTCCGGGTCGTAGGTGTTGTGGACCGCCGCGATCTTCTCGTCGGCGTTCGTGTACGCCATCGGGTTCAGCGCCACCGAGTCGCTCTCGCTCGCCACGTCGGCGCGGTCGCTCGTGAGCCAGAAGGACATGTAGAAGTGCGGCTGGGGCATGTAGACCCATCCCTCCATCCACATGTCGAAGTCCTCCTGGACCCGCACCAGCGAGGACATGGTGTTCTCGGCGGTCGGTCGGGTCTCCGCCGGGATCCCCACCTTGTTGAGGTTCTCGACGAACCGCGCGGCGGCGCGGGACTCGACGGGTGCCTTGCTGGGCGGGGCCACGACCAGTCCCAGCGGCCCCTGTCCGGGGTTGCCGTCGTTGTCGGTGTGGGCGTCGGTCAACAGTTCGCCGTCGACCCTGATCTCCGCGTCGCCGCCGGCCTGCTGGATCTGGGAGGACTCCACCGAGCCGAACGTGTACTCGTGGGCGCCGTCGGCGTTGCGCAGGAACTCGCGTGCCCGCTCGACGTCCAGTTCGCCGCTCTCGGTCCGGTAGGGACCGTGCTCGATCGGCTCGTCGTGGCTGTCGGGCCACCAGTCCTCGTAGGCCTTGGCCGCGGCGTAGCTCCCCACCTCCGTGAGGTTGCGCCGCAGCGTGCTCTGCAGGTAGTTGTACGGGAAGACGAACCCCAGCGACTGACGGAACGACTTGTCGTCCAGGGGCACCCGCCGCATGTTGTGGGCGATGTAGTTGTACCCACGGGACTGCGAGGAGAACACCTCCGCGCCGTCGGCGTCCTGGAGCTGGAAGGCGCGGTTGGGCGTGATCGACTCGTAGGTCATGTCCACGTCGCCGTTGCGCAGGGCGTTGATCAGCGACGTCATGTCGCCGTAGACACGGAACCGGAGCCGGTCGACGTAGGGCCCCTCGTGGAGTCCGTCGGGGACGCTGTCGGGCATGGCCTCCAGTTCGTACCAGTTGCCCTCGTCGGAGTCGACCCAGCGCCAGCCGTTGGCGCCCAGCAGTTCGCCGTTCTCCTGGAACGGGTCGAACTCCTCGTAGTTGTCCACCCCTTCCCAGGTCGCCCGGGGCATGATCGGCACCGCGAACATCCCCGTGTCGGGGGTGAACACGGCCGCCGTCTCCTGGGCCAGCGTGAACCGCACCTCGTAGTCGCCCGTGGCCTCGAACGTCTCGAAGTTGGCGACGTTCTGCTGGTAGCGGTGGCCCTCGTTGTCCATCATGTAGTTGAACGACCAGGCGACGTCCTCCGCGGTGAACTCGGAGCCGTCTGACCAGGCGAAGCCCTCGCGGACGGTGGCGGTCCCTTCCAGGCTCTCGGAGTCGAAGGAGAACTCGTCGAAGACGTACCCGACCACGTTGGCCGGGTCCGAGGGGTCACGCGCCGTCGCCTGCGGGTACATCTGGTCGATGATGGCGAACGCGGCCGCGTCGGAGATGACCAGCGGGTTGAACCCGCGCGGCGAGTTCGAGAGCCCGATGACGGGCTTGCCCCCCCGAGAGATGTCGCCGCTGGCCGTTCCCGGTGCCGTCTCCGTGCCGGCGTCGGTGGCGGTGGCGGTCGCGCCGCCGTCGCCGCCGCCACCGTCGCCGCTCGATCCGCCGTCGCCCGAACAACCGGCCGCCAGCGCGAGTCCGCCGGCGCCGGTGTATCGCAGTAGCTGCCGTCGACTGAGGTCGGTCTCGTCGCTCATGTGGTGCGAACGCACGCTCTTTTTGTGGGACCTGATAAAAAGATACCGACACCGTCAGTATTGACGGTCCCGACGGGGGTCCGACGCCGACCGGCCGTCGCCCCGGATCGGCGACGACCGGCCCGCTCCGTGGGGATCGTTCGCCGGGCCCCCGGCTCTCAGTCCGCCCCGCCCCGGAGGTGTTCGTCGAACCACGCCCGGGTCCGCTCGACCGCGTCGCGCCTGTTGGCGGCGTCCCGGAACCCGTGGCCCTCCTCCTCGTACACCGTCGCCTCGAACGGGAGGTCGGCGTCCTCGAACGCGTCGATCAGCGTCTCGGCCTGGTTGATCGGCACCCGCCGGTCCTGGGCGCCGTGCAACACTGACAGCGGGGTAGTGACGTTCTCCAGCCGGTGGTCGACGCTCGCCTCCCGGTAGGCCGCCTCCCGCTCCTCGGGGCCGCCGCCGAGGTCCCGTTCGGTGAGCAGTCGGCCCACCCGGTCGGCCTCGGCGTGGTCGGAGAACTGGTCGACCACGCCGTACCACTCGACGGCGGCGTCCCAGACCTCGGGGTACTGCGCGACGGCGTGCAGCGTCATGTAGCCGCCCCAGGAGCCGCCGTAGATCCCGACCCGGTCGGTCGTCTCGCCCCGGTCGCGGAGGAACGCCGCCGCGGCACGGAGGTCACGCACCTCGCCACCGGCCCAGTCGCCCATCGACAGCGCCTGGAAGGGGCGACCGTAGCCGCCGCTCCCCCGGAAGTCCACCGCCAGCACGGCGAACCCGTTGGCCACGAGGTACTGCTCCAGGGGGTGCCAGCCGTCGTTGTACTGGAAGTGCGCGCCGCCGTGAGCCTGGACCAGCGCCGGCACCGGGTCCTCGGCGCTGGCCCCCTCCGGCAGGTAGAGGTAGGTGTTGACGTAGAGCCCGTCGTACGACTCGACGGTCACCTGCTCGGGGACCACGACCCCGTCGGGGACGTCCGGATCGCGCAGCGTCTCACTGCGCCCACCCTTCGTGGGGAGACTCCGCGGGTGACAGGGTCCGCCGTGGCTCGCGAACGGGAACCCGAGGTGTTCGCCGTCGGGCGACAGTACCACCTCGCCGGCGCCACCCATGCCGAACACGCCGTCGTGGTCGGTGGCCCGCGTGGTCACCCCCTCCGCCCCGCTCTCGTCGTGTACCAGCAGCGCCTCGACCTGCTGGGAGCCCCGCTCGCGGACCGGGTAGTAGAGCTTCCCGCCGTCGGGCGCCCACTGGAGGCGCTGGACGTTGTACTGGTGGGAGGCGTCGACCGGGTAGACCGTCCGCTCGCCCGTCTCGAGGTCGATCACGTGGACGTCCTCGGCGTGGCGGTACCACGGTTCGGCGACCCGCTTCGCGGTGAACGCGATCCGGTCGCCGTCGGGCCCGAACGCGGGGACGCTCGTGGTCGAGAGCCCGCGGGTGAGCCGTTCGTCGCGGCCGGAGTCGACCGTCACCACGTGGACCTCGTCGGCCCAGTCGCGACCGTCCCACTCGTGGGCGGCCACGTAGGCGATCCGGTCGCCGTGTGGCCCCCACGACGGCGCCCAGCGGTGTTCGTCGTCCGGGTTCGCCCCCTCGGTGACCCGCTCGGGGTCGCCGCCGTCGGCGTCGACGACGTGCACGTCGACGTCCCCGTCGCGGTCGGACAGGAAGGCGATCCGCTCGCCGGCAGGGCCGATCCGTGGCTCGGCGTCGAACCCGTCGCTCGGCGCGGGCGCCCGCTCCTCGCCGGTGGCGGTGTCGCGGACGCGGACGTCGCCGTCGCGGGTGTAGGCGAGCAGGCGACCGTCGGGGCCCCAGTCGAACCGGCCGAACCGGCCGGAGATCCGTCCGTCGAACGCGACCACCCGCTCCGAGGCGGCCAGGTCGTACCGATAGTCGTACAGCGTGTCGCTCCCGTCGGCCCGTTCGAGGTATGTGAGCCGACGCCCCGGCCGGGAGCCGTCTCCGTCCTGCGGCCGCCAGCGGACGCTGACCGTCTCGCCGACGTTCATCACGTCGGGGTCGGAGACGTTCACGCGGCCACCCCCGGTCCGAACCCGATCTCGTCGAGGAATTCCCGGACCCGCCGCAGGTAGGCGTCCTGCTGGTCGAGGTTGGGCGAGTGGCCGCTGTCCTCGAACACGACCAGCCGGGCGTCGGGCAGCAGGTCGGCGATCTCGCGGCTCGCCGCCGGGGGCGTGATCCAGTCGTGTCGCCCCACGGTCACCAGCGCGGGGGTCTCGACCCCGGGGAGGTCGTCCCGGTAGTCCATCTCCGGGTACGCCTCGGTGAACATCGTGTTGTGGGTCTCGTGGTGGAAGTTCCGGGCGGCGGTCGCCTCCGCGGCCGCCTCGGCGGCGGCCTCGTCGAACGCCTCCAGTGACGGCGCGTACAGCGGCGCCATCCCGTGGAACACCCGCTCGAACTCCTCGTCGGAGCGCACGTCACCGTCCATCACCCGGGAGAACTCCTCCCAGGTGATCTCCGGGACGCCCAGGTCCATCGACTGCAGGTCGGGCCACTTCTCGCGGGCGTTCTCCCAGGCGTTGTCCTCGTACTCGCTGGTCGCGGCCGTGTCCCGGAGGACGAACCCGGTCAGGTGTTCCGGGTGGTTGATCGCGTACTGCTGGGTGACGAACCCGCCGTAGGAGCCCCCGATCAGCACCACCTCCCCCAGGTCCAGTTCCGTGCGCAGCGCCTCCGCGTCCGCCGCGTACTGCTCGTTGGAGTAGGGGAGTGCGAGCTCCGACCGGCCACAGCCGCGGTGGTCATACACCACGAGCTGGTAGTCGTCGGTCAGCGGCTCGAACGCCTCCTTCCCCTTGCTGTGGTCGCTGATCCCCGGCCCGCCGTGCAGCGACAGCAGGGCGGGGGCGTCCGGATCGCCCAGTCGCTCGCAGTACAACTCCGCGCCGTTGGCCTCCACGTACATCTCTCGACCGTCGACACCGGCGGGCGCGTCAAAACGCTTGTGAGTCGGCGCCACGTGAACTCTCCACACGATATCACAGACGCCGGGTTTGGTATCGACGCCTCGCTCCCCCTCTCGTTCACACCCTTAGGGTGTTAATTACGTTCGAGGGAGACGGAACCCGCCGGCGTTCGAAGATCCACGTTACGGCAGGCCACGGGGTGGACCCGGCGTCCGGTGCCGAGGCGGGGCCGCCGCCGACGGATCGGACGGTCCCGTGGGGGGTGCGGGCGGGTGCCGGTCGACGCGGGCCGCGCGCCCGCCCCGATCCGTCCCCGACGGGGGTCGACGGACCGACCGGGAGCCGTGGCGTGTCGTGATCTCGTCTGGCAGAATATGTGAGCAACCGGGTGGGTTCTGAGATCCCGAAGATCGAGACGAGTCTCAGCGACGACACACCAAGCAGTGTAAAGCCAGACTTTGGGACCACTCTTCTCGGTTCGATAAATCGAACACGCAATCGATTTGTCGAACCGGCAAAAGTCTGCCCTCGGGAAACCCTTTTGTGGCCCGAAGTCTCAGCCGTCGCCAGTGCGAAAGCTCCTCGGCTACCTGCTCGGCAGACTCCGCACGTGGCGGGGCGGCGTCGAACCGGACCCCGACGAACGGCCGCGGTACGGCACCTCGGTGAGCTACACCCCCTGTCACGAGTGTGGGGAGGGGTCGCTGGTGTACGACGAGGACCGCGGGGCGTCCGTCTGTCGCGTCTGTGGCGCCGTCGACGACGGTCCGGACCGCTGACCGCGGTCAGCCGGTGCGCCCACCGCTCGCGGGCAGGTCGGGACCGACGGGCCGAGACCGGCGGGACAACGCATTTGATCCGCCGGCGTGACAGCGTGAGACACCACGCCGTCCACACCGTCGAGGAGTCCGACGCGGAGCCCGAGCCACAGCCGTGGGGTCCCACCGGGGTCGGACCCGGCGGACCGGCCGCCCGCGACCGACCCGTCCGCCGATGAGTGACGGCACCCCGACACCGACCGAGACCGTCCCGTCGGGCGGGGGCGCGGGGGGCCCCGTCGGGGTGCGCGGGACGGTCCGGGCGATCAGCGCCGGGATCGGACTGTTGCTCGCGGGACTGGTCGTGTCGATAGTCTTCGGCGTGGCCTTCACCGTCCCGCTGATCCTGTTCGTCGGGGAGATCTCCGGGACGGTCTCCTTCCTGGCGCTGGCCGCCGTCGGACAGGTGGCCTTTCTGGTCGTCGGCGTCGTCTACGTCCGACGGGTCGGCGGGGTGACCTCCGGTGGCCCACCCGGCGGGACCTGCTCTACACCGTCGGCGGACTCGTCGGCTGCCCACGAGTAAACTCGTGGGCTTCCGCGCTGTTACCGCTGTGACGGCGCTGGTCCTCGTCTCCGCGCTGGGTGTCCCGCAGTCCGGGAACGGCCACCGTCGTCCGGGAACCACTCGCCGTCCGCGGACTCACCCGTCGGCCGGCGGCCGGACGCCGACGGTGACGGTCGCCGTCCGCACCTCGCCCTCCCGGAGGAACCGCACCGGGACGTCGTCGCCGGGGACCGTCTCGAAGGCGAGTTCGGTCAGCAGGGCGGCGACCGACCCGGTCCGGACGCCGTTCAGTTCGCGGATCACGTCGCCGCCGACCGGCACGGACTCGCCGTCGACGACCCGCCGGCCGGTGCTGTCCCGGAGCACGCCGTCGACGGGTCCGTCCGCGACGGTGTCCAGGACGACCACCCCGCGGGCCTCCGGGAGGTCGTTGACCTCGGCGACCGTCGGCGTCACCTCCTGCAGGGACAGTCCGAGGAAGGGGTGCTGGTAGTCGCCGAACTCGACGAGGTCCGGGACCACCCGCCGGACGAGTTGGGCGGGGATACCGAAGCCGATGTTCTCGCCGCCGGCGGCGCTGATCACCGCCACCAGTTCGCCCGCCGCCGAGAGCAACGGGCCGCCGGAGTTGCCGGGGTTGACCGCGGCGTCGGTCTGGACGGCCCCGGGCACCGAGAAGCCGGTCGCGGCCTGCAGCGCCCGGTCGACGCCGCTGATCGTTCCCGTGGTGAACGAACTCCGGAGGCCGAAGGGAGCCCCGATGACTGCCACCTCCTGACCGACCGCCGGGGGGTAGTCGACCAGCGGGAGCGGCGTCACGTAGCCGGGCCGGTCGGAGTCCGAGAGCACCGCCAGGTCGCTGTAGACGTCCGTGGCGACCACCTCCGCCCGGCGCCAGTCGTCGCGGGCGTACTGGACCGCCACGCGGTCGGCGTCCTCGACGACGTGCTGGTTGGTCACCAGGTGGCCCGCGTCGTGTGCGTAACAGGTCCCCGTGCCGTCGTCGGCCCGCACCGCGGCGACGGACGTGACCGTCGCCTCGAACAGCCGTCGGAACTCGCTGTCGGGCGGCGTTCCGGACGGCTGGACGGTCGCGCCGGGCGCTCGGGTCCTGATCTCCGCCGGCGGCTCGTACGGACCGTCGGAGAGGGTCGTCTCACAGCCGGCGAGCCCCGCCGAGGCCGCCGCCAGGGCGGTCAGGAGTCGGCGCCGCGTCGGGTCCGGGGGGTCGCGGTCGGGCACGGTCCACCCTTCGGGGGTCCGCCTCATAGCCACGGCGGTGGTCCGCGACGGGTCGAGGTCGCCCTCCGCCCCACTCTTCGGTGTGCACGTACGCGTCTACAGCCACACGGACCGCTCTCGGGGATCCGTCTGGGGTGTCGTCTGGCATACGTGGACGGTAGCGTCCACCCACGTGGTAGTTGCGCTGCCGGCCTCGTTCGTGGACGGATCGAACCCGCACGGCGGGACGAGCTATGCGGGCCCGATCACCCGGTCCGGGTCTGCACCCTCACCCCTCTTTCTCTTCGGCGCGTTCGCGCTGCACGACGAGGACGGGCCCGAGGAACCGGTTGGCGACCTGGTCGGCCGGCATCCCGAAGACGAACGTCGCGATCGACGGGTCCGTCTCGCCCATCACGACGACGTCGAAGTCGGCCGCCGCGTCGGTGATCGCGGGAAGCGGGTCGCGCTCGCGCTCGACCCGTGTCTCCATCGAGGAGGCGTCGACGCCGAGGTCCTCGATCCGGTCGAGCACCCCGTCGAGGAGCGTCTCGACGTCCGCGTCCGTCTCCGCCTCCTCGGCGACGTGGTACAGCGTGACCGAAGCGTCGGTCTCGCCGAACACTCCGGCGACGACGCGGGCCAGTCGGTCCACCCCGACCGTCCCGCGGACGGCGACCAGCACGTCCTCGACCGCTCCCGTGGCGTTGGGAACCAGCACCGCCAGACAGTCGTGTTCGTAGATCGTCCGGTCGATGGTCTTCTGCCCGTTGCGGGTGAACACGAGCCGTCGCTCGACGGTGGCGCCGGCCTCCTCGAACAACCGCTCGTACTCGTCGAGGCGGCTCCCGGCCTGCTCCTCGAACTGCATCCGTGCCTGTCCCGGGGCGGTCTGTTCGGGCACGACGTGGTACCCCAGGAGGACCACGTGGGCGTGCGAGAGGAGGTCCGGCACCCCCTCCGGGATCGACTCCCGCTTGAGTATCCGGATCGGGACGAGTATCGACGGTCGGTCCGGCATGGTCAGATATCCCCCTTCAACGTCACGTCGCCAGCGTAATAACGGTACCAGAGATAGGAGACCACCATCACCGCGAAGCCGATGACGATGGAGGCGCGGTTCATGAACGCGATCAGCGCGAAACTCGCCAGCGCCCCCACCACCGGCACCACCGGGTAGCCCGGCACCTCGTAGTCGGGCGAGTACCACTCGGGGTCCTGCCGGCGCAACACGAGCAGCGCGACACACATCAGCCCGTACATGATGAGGTGGAGGAAGGAGGCCACCTCGGCGAGCAGTTCGACCCGGTCGGTCGCCACGAGCACCAGGATCGGACCGCCGGCGGCCAGCAGGGCGACGTGTGGCGTCCCGTACCGGAGGTTGACCTCGCTGGCCTTCCGGGGGAGCAGGGCGTCGCGGCTCAGCGCGTACACCGTCCGGGAGGCGCTGAGGATCGACGCGTTGGCGCTGGAGAACGTCGCCAGCAGTCCGGCGGCCAGGATCGCCACCGCACCGGGCAGTCCGAGGAAGTCACGCGCCACCTCGACGATGGCCGTCTCGCCGAACTGTCCCAGCCGTTCGGCGCCGAACGCGCTGGTCGCGACGAAGATGGTCACGACGTAGAACAGGGTGACCAGGAGCACCGACCCCACCATCGCCAGCGGGAGGTTCCGGCTGGGCTCCTTTATTTCGCCGGCGACGGTGGCGACCTGGGCGAACCCCAGGTAGGAGGTGAACACGAGCGCCGCGGTCGACAACACCGGGAAAAAGCCCTGGGAGAAGAACTGCTCGGGGACGCTCCCGCCGCCGAACACGCCGACGGCGTCGAGGACGCCGTAGGAGAGGAACGCGGTCAGCACCACCAGCAGGATTCCGACCACCGCGTTCTGGATCTTGGCGGTGTTCTCCGTGCCGAAGACGCTCAGCACCGTCAGCGTCGCGCCGAACAGCAGCCCGATCCCGACGATCGGGTCGAACGGGAGTCCGATCCCCACCTCCTGTAACACGGCGCTGGCGTAGTAGCCGAGGCTGACGAGGTAGAACGCGGAGGCGAAGACCAGCCCCAGCCACAGCCCCAGCCCCACGATCGCACCGAAGGACGTGCCCATCCCGCGGGAGATGAAGTAGTAGCCGCCGCCGCTGCGGGGCATCGCCGTGGCGAGTTCGGAGGTCGGCAGGGCCACCAGAAGCGCCACGAGCCCGCCGATCGCGAACGAGAGCGTGGCCGCGAGTCCGGCGTTCGTCGCCGCCAGCCCCGGGAAGACGAAGATCCCCGCGCCGATCATCGTCCCCACCCCGATCGACAGCCCCCCGCCCAGGCCGATCGTCCGCTCCAGTTCCACGTCGTCGTCGTGGACGGTGGTGTCGTCGGTGACGGCGTCGGGCTCCTCGGCGGGGGTCTCGCCGGCGACGTTGCGGCCCTCCGGCTCGACGTCGACAGGTTGTTCGGCCATGCCGACGGATCGGCTCACCGACGAATAAGCCCGGTGGTGGCTGCGACAGTCGTGTTTAGTTACAGTTGTTCGAGGCGAAAGCCCACGGGTTTAGTCGTGGGATGAAGCCGACAGCCAGCGAAGCGTTGAATATCGAGCCGTTCGTGGGCTGTGATGCCGCGTCCGAGGTAAGGATACGCACCCCTTGCGGGGGTAGATGAAGCCCGCTATCTCGGTCGGGGGCCGGACTGGCACGGCCCAC
>CAZMWG010000001.1:57045-72673 GCA_964569925.1 uncultured Halobacteriales archaeon | reverse complement strand
CTCCCACGAGTGAACTCGTGGGCTTTAGCGCTGTTACCGCTGTGAACTCCCGCCGGGCGGACCGTCACCCCGGCAGCTCGGTGAACCGGTTGGTGCCGGCGTCCGTGCCGGCGACGACGAGGTCGTCGCCGTCGAGCACCCGGAATTCCGGGCCGAGCTCCGTCAGCACGTCGCCGTTTCGCTCCACCGCCACCACGGTACAGCCGGTCCGGGCGCGGACGTCGGCCTCGGCGAGGGTGCGGCCGACGAGTCCGGGGGCGCCGGTGCGGACCACCTCCAGTTGTGTGTCCATCGAGATGACGTCCGCGTCGAGCACCGCGGAGGCAATCATCCGGCCGCTGACGGTCGCCAGCGCCAGCGCGTAGTCGGCGCCGGCGCGGTAGGGCTTCGGGACCGCCTCCGCCTCGGCCACGCGGGCGATCACCGCCACCCCGTCGCCGACGTCCCGGGCCACGAGCGTCGTGAACTCCGTGTCCGTGTCGTCCGGGACGGCGAGGATCACCGAGCGGGCCTCGTGCACGCCGGCCTCGCGCAACACGTCCGGGTCGGTGGCGTCGCCGACCACGTCGACGCCGGACATCTCGTCGACGTCGGCCACGGTGTACAGGTCGGCGGCGGCGAGCCGGCCGACCACGGTCCGGCCGACCTCGCCGTCGCCGACGACGACCGTCTGGCCGCGCTCGTGGCGCCGCAGGTCGCGACGGTGAGCTCCTTCAGCCGTTCGAGCTGGTCCTCGCGGCCCGACACCAGCAGGACCGTGCCGGCGTCGATCCGGGCCCTGGGCGAGGGCGGCCGCCGCCGCCGCGCCGACGCCGGGGAGCACGACAGGTGAGACCGCCCGTGCTACGCCGTCCCGTACCGCGCAGGCCACGCGGCGGTCGGGACCGTCGGACGAAAGTGATTCCCGCCCCTGTGTGCGGTGTGGTCGCTATCGACCCGAACTACTGTCCGGAGTGTGGCGCCGAGCTGGTCGGCCGGGAGTTCGACGGCCGCGAGCGCGGGTACTGTCCCGACTGCGAGCGGGTCCGGTTCCGGAACGCCGTCCCGGCGGCTGTCGCCATCGTCCACGGCGACGGAGAGGTCCTGCTGATCGAGGCCGACACGGGGTGGGAGCTACCGGGCGGTCACCCGGAGTACGACGAGGCGCCGCGGGCCGCGGCGGCCCGCGAACTCGCGGAGGAAACCGGTCTCGCGGCCCGGCACGACGATCTCTCGCTGGCGACGGTCGCCGACAGCGAACACCGGGATCGACACTACGTGATGATCGCGTACGCGGTGGATCGCGCCGCGGTCGACGGCGATCTTAGGCCCGGCGAGGAGGCGTCGGCCGTCGCCTTCCACCCCCTCGGGCGGGTGCTCGACGGATCGACCGGCCGCGGGATCGACCGCCGGCTGGTCCGGTCGTGGAGCGGGTGAGGACGCCCGGCGATCCTCGCTTCCCGGTCGTCGATCGACCGGCCGTCCCGCGAGCGGTCGTCCGAATTCGATATAGCGACATACGATTTATCCCTCGGTTCCGGCCGACGCGCCGCGCTTATACGGATCGGCCGACTACGGCCGCTCGATGGTGCAGAACGTCGCTCCGGTGATGGCGGAGCTGGAGTCGGAGGACTTCTATCTGCTGTCGGGGGTCGAGCAGGGGATGCGGTTCGCGGAGTGGGTCGACCGGGGGAAGCTACCGGAGTTCTCGGGGCTCGAGGCCGACGACCTGGACTACCGGATCGACCGCTGTGCCGACCGGGACCTGATCGAGCGCCGGACGATCCAGTACGAGGGGTACAAGCTCACCTTCGAGGGGTACGACGCGCTGGCGCTGCACACCCTCGCCGAGCGTGGCTCCCTGGAGGGGCTGGGCGCGCCGCTGGGCGTGGGCAAGGAGAGCGACGTCTACGAGGCGGCGTCCTACCGGCCCCTGGCGCTGAAGTTCCACCGCGAGGGGTACACGAACTTCCGCGAGGTCGCCAAGGAGCGGGAGTACACCGCCGACCGCGAGCACGTCTCCTGGCAGTACACCGCCCGGAAGGCCGCCGAGCGCGAACACGACGCCCTGGAGACGCTGTACCCCGACGTCAGCGTCCCCCAGCCGATCGACGCCAACCGCCACGCCGTCCTGATGGAGAAGGTCGAGGGCGTCGAGTTGGCCCGGGCCGCCCTCGATCCGGGACAGGCCGTCGGCGTGCTCGACCTGATCCTGGAGGAGACCGAGCGGGCCCACGCGGCCGGCTACGTCCACGCCGACATGAGCGAACACAACGTCTTCGTCGCCAGCGACGGCGTCACGGTGTTCGACTGGCCCCAGGCGGTCCCCGTGGACCACGCCAACGCCGGCGAGTTGCTCCGCCGGGACGTCGAGAACCTGGTCAGGTACTTCCGGCGGAAGTACCCCAACGCCGTCGGCGAACCGGACCTCGACGGGTTGACCGCCGCGGTCGCGGCCGGCGAGTTCGACGGCGTCGACGCGTTCGGGGGCTGACCGCCGCGGTCGCGGCCGTCCCCGGCGGCGTCGGCCGGTGACTCCCCTCGGATCGACGCCGAGCGGCGCTCTCCTCGGAACCTGCCTCGCGTATCGAACGCCGAGCCGGCGTTCGCGGCGTCGAGCATAAACCGCGACGTGCTATACGAAACCCGCCGTGGGTCGGCTCGTCGCCGTCAGGTCCGGGGTTCGAGGTCCGTCGCCGGCGTCTCCCCTGGTCTGCGTGTCGGGCCCGTCGAACCGGCTCTCGCGCCGTCGACCCCCCGGACTCGGCGCCCGCTCGCCGTCCCCGGCGGGGCTGGGGGGATCGGACGGGTCTCGCGACGAGCGATCACTCCGGACGACGTCCGTCGGCGAGGACCGCGATCGGGGGACTCCAGTCCGGGCCGACGATCAAGGCGCTGACCCCCTCCCGCCCGGCCTCGCGGAACAGCCGGGCGGCCTCTTCGGGGGAGTGTCGCAGGTAGAGCCCTGCGTACGTCGCGTCTCGGAGGTTCCATAGCGGCGTCCACGGCGACGGGGGCCGGCGGTTGAGCCCCAGCACCGCGATCCGACCGCCCGGCGCGACGACCCGGCGACACTCGGCGAGGGCCGCGACCGGTGCGGGCCAGTGGGCCCGACCGAGACCGCGGCGTCGAACGTCGCGTCCGCGAACGGGGGCCGCCTGGCGTCGGCCCGGATCAGCCGGGCGTCGGGGCGCTTTCGCCGTGCGGTCCGTAGCTGTGGCTCGCTCAGGTCCACCCCGTGTCCCGGCCGCCGGCCTCGCGCACGTGGTCGAGCGTCCGGCCGGTGCCACAGCCGACGTCGAGCACCCGGTCGCCGGCGTCGATCCCCGGCCGGTCGACTGCGGCCCGCTGGAGCCGGTCGGGCCGGAACAGCGGGCCGACGGCGGCGTCGTAGCCGGGAGGCGGCAGCGAGAACCGGTCGTGGGCCGTCTCCGCGCCGCCCAGAGCGGTCACGGGCGGCCATACCGCGTCCGGAGACGTAGTCGCGGTGACGGTTCAGACCGGCGGCCGTCACCCCGAACCGGCGCTTAAACTGTATATCGCTATACAAAATAGGGGGCGCCGCGGAACAGCGGAACGGCGTCGACGGTCACGGCGGCGGTGGAACTCGGAGCGGAGCCTCGCACCCGGACGGTCGCGACGGCGGCCCGCTACCGGGACGGCTCGCCACGGGGCCGGTGGGTCGAGAACGGCCGAGAGGGACGGGCGCGGCGCGACGGCAGAAGGGGGCGGTGTAGAGTGTCGTCACCCGGGAGCGGGCGGGGACGCCCGCCGGCGGACCGCACCGCTCGGACCCGACCGTCGTCGGGGACGGACGGCGTGTCACCGCTGGAGTCGGTGTCGCCGTCGTCCGTCGAGGACGACCACGACCGCGGACCGGTCACAGCGCGCTGTCGGCGAAGCCGCCGTCGACGGTCAGCGTCTCGCCGGTGACGTAGGAGGCGGCGTCGCTGGCGAGGTAGACGGCGGCGCCGACCATCTCCTCGCGCTCGCCGAGCCGGCCCAGCGGCGTCCGTTCGTCGATCCGGGCGCGCTTCTCGGTCCCCTCCGCGTAGGTGTCGGCGTTCTGTGGGGTGAGCACGAACCCGGGGGCGATCGCGTTGACCCGGACCCCGGGCGCCAGCTCCTTCGCGGCGGCACGGACGAACGACTCCACGCCGCCCTTGGCCGCGGCGTACGCGGGGAGGTCGGCCATCGCGAGCCGGGCCGCGAGCGACGAGATGGCGACCACGGAGCCGTCCTCGTCCATCGCCGGGACCGTCGCCTGGACGAGCCGGCGGACCCCGTCCAGCGCGACGTCGGTCACGCGGTCCCAGGACGCCTCGTCGATCCCGAGCACGCTCTCCCGGGAGATGGCGCCCTGCGAGGCGACGACGACGTCGACCCCGCCGAGTTCCTCGACCGTGCGCTCGGTCAGCCGGTCGAGCGACTCGCGGTCGGTGACGTCACAGGTCACCCGCGCGGTGTCGACCCCCCGTCGCTCGATCTCCTCGGCGGTCTCCGCGACGGCGTCCTCACGGCGGCTGGTCGCGACCACGTCGGCGCCCTCCTCGGCGAAGCCCAGCGCGATCGCGCGGCCGATCCCGCTGGTCCCGCCGACGACGATCGCCCGCTTCCCCGCGACGGTCACCGGTGTGTGTTCGTAGGTCACAGGCCGCGACCACGGCCGTCCGGCTAATGACGCTTTGGGCGTCCGGGCCGAGTCCGGCGGAGCGGCGGAGACCGGGACGCCGGGAGCGGGCCGGCCGGCGTCGATCCGGTCAGGGCGTCCCGTACGGCGGCGACTCGGCCCGGATGATCGACGAGAGATCGCTCAGTTCGTCCTCCAGGAGGACGACGAGGTCGTCGAGCGTGACGATACCACACAGTTCGCCGTCCTCGACGACGGGCATCCGGCGGACGCTCCGGGCGGCCATCACGCCGAACAGGTCCCCGACGCCGTCGTCGGCCCGCATCACGAACGGGTCGCCGTTCATCACGTCGGCGGCCGTCGCCCCGGCGAGGTCGTCCCCGGCGCCGAGCGCCATCGCCACGTCCCGGTCGGTGACGATCCCCCGGGGCCGGCCGTCGTCCTCGATGACGACCGAACCCACCTCGTAGGTGTCCATCAGTCCACACAGCTCCCGGACCGGCGTGTCCGCGGCGGCCGACACCAGTTCGTCCCGCGATCGGCAGATGTCCTCGATGGGCATGGTGCTCCGGCGGCCACGGGGCGGCGCCACCTCCGTCGTCGGGGGGCGTCGCACCGTGGTCCGCCAGCGTGGGGATCGGCAGCGTGCGGCAAATAGCCGCGGGACCGTCCGTCCCCGTCCGGCGCGGTAAGCCCGCTGACGCAGGCGAGTCCCGTCCGGATCGGACGGTAAGCCGACCGTCGGCGGCGGCGGGCGGGCCCGTCGGCGTCGCGTACCGGCAGGTGTTCATGGGGCGACGACGACCGATCGGCATCCGGACGGGATCGATCCGGAAACGACGCGCTCTCGATCGGGGACGAGGCGTCCCGGGCTCACGGTCGTCGGCCTCGCCACCGGCGTACCGCGGCCGGCGAGGGAACAGCCGGGAGCGACGTGACCGGGAGGGGTCGCGTCGGGAGCGACGCGGTCGCCGGCGGGAACGGACCGGAACCGGAGTGTCCGGCGGCCGGCCGTCAGCGGCGCTCGGCCAGGGGGACGAGCGCGGACGAGCGGATCCAGGCGTCCCGATTCCGGCGGTCGTACAGCAGCGGCGCCGAGCCGGGTTCGCGGGCGACGAGGATGTCCTCCAGCCCCTCGGGGAGCGGCGGTCCGTCGGCGGTGTTCTCGGGTGGACGGTCCATACACCAACGGGGGGGCCGGATCCGCGAGTGCTCGACACCTCTCCAGTTAGGGGGCGGGAACGCTAGTCGGCCGGCGGACGCGAGGACCCGTTCGACGGCCGAACGTCGGCGGTCCCCCCGCGTCGGACACACCCCTGCAGTTCGGGAGGAACGGACCGTCTCCGGACGGTGCCTCAGAGGATAGGTCCGGCGGGGGAAAACGAATAGGACTCCCGTACACCCGGCCGGGCGCCCAAGTGATACTCGTCCCGTCGACGCGGGAACCGACCTGCGGTTCCGCCGCGGCGACCGCCCCCCGGCCCGACTCCGCTCCCGCGGTGGACGCGGGGTCGCCGGACGGGACGGTCGCCGGGACACAGACATGAAACAGATACACACAACCGGTCTGGCGATCGTACTGACGGTCCTGCTCGCGTTCGGAGCCGCGGGCGCCGCGAGCGCGCAGTCCTCCGAGGTGGAGGCGAGCAACGGAGACGTCGACATCGAACGTAACGGCCAGGAGGTCGAGGTCAGCAACGGCGACTACGAGGTCGAGGACTCCGACAGCGACCTCGACTTCGAGGTCGAGGACGACGGCGACACGGTCGACGTCGAGAGCGGCGACGCGGAGATCGAACAGCGTGACGGCGACGTGGACGTCGAGAACGACGCCAACGACCTCGAGTTCGAGACCAGCGACGACGGCGGCGACGTCGACGTCGAGCGTGAGGACCTGGAGATCGAACAGAGCAGCGGCGACGTCGAGGTCGAGAACGCCGACTTCGACTACGAGACCGAGGACGACGGCAGCGTCGTCGACGTCGAGAGCGGCAACGTGGAGATCGAACAGGACAACGGCGACGTGGAGGTCGAGAACGACAACATCGACCTCGACCGGTCCGACGACGACTTCGACTTCGAGAGCGACGACGGCCCGATCGACATCGAGATCGACGAGGACGGCGACGTCGAGGTCGACCACCAGGACGGAGAGATAGAGATCGACGAGGACGACGGACTCGAGGTCGAGGACGACGAGCGTGACGTCGACTTCGAGAACAGCGGTGACGGCGACGTCGAGTTCTCCGACGAGGACAACGACGTCGAACAGGACGGTGACGACGAACTCGAGGTCGACGCCGACGACGCCGAGTTCGAGAACGACGGCGACGGCGACATCGAGTTCGAGGACGACGAGAGCGACATCGAACAGGACGGCGAGGACCTGGAGGTCGACACGGAGGACGGACTGGACTACGAGAACAACGCGGGTAGCATCGAGTTCGAAGACGGCGGCGACAACGACATCGAACTCGACAACGGCGACTTCGAGGTCGAGGGCCGCGACAACCTCGACGTCGAGATCGACGAGGGCGGCGACACCGAGGTCAGCGCGGACTGATCGGGACGGACGCCGGCGCGGACCGACCGCGCCGACCCACGCCGACCGACGACCCCGCCGTCCGCACGCGGCGGGAACCGACCGTCGGAACCACACCTCTTCTCGGGACGAGCGCGGACCGAGACCGGCCACAGAAACGAACCCACGGAACGAGAGCGTGAGACGAACACCCGCAGCCGAGACGACATCATGAGACGGATACACACCACCGGACTGGCGGTCGTACTGACGGCCCTGCTCGCCTTCGGGGCGGCGGGCGTCGCGAGCGCACAGTCTTCCGGCGACGTGGACATCGAGCGCGACGGACAGGAGGTCGAGATCAGCGACGGCGACTTCGAGGTCGAGGACTCCGACGCGGACCTCGACTTCGAGGTCAGCGAGGACGGCAACCGGATCGACATCGAAAGCGGCGGGGTCAGCATCGAGCAGCGCGACGGCGACACCGAGGTCGAGAACGACGCCAACGACCTCGACTTCGAGACCGAGAACGACGGCGACGAGGTCGACGTCGAGCGCGAGGACCTGGAGATCGAGCAGCGCGACGGCGACGTGGAGATCGAGAACGCCGAACTCGACTACGAGACCGAGGACGACGGCGGCGTCGTCGGCGTCGAGAGCGGCGCCGTCGAGATCGAACAGGACAGCGACGACGTCGAGGTCGAGAACGACAACGTCGACCTCGAACGGGACAGCGACGACTTCGACTTCGAGAGCGACGACGGCCCGATCGACATCGAGATCGACGAGGACGGCGACACCGAGGTCGAACACCGGGACGGCGAGGTCGAGATCGACGACGACGACGAACTCGAGGTCGACGACGAGGAGCGCGACGTCGACTTCGAGAACGACGGCGACGGCGACGTCGAGTTCGAAGACGTCGACAACGACGTCGAACAGGACGAGAACGACGAGCTGGAGGTCGACGCCGACGACGCCGAGTTCGAGAACGACGGCGACGGCGATCTCGAGTTCCAGGACGACGAGAGCGACGTCGAACAGGACGGCAGGGATCTCGAGGTCGACACCGCCGACGGGTTGAGCTACGAGCGGTCCGGTAGCCGGATCGAGTTCGACGACGGCCGGGGCAACGACATCGAGATCGACACCGGCGGCTTCGAGTTGGACGGGCGGAGCGACCTCGAGATCGAGACCGACGACGGGATCGATGGCGGCGGCGGGGACTGACCTCGCCCGCTCCGCGGACCCGAGGCGGCCCGTTCTTTCGACGCCGGACTCGGCCAGCGGCGGCGCCGTCGTCGCGGATCGTCCCGGCGGGCGGTCGTCGATGCCGTGACGGCGCCGCGGATCGAGTCACGAGTTCCGCGGCGGAGCGCTGCCGCGGGTGGGAGAACGCCGGTTCCCCGCGGAGCCCACGGCCACGGGGTGCGGGTTCTGTATAGCGCCGTCCGGTTTACTCTCGGTCAGCAGGGGGTCGGCGGACGAACTGATCCGGCACCGGTGTGACGTCGCGGACGGCGGGCGGGCACCGAGGCGACGCCACGGGCAGGGACGGGCGTCGGGTCGTCGTCGTGGACGGCGGACGGGCGAACCGGTCGGGCGCCGGCCGTGGTCTGTGGGACGACCGCCGGCGGTCGCTCCGTCGCGACCGCTCAGCGGATCAGAATGTTGATCTGGTCGTTGCCCGAGACCGAGTTGCGCCGGAGCGTGGTCCGCTCGGACTCGAAGACGGCGATGCCGCGGCCGTTGTTGCGGACCGTCGAGTCGGTGACGGAGGCCCGGACGGCCCGCCGGATCAGGACGCCGGCGCCCTCGTTGCCCGAGGCCTCGACGTTCCGGACGGTGGCGTTGCGCGCGTCGGTGACGTTGAGCCCGTTGCCGTCGTTGCGCTCGATCGCGGCGTCCCTGACGGTCGCGTCGTCCGAGCGTGTGATCTCGACGCCGACGCCGTCGTTGTTCGAGAACTCCCCGCCGTCGACGAACGACCGGTCGACGTTCACGAGCAGTGCCCCGGCGCCGCCGTTGCGCTCGCCGGTCGTGTCGTCGATCCGGGTGCCGTCGGCGCCGACCGCCAGCACGCCGGCGCCCGCGTTGCGTTCGAGTTCGCTCGCCCGGATCCGCGTCCCGGTCGTGTCGACGGCGGCGACACCGATCCCCGTCTCCTGGACCGTCACCGACCGGACCTCCGTCCCGCTGGCGTTGGCGACGTAGACGCCCACGCGACCCTCCGTCACCGCCAGGTCCTCCACCGTGACGTTGCGCACCGTCCCGACGGTCCCGTTCCCGTCGGTGGCGGTCGGCGCCGCCGTCGCGTTCTCGGCGGTCGGCGTGCCGTCGACCGTCTCGACCGGGAACGGCGGGGTGGCCGTCGCGTTCGGGGTTGACGTCGCGGTGGCGGTCGCGTTCGGCGCGGGCGTGGCGGTCGCGTTCGGCGCGGGCGTGGCGGTCGCGTTCGGCGCGGGCGTGACGGTCGCGTCCGGGGTTGACGTCGCGGTGGCGGTCGCGTTCGGCGTCGCAGTGGCGGTCGTGTTCGGCCCGGCCGTGCCGTTCGGCCCGGCCGTCGCGTCGGGGGTCGGCGTCGGCGTGGTGACGTTCCGGAAGGTCTCGTCGGGCCCCTGCGGGGCGACGACGACCAGGGCCCCGCGCTGCGGTGCGGCGCGGGCGCCCCGGTCACGGAGCCCCTCGACGCTCGTCGGGACGCCGCCCTCCTCCCAGGTGCCGGCGATCTCGTTGCCGTCGCCCGAGAGCGTCACGTCGCTCGCGGCGATCCGGATACACCCCCGTCGGGCGTCGTCGATGTCGTCCGCGAGGACGTAGCTCCCCGACTCGGTGATCGTGGTGCAGGAGTCGATGGGGGTCGGCGCGGCCGCGGCGCCGGGTCCCGGCGGGACGAGGAGCGCGACGGCGACGACGGCGAGCGCCGCGAGGATCGGAACCGCGGTTCGTGCGCTGGGCATGCCGAGAGCCGGTCCGGGCCGCGCTTAGTTATCCGGTAACACGTGCCGGTACCGTCGGCTTACCGTCGCCCGCGGCGTCAGGGGGTGCCTTCCGCCCGTCGCCGGTCCCGGCCCGTCGGCGTCACGGGGCACCGGAGTCCGCCGGGGTGCTCGTCGCGTCCGGTGACGAGCCGGGGCCGTTCGGGGTCTGCCGGCGGTGCTAGTCCTCGTCCTCGCGGCGCTCCGTCAGCAACTCGCCCTCGGCGTCGAACACCTGCACCACGACGTCGCCGTCCTCGTCCTCGCGTCGGGAGAACCGCAGCGTCCCGCTCTCGTCGAACCGTTCCAGCGACTCGTCGCCGTCCTCCTCGATCCGCTCGCGCTCCCTGAGCGTCCCGTTCTCGTCGAACCGCTCCGACAGCTCGTCGCCGTCCTCCTCGATCCGCTCGCGCTCCCTGAGCGTCCCGTTCTCGTCGAACCGCTCCGACAGCTCGTCGTCGTCCTCCTCGACCCGTTCCCGGACCCGGAGCTGCCCGTTCTCGTCGTACAGCTCCACCAGCTCCTCCCCCTCGTCGTCGTCCTCGTTCTCCTCGCGCACGCGCAAGGTTCCGTTCCCGTCGAACACCTCGAGCAGGTCCTCCTCCTCGCCGTTCTTCCGGCTCTCCTCGCGCAACCGGAGCGTCCCGTTCTGATCGTACACCTCGAGGATCGTCTCCTCCTCGCCGTCGTCCACGCCCTCCTCCTCGAACAGCCGGAGGGTTCCGTTCGCGTCGAAGGCCACCCGCGCCTCCTCGTCGTCGGCGTCGGCGGTCGTCTCCCGCCACGACGTCGCGTCGACACACACCGTCAGCACCTCGCCGAACGTCCGGAACGCCCGCACGGTCTCGCAGTCCGCGTCGATCCCGTCGAGTGTCTCGTCCGCGCCGGCGTCGTCGTCCCGGTCGCCGCTCACACCCGCCTCGTCGCTCGGTCCGACGACCGCTGCCCCGCCGTCGTCGGTCAGTTCGGCGCCCGGCCCGACGTCGACGCCGGCCGCCGACCGCCCCGCACGCGTCGACACGAGGCGCGGCCCCCACACCGGCGCGGCGACGACGGCCGCCGCGACGCCGAACAGCCGTCGCCTCTCCTCGTCGACCTCCTCGCCGGACTCTCGGCCGTTTGGTGCTCGTACCATGCGAACTGTTAGCATCCGAGACGGATAACCCGGTCGGCCGTTCGCGTCCCGGACGGCGGACGCCCTGTCGAGAGCGAGGTCGTCGTCGAGGCTCCACCCCGGCCGCGCTCAGTCGTCGGCGGCGGTGGTGAACGTCCGCACCTCGCCGCGGACCTCGACGCCGGCGGCCCGGGCCGTCGCGACGTAGCCGTAGGTCGTCTCCGGCGAGAGGTCCTCCGCGTCCTCGTCGAACCCGTCGGCCTCGTCCACCTCGTCGCTGTCCGTCCGCCGGACGGCGCCGCGGTCGGCCGCGGGCCAGAACTCGAAGCTCACCGTCGCCTCCTCGGCCCCGTCGAACTCGACGACCCGACCGACGAGTTCCGCCTCGTCCTCGTCGACGTCCGCGGCGGCGCCCGTCTCGACGCTCAGGGTCGGCTCCCCGCCACCTCCGTTTCCGTCCTCGTCGCCGCCGGCGGTGGTGAACGTCCGCTCCTCGCCGCGGGTCTCGATCCCGCCGCCGACCGCGACGGCGCGGTAGGCGTAGGTGGTCCCGGGCCAGAGCCCCTCGGCGTCCTCCGCGAACCCCTCGGGCTCGTCCACGTCGTCCACCTCCGTCCGGATCCAGGTCCCGCCGCCGGCGTCGTCGGCGGGCCGGAACTCACAGAATACGGTCGCCGCCTCCATCCCGCCGAACTCGACCACCCGGCCCGCCAGTTCCGCGCTCTCCTCGTCGACGTCCGCGGCGGCGCCCGTCTCGACGCTCAGGGTCGGCTCCCCGCCGCCCCCGTCGCCGCCGGCGGTCGTGAACTCCCGCTTCCCGCCCCGTAGCTCCACGTCGCCCGCGGTCCCGTAGGCGACGTACTCGTAGGTGGTGCCGGGGTCGAGGTCCTCGGCGTCCTCGGAGAACGGGCCGGTCTCGTCCACCTCGTCGGTGTCCGTGCGGCGCCACTCCCCGGCCCCGTCCTGGCCGTCCCCCGCGGGACGGAACTCGAAGCCGGCGACCACCTCGGGGACGTCGATCTCGGTCACCCGCCCGACGAGTTCCGCCTCGTCCTCGTCGACGTCCTCGACCGGTCCCGTCTCGACCGCGAAGCCGTCGGTGGGTGCCGGGGCGGTGGCGAACTCCGTCGGCCGGCCGGTCACCTCCTCGCCGCCGGCGACGGCGTAGGCCACGGCGGCGTAGGTCGTGTCGCTGGTCAGCCCCTCGATCGGCGCCTCGAAGCCGCCGGCGGCCGACCGCGAGCCGACCTCGACGGTCGTCTCGGTGGCCTCGCGGTCGCCGGCGACCCAGTAGCGGAAGCCGACGGTCGCCGCGTCGGCCCCGCCCAGCCCGGCGAGCGCGCCGTTCAGCGTCGCGGCCGTCCGGGAGATGCCGGTGGGGCTGCGCGTGACCGCGCCGAACTCGCCGTCGCCGCCACCGCCGCCGACCCCCTCGAGCGCGCCGTCGACGTCGAGCAGCCCGTTGCCCTGCTCCTCCTCGTCGTGGTCGAGGTCGTCGGCGGTGGCCGAGAGCCGCTCGCGGACGGCGTCGGCAGACAGGCCGACCGTCGCGAGCAGCCCGGCCGCACCGGAGACGTGGGGCGTCGCCATCGACGTGCCCGAGAAGCGGGCGTAGTCGCCGATCGTCGTCGACGGGATCCCGGCGCCCGGCGCCGACAGTTCGACGGCGTCGCCGGTCAGCGAGAAGTCGGCCATGTCGTCGCTCTCGGCGGTGGCGCCGACGCAGATCGCCTCCGGGAAGGCCCCGGGGTAGTGGACGCTGTCCTCGTCGGGCTCCTCGTTGCCGGCCGCGCCGACCACCAGCACGCCCGCGTCGGTCGCGTAGCGCACGGCGTCGTGGATCACCGAGGAGGCCGAGGTGCTGCCGAGGCTCAGACTCGCCACGTCGTACCCCCGGTCGGCGACCCAGCGCAGGCCCTCGGCGATGCTCGAGGCGCTCCCGCCGCCGTCGGCGGAGATCACCTTCACCGCGTGCAGCGTCACGTCCGGCGCCACCCCGACGACGCCCCGGTCGTTGGCGGCCGCGCCCGCGATGCCGGCACAGTGAGTGCCGTGGTCGTGGTCGTCGTCCCACGGCCGCCGCCCGGCGGGGTTCTGGACGACGGCGTACCCCTCGCCGAGGTTCGCCCGCAGGTCCGGGTGGTCGCTGTCGATCCCCGTGTCGACGATCGCCACGTCGGCCCCGGCGCCGGTCTCCCCCCGCTCGTGGACGACGTCGGCGCCGACCCGCTCGACCCCCCAGGGGACGAGCTGGTCCTCGAGGTCGACCTCGACGGTCGAGGTGTCGACGCGCTCGCCGAGCACCCGGACGTCGGCGTCGCTCTCGACGTAGCGCACCTCGGGGTCGGACTCGATGTCGACCTCGGCGACGGGGAACTCGCCGACGACGACCCGGCCGCGGTCGCCGAAGTCGATCTCGCGGACTACCCGCTCGGCCCGCCGGCGGACCCGGTCGGCCGCCGCGGCGGTCGCGGTGCCCACGACGCGCCGTTCCGTTCGCTCCCCGCCGCCCCCGTCGTCGCCGTCGTCCGCCGCCGCGGGACCCGCGAGGCCGACCGCCGCGCCGGCGGCCACTGTGCTGTGGAGAAACTGTCGCCTGGATACCGGATCGTGCTCGGGAGCGCGCATTATTGACTGCCTACCGGGCACGTTTCGTCAACCCCGAGAAAGCCGTGGTGCCGATCAGTCGCGGGTGTCGGGGACCCGCGGGCCGCTCAGGACCGCCTGGGTGTCGGAGACGGCGCTCTCGGGCGCTCCAGCGGCGGTTCCGAGCGACCGGGCGGTAGTTCGGTCTTACCCGCCGTCACGACGCGAGCGTGGGCTCCTCGACGGACGAGGACGGTCCGGTAACGGCGGCCGAACGCGGGTCACGCCGGCGGGGGGCGAGGAGCGGGAGGCGAGAACGACGAGGCTGGAAAAGGAGCGGAGCCCGTGACGCCGGCGGGGCGGACCGACGGGCAGACGATGACGGGCGGCGTCACCGCTGCTTGGCGGTAGCGGGCGCCGCCGCTGTCCGGGGGTGTCGGCGGAGAGAAGCAGGACGACGGTCGCGGGGCGTGCCGCCGGGGTCAGAACTCGATGGTCTGGTAGCGGTCGGACTCGGCCTTCGGGAGCGTGATCTTGCAGACGCCGTCCTCGTAGCTGATCTCGGCGTCGCCGATGTCCACCGCGACCGGCAGCGGTACGGTCCGCTGGTAGCGGGTGGGCCGCTCGTTCACGATCGCCTGGCGGCCCTCCTCGCGCTCGTCGAACCGCTCGGCGGCGACGACCAGCGTGGTCTCGTTGCCGCGGACCTCCATCTCGTCGCCGGTGAACCCCGGCAGGTCGACGAACACCCAGAGCTCGTCCTCGTTGTCGAGGACGTCGATCGGCGGCGACCAGCTGGGCTTCCGAGCCTGCGTGGGCGGGACCTGTGTCCCCCCGGCCCAGGTCTGCTGGCTCCCGGAGTTGTACGGCGTGCTGTTCTGTGGCGACGGCTGGTTGAACGGGTGAGTTGACATGTCTGTGGATCGGTGAGTTCCGTTGCCGGCCACCCGCCGGTGACGGCGGGACGGCGGTGATCGATGCGGTCCGCTCGCGGGCGGCGACGACCCCGGCTCGCGGTCCCCGGGGTCGCCGCGTGGGGCACCCCTGCCGTCGGCCGCGCCGGTCGCGGTCTCGGCCGCGACTCGGCACGCCGACTCCTGGCCTGCCGTCCGCGCACGGGTACCCCGGACTTGGGTCGGCGTTCACATGGTTATGACCTCCTTTTGCCGACCCAACCGGCGGTACAGATCCGTTACCGGGCGGAAAGCCCGTTGTACCGCCCGCGCCGCGGTGACCGTCGTCGCCGGTCGGCCGTCACGCCGTCGCCGCGCTCCCCGTCGCCGTCGTCCGGTCGGCCGGAGCGTGGTCGTCCGGTCCGCCGGGTCGTGCTCGTGAGTCCGACGACGGCGTGGTGGTCGGGTCGGCCACGGCGCGATCGTCGGGCCGGTCCCGACGGGCGGGCGCCGCCTCACTACCTAGCCCGTCGGGGGGTAGCGGGCTAGGAGCCGGCTATTGGTCGGCGGCGTCGGTACCGACACGGGTGTCGACGACGGATCCCCCGGCGACGGCCGGGAACGGACGGGACGGGGACACGGGGTGCCGTGTCGCGACGAGCGGGAGGGCGACGGCGGGCGCCGCGGCCGCGGCAGCGATCGTCGCCGTGGCGACGGCCGTGATCGTGGCGACGGCCGTCGGACCCGCGGCCGCCGCGAGCGTGCCCGCGGACGACCGCTCCGGCGGTGCCGCCGACGGACCGCTCCGGAACGCCGTCGACTCGTCGGCCGCCGGCGCCGTCCCCTCGGTCACGGGGTCGGGAGGAGGTGTCCTCCCGCAGGCCGGCGATCCGGCGCCGTCGGACGACGAGAACGCCTCGGACGGGG
>CAZMWG010000001.1:51449-56945 GCA_964569925.1 uncultured Halobacteriales archaeon | reverse complement strand
CGAGGAGAACGGGACCGAGAGTGCGGAGAACGGGATCTTCGCGGACGAGGAGGACGGGTCGGCGGACGACGAGGACGACGAGAACGGCAACCTGACGCGGTTCCGGGTGGTCCACACGTCGCCGCTGCTCCCGCGGATCGACCTGGAGGTCGAGAACGAGCGGATCGCGACGAACCTCACCGCCGGCGAGGGGACCGGCTACGTCGACCTCGAGGCGGACCGGAACACCTACGAGTTCGAGATGGAGGCCAACGGCAGCGGCGACGAGCTGCTGGACCGGGACGTGGACCTGCCGCCGGCGAACGTCACGCTGGTGTTGACGGCCGCGATCGTGAACGGGAGCCTCTCCTTTCGCCCCGTGTTGCTGGCCGACGATCCGGACGTGCCCGACGAGGACCGGGCGTCGCTGCGCCTGTTCCACGCCTCGCCCGACGCCGGCCCGCTGACCGTCACGGTGTCCGACCCGGACGGCGGCGGCAACGGGACCCTGGCCGGGGGGATCACCTTCCCCGACGAGGGTCCGTACATCGACGTGCCGGCCCAGGAGCTCCGGGTGGCGGTGCGTCCGGCGGACAACGAGAGCGCGGAGCCCCTGGCCACCTTCGAGTTCACCCCCGACGAGGAGACGGCCCACACGCTCTTTCTGACCGGGTTCCGGAACCCGGACGCGCCGGTCGAGGAGGCCCTCGAACTGCTCGTGTTCCGTGACGCCGGCGCCGGGGCCGACGAACCGCCGACCACCGTCGCGGCGACGTCGCTGGGCGGGACCGTGCTGGGCGGGGTCCCGCCGTCCGAGACGCTCACCCGGGTGCGCGTACTCCACGCCGCGCCGCGACTCCCGCCGGTCGACGCCGTCGTCGAGGACGCCCCGCCGGTCACGATCGAGGCCGGCGTCGGCGGGCCGTACGTCGCGGTCGAGCCGGGCGACTCCGAGTACGACGTCGAGGCGCTGCTCGCGGGCAGCGACACGGAGCTCTTCGACGTGGACGTCCCGCTGGTGACGGGCGGCAACCACACCCTCCTGTTGACCGGGGAGACGGGGCCCGACGGCGCCGTCGGCCCGCAGGCGACGTTCCTGGCCGACGACCACGTCGTCCCCGACGAGGAGACGGCGCTGGTCCGGTTCGTCCACGGGTCGTCCGCGACCCCGCGCGTGTCGGCGTCCCTCGCCGGGCGCAACCGGACCCTGACCCACGGCACCTCCTTCCGGGCGGCCGACGGCTACGTCCCCGTCGAACCCGGCGAGACGACGGTCGTCCTCCGCCGGGCCGACGACGGGCGCGAACTCGACCGGTACGAGGTCGACCTCGACGGGGGGACCGTCTCGACCGCGCTGCTGGTCGGGGTCGAGCCCGACGATCGGTCGCTGGTGACGGTCCCCGACGTCGGCCCCGACGCGCCGGTGGCCCCCGACGCGACCGCCGAGGACGGGAACGAGTCGGCCGGCTGAGATCCGCCGGTCGACCGACCGCGGCCCGCCGGTCCGAGCGGGACTCGCCGACGCCGTCGGCCGCCGCGGAGCCGCCGGACCCTCAGTCGCCGCTCCCGTCCGCTATCTCCACGTCGAGGTCGCCGGCTCCGTCCTGTTCGATCTCGTACCCCGGCCCCGAGAGGTCGACCGCCGCGCCCTCGGCCGACAGGTCGAGCCGCTCGCCCCCGCGTTCGATCTCCACGTCGAGGCCGTCGGCGTCGAACTCGTAGTCCAGCCCCGGCCCCGTCACCTCGACTCGCCCGTCCGAGCGCTCCACCGACCAGCCCGATCCGCCGTCCGTCCCTCGCGCTCGACCGTCCGTCCCGTTCCCGCCCGCGGTCTCGTTCGGGTTCCGGGTGGCCGTCCCGTTCCCGCCCGCGGTCTCGTTCCCGCCCGTCCCCGCCACGTCGACCGGCCGGCCGTCGGCCTCGACGTCGACGCCGGTCCCGTCCTGTTCGATCTCGAACCCGGGTCCGCTCACCTCGACGCGCTCCTCGGACCGTTCGATCTCGACGCGTTCGCCCCCCACCGTCGCCTCCACGTCGAGGCCGTCGGCGTCGGACTCGTAGTCCAGCCCCGGCCCCGTCACCTCGACGTCCTCGTCCGAGCGCTCCACCGACCACCCTTCCGGTCCGCCGTCGATCCCGCCCGCTCGGCCGTCCGTCCCGTTCCCGCTCGCGGTCCCGTCCGGACTTCCCGCTCTCGTTCCGTTCCCGCTCGCGGTCCGGTTCGTCCCGTTCCCGGAGGCTTCCGCGACGGTCCCGTTCGCCGTCAGGACCGATCCGTTCCACGCGGCCACCACCGTCGGGAGTCGAGCCGCGCCGGTCGGGCCGGCGGTCGGTCCCGCTCCCGCGAGTCGGGGTCGGTCGGTCGGGTCGACCGTCCCCGCGGGGGACGGGGCCGCCGAGAGGGACGCCGCGGCCGGCGTCGCGGCGGGCCCGGAGACTGCGAGGGCGAGCGCGACTGCGAGGACGACGAGCGTCCGGACGCCGGAGAACGAGCCTGGCGGGTCGGGGCGGCGACCGGTCGGTGACATCGGCGGGACGTGGGGAGGGTGGGGCCGCACGGGGCAGGGGGAGGCGGTCGGCGCGACGGGCCCCTCAGGACAGGGGGAGGTCGTCGCGGCGGACGACCTCGACGACGGGCGACAGCGACCGGCCGGCGTCGGTGGGGGAGTACTCGACGCGGAACGGCCGCTCGCTGAGGACCGTGCGGTCGACGAACCCCTTCTCCTCGAGGTCCTCGAGGCTGTCCGACAGCACCTTCCCGGAGATGCCGTCGATGTCTCGCTCCAGGGCGCTGAAGCCGGCGGGCTCGCGGAGGAGTCTGTCGAGGACGACCAGGTGCCACTTGCGACCCAGCAGGGCCGAGAGCGCGAGCAGGTCCTCTCGTACCTCGGCGGGGTCGGCGTCGCGAGTGTCGGCGTCTCTGTCCGGGGCGTGATCCGAGTCGGCGGCGTCACGGGAGGTGGAGTCGGCGTCCGTCTCGCGCGCGGCGGACTCCCCGTCGGCGGGTCGGTCGGTGACCGTTCCGGGCATGCACGCTAGGGTATCGGTTCGTCCCGGGAATAGAGCGACTCTAGGATGTTAGCGTCGGGAGACCGAACTGTGTAGCCCCCGGAGGGACCCCCGTCGGCGCGGCGGCGTCGACGGCCGACGGTCGTCGACGGGAGACCGGCAAAGTCCCCCGTCGCCCGCGCTTCCGGTCGTCACCGCCCGACCCCGATCAGTCGTCGGCGGCGGGGGCGGGGACGTCCCGCACCCGGCCGTCCCGGAAGACGGTGACCCGGCCGGTCTCCTCGCTGAGGGTGAGCGTGGCGACGACGCCGGGTCTGGCGGAGACCTCGAGCGCGCTCATGTGGCGGGTCCCCATCCAGTCCTCGTAGTCGACGTCGACGGCTCCGGCGGGGGTGTGAAACCGGACCATCCGCTCGCGGACGCGGCCGTCGGTGTCGACGACGACCGCGCCGTCACGGTCGCGGGCGACCGTCGCGGCGGCCTCGGCGAACCGGTCCGACTCGGCGCGAACGCTGCCGGCCAACTCCGTCGGCCAGCGGTTCCCACCCAGCGGGTCGGCGAACCCCTCCACCCCGTCGCTCACGACGGCGACGTACAGCCCCGGCCCGGCCGTCGAGGGGTCGCTCCAGCGCTCGAAGGTCTCGCGAACGCGCTTCAGACACCGCCGAACCGCCACGACCGTCGGCTCCGTCTCGTCGCGGCCCGCGTCGGAGGCTGGGGGCCGCTCGTCCTCGGGATCGGACATGGACACACGTAGGCGCCGGACGTATGTTATATCCTAGCATACCGGTCGGGAACCGGGTGAGCGGCCGGTAACCCGGCGGGGGTTCTCCCCGGCCGGCGACGGGCGGGGCGGCGGGGAGAGTCGGAGCGAGGGGTCGGTCACGTCTCGCGGTCGCCCAGCATCGCGGTCAGCAGCTTGTACAGCGCCACGCGGAGGTGCTGACTGAACGTCGACTGGGAGATGTCGAGCGCGGCGGCACACTCGGCGGCGGTGATCGTGCGGGGGTAGTCGAAGTAGCCCCGGTCGAACGCGGTGACCAGCGACTCGCGCTGACGATCGGTGAGGTCGTCGAGCAGCCGCTCGCGGTAGGCGCTCCGGGAGGAGGGCGCGCCGGGCTCGTACTCCCGGCGGACGACCAGCCTCGAGTCGGGGTGACGACCCCGGAACAGGTCGATCAGCCGCTGTGGGTCCGTCGACGGGGGCACCTCGGCGACCACCCGGCCCTCGCCGCGGTTGGCCGAGACGTGGCGCGGGATCGCCCGCCCGTCGGCGACGGTGGCGACCAGCGACGGGCCGGCGACGACCAGCTCTAAGAGCGTCGCGTCGTCGCCCTCGGCGACGATCCGGGCGTCGGCGACCGCCGGCGCGGAGAGGGCGTCCGAGAGCACCCGCGGGCCGGGCGCGCCGTAGACGGAGACGAACTGCACCCCCACCTCGCCCGAGCCGTGGGCGTACTCCTCGACCACCAGCTCACAGCTCGCCCGCTCGGACTCGGCAACCAGGAACGAGCCCCCGTCGGTGGTCCGGAACTCCAGCTCGACGGTCGATCCGTACGCCGACAGCGGACGTCTGTTCCGTGTGCTCATTGTCACCGGCCGACCGTCGGCCACGCCCCGGCTACGGCGTCCGGCCTGAAGTACCGTCGGCCTAGGCCGTTGGTCCACGGCGCCGAGCGTCCCGCCGCCGTTCCGGACCTACGTACGTAGGCTCCCGCGCGTGAAGCGGTGAGGCGCACCGTGGTTACGCCTCGGGACCGTAGGTTCACGCGGCCGAGTCGGGACCACCGCGGTCCCGCCGGCGACACTATGGACCCGAACCGCGACGACCCCACCCGCGACGAGACGCCCGACGAGCGGAGCCCCGGCCCCGGCGAGCCGGACCGCACACCCAGAGTGCACGACCCGTGGCCCGGCGAACCGAACCCGTTGGCCGGCGGGTCCGGTCCGCCCGGACGGCCCGGTCCGATCGGCGGACCCGGGGGGGTCGACCCCGTCGCCGGGGTCCGGGCCGTCGGGGCCGCCGACGGGGAGACGGTGCTGTACGAGCGCCGGATCCCCGACGCCTGGCTCCGGTCGAGCGTCGTCGTGACCGTGCGCGAGATGCGCTAGCGACTCTCTCCACCGAACCGCCCGTTCGTCGGTCGTCCCTTCGTCGGTCCCCCCTTCGCCGGTCCCCCCTTCGCCGATCCCCTTCGGTCGTGTTCCCGTCCGCCGAGACTTTTCATGATCTTCCGTCCGTCGACCCTCTTCGACCGTGATCCCGTTCGCCGATCCTCTCTCACCGACCCCCGTCCGTCGGTCTCCCGTTCGCGGTCTGTTCGGGCTCGCTAGCACCCGTCGCGGTCGTCCGGCGGTTACGGGCCGAACACGGACGGGATACGGTCGAGAAGGGGACGAGACGGGAGCCAGAAGGTCACGAGAACGCCACGAGAACGGTCGACTCCGTCCGAACACACACCCGAGACACACGCCGGAGACACCCGAGACACTCGGCGCGCGCGAACC
>CAZMWG010000001.1:0-51349 GCA_964569925.1 uncultured Halobacteriales archaeon | reverse complement strand
GCGCGCGAACCGGCGCGGGCGGTACGGAGTCCGGTCGTCGACGGGCCGGTCAGTCGGCAGTGACCTCCGTGTCGTCGCCGTCGGTCTCGACGTTCAGTCCGGAGAGGTCCACCTCGATCTCGTCGCCGTCGACCGTCACGTCGACGTCCACGGTCTCGAACTCGACGTCGCCGTCGCCGTCGTTCTCGAAGTCGAGGTCGTCGGCGTCGAACTCGACGTCCAACTCGTCACGGTCCTGTTCGATCTCCGCGGTGACCGTCTCGAACTCGACGTCGCCGTCGCCGTCGGTCTCGAAGTCGACGCCGTCGTCGAAGGTCACCTCCAGCGCGTCGTCCTCGCCGAGTTCGATCTCGCCGCCGTCGAACTCGACCTCCAGGTCGCCGTCGTCGTCGACCTCGACGTCGGCGGGACCCGCGGCGCTCTCGACCTCCAGGTCGCCGTCGTCGTCGACCTCGAAGGACAGGCCGTCGCGCTCGACCTCGACGTCGCCGCCGTCCCGTTCGATCTCCACGTCGTCGCTCTCGACCTCGACGACGGTGCCGCCGTCCTCGGTCTCGAACTCCAGGTCCTCGGCGGCGTTCTCCACGTCCACGTCGCCGTCGTCCTGTTCGATCTCCGCGTCGCCGCTCTCGACGTCGACCGTGTCGCCGTCGGCGGCGATCTCCAGGTCGAGATCGGCGTCGTCGTCGGTCACCTCCAGATCGCCCCCGTTCACCTCGACCTCCTGGCCGTCGCGCTCGACGTCCAGGCCGTCGTCGTCCGACTCCACCTCTGTCTGTGCGCCCGCCGCCGCGACGGCCGGGCTCGCGAGGAGCAGGGCCGCCACCAGCAGCGTCAGCGTCGTCCTGTGGTACATATCGTCCCCACCGTCGTGTCTCGCTCGTCGTGGACCTCCGTGTCGTCGCCGGCGGGACGGGAGAGTGGGTATCGGAGAGACGGGACCACCCGCCGAGAGCCCGGGGCCTAACGCCGTCCGCCGGCGGAGCCTAACTCGGGCTCGCGAACTCGACCACGGAACCGGATCCGCTCGAACCCGGCTCGGGGTCCCGATCCTCGCGGACCCGTCTTCCGGAACCCCATCCGCTCGAACCCCCTCCGGGCCCCGACCACCCCACGGCGGCGCCGAACCGGGTCGTTCCGGGGACCGCCGCGCCGCCGTCGGGACGGGGATCGGTCACTCCTCGGAGAGCGGCCCGGGGTCGTCGAAGAAGGCGTCGACGAGCTTCCGCTCGGCCTTGCGGAGGTGCTGGTGGAAGGTGGGCGCGGAGACGTCGAGCGAGGCGGCGATCTCCTTGGCGTTCTGCTGGCGCGGCCAGTCGTAGTAGCCGACGACGTAGGCGGTCTCGATGGCCAGGCGCTGTTTCTCCGTGAGCCGGTCGCGCAGCCCGCGGCGGAACTCCGTGGTGGTCTTGACCGGCCGGTCGAGTTCACGCTTGCGGCGCATCTCCGCCTCGGGGTACAGCTCCCGGAGCCGCTCGGCGACGTCCCGGACGTTGGTGGTCGGGGAGACCTCGACGGTGAGTCGACCCTCACCCTCCTCGGCGACGAGCACGGGGGCGCTGGCCCCCACCTCAAGCAGCGCCGGGAACACCGTCTCGGCGGTGGTCACCTCGACCAGGAACGTCGGCTCGCCCTCGGACTCGCGGACCAGCCGACAGTCCGAGACCGCGTCGGCCCGCGAGAGGGCCTCGACCGCGGCGTCGGGGTCGGTCCCCTCGAACTGGAGGTAGAGCCGGTAGTCGCCCTCGCCCAGCGGGGTGACCTTCTCCAGGCGACAGCGACAGCCCAACTCGCCCGAGACCGCGACCGGGAGACAGCGGTCGTCGGCGATCGCGAACTCGAGCTCCACGACCACGTCCGAGTGGAGCAGCTCCCGGTGCAGTGCCGCCGTGATCACGAAGCCGACGGCGTCGCCCAGCACGGAGAGGGCGGTCCGGGCGGTGTCGCTGAACACGTCGTCCCGGCGGGCCTCGACGACCAGCACGCCGTGGGTGCGGTCGCCGTAGGACAGCGGGATGGCGGCGACCGTCTCGACGCTCCGCTCGCCGTCCGCGCCGTCGACACCGCCGACCCGCTCGCCGTCCGCGCCGTCGATACCCGTCCCGTCCTCCACACCGACGCCGCTCGTGTCGTCGTCCACACCGACGCCGCCCGTTCCGTCCTCCACACCGACGCCGCCCGGCCGGACCTCGTCGACGCCCGGTCGGTCCTCGGCGGTACCGACGTCGTCGGTCCCGTCGCCCGCATCGCTGTCACGGGTCTCGCGGGCACCGTCGTGGACCCCGTCGGCGCCGGCTCCGGTCTCGTCGGCGGCACCGGCGTCGCGGGTGACGTCGGCGCCGATCCCGCCCTCGTGGGCGACGTACTGGTGGACCAGCTGGAACTCGCCGGTCCGGATCGCCTCGGCGACGACGCCGTTGGCGAGATACTCCACGGGGAGGCGCTCGATCACCTGGAGGTACCCCTCGTCGAGGCCGCTCTCGGCGACGGGGTCGATCCGGCCGTCGGCGGTCTCGGCGGCGCCGATCCAGGCGCTCTCGTAGAACGGCGAGGAGGCCAGCCGGTCACAGACGGTGCGGTAGATCTCCTCGCGGGTGGTCTTGGCGACCAGCTGGCGGATCAGCTCGCTGATCAGCGTGTTGATCCGGTTGAGCGTCTCCAGCTCGTCGCGGTGCTGGCGCAACTCCCGCTCGTTGCGCCGCAACCGGGTCTCCCGCTCGGCCCGGCCGATGGCCGTCGTCACGTCCGCGGCCAGCATCTCCAGGTGGTGGAGGTCGGCCTCGTCGACCGCGGGGCGGTCGGTGAACACGCTCAGCGTCCCGCGGTCGCCCAGCGGGAGGTGGACGTCGACCCGCTCGCCCGCCCGGAGGTCGTCCTCGACGACGGACTCGACGCGCTCGCCCCGGCGGAAGGCGCGACCGGCGGCCGACCGGTCCAGGTCGAACCCCGGGCACCGCTCGACGAGCCGGCGGGCCTCGTCGCTGGTCGCCGCGGGTTCGAGCGCGTTGGTCTCGTCGTCGAACAGCCGGACACAGCTCACCGAGAACCCGAGCACGTAGTCGACGGCCTCGACGGCACGGCGGGCGATCTCGTCGGGCGAGCCGGCCGTCATCAGCCCGCCGGTCACCTCCGTCAGCGCCTCCAGCTTCCGGACGTGGGCCTTCCGCTCGGTGACGTCCCGGACCGCGTACACCAGCCCGCCGTCGTTCAGCTCCGTCACCGTCAGCTCCCCGGGGAACGTCGTGCCGTCGGGGCGCCGGCCGGTCACCTCGCCGCGCCAGTCGCCGGTCGCCCGCACCGCCGGCAACACCTCCGTCGTCAGCCGCCCGGTCCCGTCGCCGGCGTCGGCGCCGTCCCCGCGCCCTCGGTCGCCCTCGTCCTCCCCGAACAGTCGGTGCCAGGACTCCCCGACCAGCGCGCCGGGCTCGTGGCCGAAGATCTCCGCGTGGGCCTCGTTGACGTAGACGTACCGCTCCTCGGCGTCGAGGATCGCCATCCCGTCGGAGGTGGCCTCGATCGCCGCCGACTGGCGCCGTATCTCGGCGTCCCGTTCCACCCGTCCGGAGACGTCCCGCACGAGCCCGACGGTCCCCCGGAACTCGCCGTCGCGGGTCAGCGCCGTCATCTGTGCCTCGCAGGGGATCGCACGGCCGTCGGCGGCGTGGACGTCGAACCGGAGCGTCGCGGTCTCGCGGTCGTCGTCGGTCAGCAGCTCCCGGATCGCCTCCGCGCAGGCGACGATGTCCTCGTCGTCGAGCAGCAGGGAGATGTCCTCGCCCAGCAGTTCCTCGCGGGCGTACCCGGTCTGCTCGACGACCACGTCGTTGACGGCGACGATCCGGCCGTCGGCGTCGAGCCGGTAGATGCCGTCGCCCACGGTCTCGACGACCTCCTCGTACCCCCGCAACTCGGCGTCGCGCCGGAGCCGGTCGCCGACGTCCTGGAGGAACAACAGGACGTGCCGCCGGCCGTCGATCTCGGCGGGGGCGGCCGACGCCGCCGCCGGCACGATCCCGCCGTCGGCACCCCGGAGGCCGATCCGACCGGTCCGCTCCTCGTCGGCGTCGAACGTCGCCGCGACGAACTCCTCGGGCGGGGTCAGCCGGTCGGTTGCCGCCGCGGTCGCCGTCGCGCCCGCGAGCGGTCCGGGGTCGCCGTCGGCCGACGGCCCCGCGGCGTCGCTCTCGTCGTCCGGTCCGAACGCCGCGATCGGCTCGCCGACCGGGTCCTCTCCCCGCTCCCGGACCTCGTCGGCCAGCAGTCGGTCGGCGGCGGGGTTGGTGAACACGACCGTCCCGTCCCCGTCGACCGCGAGCACCCCCTCGGCCGCGTACTCGATGACCGCCTCGGGGAACCGGTCGCTCAGACCGGGATGAGATCGTGACATGCAGTCCCCTGTGGTACGCGGTCGGGCCACATACGTTGGGTACCGAGATACCGAGGTACCGAACGCACACCGGACCGTCGGGAAGCCTACGTACGGAGGGTCCCGCCCCGAGCGGGCGCGTTCGACTCGACGCCGGCGCTCACGTCGCCGGGTGTCGCCGCTCTCGACTTCCGGTGGTCCGCCCCCGCCGCCCGCACGTCGTCCGGCGCGTCAGGGGTCGTCGCGCCGGTAGAGGGTCCGCTCGACGAGCTTGCGCTGGGCGACCTGGAGGTGCTGGAACAGCGTCGTGTCCGAGATGTCGAGGTCGGCGGCGACCTGCTGTGCGGTGCTGCCCCGCGGGTTGTCGAAGTACCCCGCCCGGTAGGCCGTCCGCAGCGCCGCGAGCTGTTTGTCGGTGAGCAGCGCCTCGATCGCGTCGGCCGCGGCCGCCGCCGGCTCCGGCCGGTCGGCCGGCCGCTTGCCCGCGAGCCGCCAGGCGGGGAACCGCCGCTCCAGCAGCGCCGACAGGTCCGGCGTCGCGTCGGCGGTGGTCTCCAGGGTCACCCGGCAGCCGTCCGGCCCGCCGACCGCCTCGCGCACCACGGCGCCGGCGTCGATCAGCCGGTCGAGCAGCTCCTCGGGACCCGTCCACACCTCGACGCGCGTCGGCGCGGCGCTCGGCGGGGCGGTCTCGCCGTCGACCGGGCGTGCCGCGGTGTCGTCGTCGCGCGGGACGTCCGGGCCGCTCGCGTCCGGCGCGTCCTCGCCCGTGTCGTCCGTTCGATCGCCGGCACCGTCCGGGCCGCCGTCGCCCGGGAACCGGTGGTCCTCGACCGCGTCGACCCGCTCGGCCGCCGCCCGGACCGTGGCGGGGTCGGCCTCGACGGCGAGAAACTGCAGCGGCGCCGCCTCGAAGCCGGGGACCACGTCCTCGAGACGACAGGGGCCACACCGGGCGGCCAGCGCCGCGAACGCGGCGTCCGCCCGGCCGGCCGGGTCGGCGAGCGCCAGCTCCAGCTCGACGACCCGGTCCGAGAGCAGCAGTCGACGCCGGCGCGACGCCTCCAGCGCCGTCCCGGCGGCGACGGCGAGCGTCGCCAGGGCCGCCCGCTCGGCCGCGCCGAACGCGCCGGACCGTTCGGCGTGGACGGCCAGCAACCCGTGGTCCGTCCGGCCGTCGGTCAGCCGGAGCAGCGCCAGCGACCGGTACCCCCGTCGGGCGGCCGCCCGGCGGAGCCGCTCGGGGATCCGCGGGTCGTCGTCGACGCCGTCGGAGACGAACCGGACCGGGTCCGGGTGCCCCGGGTCGTCGGAGTCGGCGCCGTCGGGATCCACGTCGCCCGAGCTCGGACTGTCCGGCTCCGACTCCGGCCCGGCCGGGTGCGAGCCGTCGGGATGCGAATCGGTGCCGTCGGCTTCCGCGCCCGCGCCCGGAGCTGCCCGCGCCGTTCCGGGGAGCGACGACGCGGCGAGCGCGTCGCGGTAGGCCGGCGTCTCCTCGCCCGCCCGCAGCGAGAGGTCGGGGTCCCGGTCGGCCACCCAGGCGTCGGCGCCGAACAGCGCCGTCAGCCCGGCGGCCAGCGTCCGGTCGACGGTCTCGGGGGCCGTGGCGACCAGCACCCGCCGGACCAGCGCCTCGATCCGTCGGCGGACGTCGCGTCGACCGTCCCCGCCCTCGCGGTCCGCGCGGCCGGCCGACGCGACGACGACGAACCCCTCGGGGGCGGCGACGACGGCGATCCGGAGCCACTCCTCGCCCCGCCGCCGGGCCTCTGTCTCGATGCGCCCGTCCCGGCGCGCGGCCCGCAGGAGCGCCGTCGCGCGGTCGGGGTCGGCGAACAGCGCCCGGAACGGCTCGCCGACGGCGGCCGCCGCCCGGACGCCGAACGTCCGGGCACAGCGGTCGTTCCAGGTCTCGACTCGACCCTCGTCGGACACCGAGAGGACGGCGTCCGTCTCGACGGACCGGAGCGCGGACGGCGGACGCTCCCCGGCCTCGCGGCGCTGGTCGGACATCGACGGAGGTAGCGCCGGCCGGTACAACACGGTTCCTGCCCGGTCGAGGCCGGTCGGGTTCGGCTGGTCGGCCGTTGCGGGCCGGGAACGGACCGGTCGGTCGCGGCCGCCGCGTCCGGCGGTCCCGGGCGTCCCCACCCCGCGGTCGTCGGGATCGCGCTCCGTCGTCCCCCGCCCGCGCGCCGTCCCCGTCTCTCGCTCCGTCGCCGGCGCGCGGGCGGGGGACGGCCGCCAGGTGAGCGACGGGAGACGGCCGACGGACGGGAGCCGGGCGGCCGCGACGGGACCGACGGGTCGCGGTCGGGGCCCGCCGGCGGCCCGTCGCGAGCGGTAGCGTCGCGTTATCCGCGACGTGGCCGACGTTACAGGCGTACGGCCGTAACGATGATCCGGAAACCGCCCGACAGCGGCGGTGTGGGGTACCGGCGGATTCCGCGTCGGGCACGGGCGGTGTCGCGGAGTAAGGCCGGGTTGTCGCGCGGTCGGGGCCGGCCGTGCGCTCGTCCGCGGCCGGCCGGCGTCGGGGACGGTCGGCGCCGCGTCGAGTGGTCCGGGTTACCGCGGCCGGCGCCCGGACGGCCGCGTCGAGTGACCGGTTACTGTGGGCGAGATGGCAACTACGGGTTTGAGGGCGTGGTCCCAAGGCGCCGACGATGGGACTACAGCGCTACGGTCTCCGGGCGGCCACGGCCGCGCCGCGGCGGGTCTGGCTGGCCACGGCGGCGAGCGGCCTCGTCGCCGCGGGCGCGATGGGGCTGATCGTCGACGGCGTCGCCGGGTCGATGGCGACGGTCGGCGCGCTCGTCGGGGTGCCGACGGTCGCGGCCGGCTGGCTCGTCCACCTGCTCGTCGGCGTCGTCCTCGCGTTCGTCTTCGTCGCGGCGCTCCTGTGTTCGTCGCTGCGGGCGGCCGACCCCCGGACCGTCGTCGTCGCCGGGATCGGCTACGGCGTCCTGCTCGAGGCGGTCGCGGGCGGGGTCGTCTTCCCGCTGTGGGCCGGGGCCGTCGGCGTCCCCCACCCGGTGCCCGACTGGACCGCGCTCGGACTCGCCGCCCACGTCACCTACGGCACGGTGCTGGGGGCGCTGGCGGTGGCGTCGCTGGCCGTCTCGAAGGTGGGCCGACCGCGGCGCGGACCGCGCGCCGCGGCCGACTGAGAAGGGCGACCGGTCGTCGTCCGTCGACCGCTCGTCGCCGACCGACCGTCGTCGCGGGCCGGCCGTCGGTCTCCGCTCCGGGGCGTCGTCAGATCACTCGCCGGCGGGCGCCGGCGTCGGCGTCGCCTCCTCCTCGCCCTCGGTCGGCGTGGCGGTCGCGTTGCCCGCGTCGGGAAGTTGCGCGTCGTCGGTCAGCGCGACCGCGACCGGGAAGTCGACGCCGGCCGCTTCGGGGTCGACGAACCCGACGGTGATCGCCGAACTGACCGTGCCACCTTCGAGGGAGACGTTCCGGGTCACCACGAGGTCGCCGGTCTCGGCGTTCGTCACGTCGAGGGTGTAGTTGCCGGCGGGCAGGGTGGCGTAGCCGCTGTCGCCGCGGAACGAGACGTTCGCCGCGGCGGTGGCGTCCAGTTCACGGATCGTCAGGTTCAGCGGCGGCGCGTCGGGTGCCGCGTTGATGAAGCGCAGCGAGGCGTTCTCCGCGCTGGGACGCTCGATGTCGTCCCGCAGCAGGATCGGCTGGAACTGTACCGTCTCGTCCTCGCCGAGCGTCCCGACCGCCAGCAGCGTGTAGCTGACGTTCTCCTCTATGGGCACCGTCCGTTCGAGGATCTGCTCGCCGGTCTCGTTGACGGTCACCGTGAACTCGTTGTCGCCGGGCTCGACCTCGAGGTACTCGGTCACGTCCGCGAAGGTGACGTTCGTCCCGAGCGGTTCACCCTCCACGAACACGTCGACGTTCGGGAGGACCGGCGAGACGTGGACCGCCCGCACCTGTGTCACGTTCTCGCCCTCCGAGACGTTCTCGTCGGGGGTCTCTGTGGGTTGATCCGTCTGTGCCGCCACGGGGCCCGCGGCGACGAACAACCCCGACAGTGCGACTACCGCAAGCGCCAGCAGGAGCGTTCTGAGTGGTTTGTCTCCGACCATTGCGACCGTCGGTTGACACGTAACTGCCAAAAACCGATACGACCGTCCACCGGAGTAAGACCCCAGTACCCCCGATTTTCCGACTTACCGTCGATAACAGTCAGAAGTACGAAACGTATGCGAACGGTACACGGAGCCGAGTTACCTCGTCGCGTGAACCCGGACAACGCGGGCTTTCCGCGCCGACCTGTCCGGGTACGACGAGCGTATCGCCGCCCTCGTCGGGCCGCCGTCCCGTGACAGCCGTACGGCTGTAACGGCCCGCGTCCGAACCCCGTCGATGGACAGGTAAGCTGTCTTGGACTACCGACGAGCGGTAAGACAGCCGTCACCAGTTCGGCCGGATCTCGTACACTTCCTACCACCGGGAGGGGCGGGACGTACCTCTCTCTCTTTTCGCTTCTCCGCGCCGCTGTCGTCGACACTCGATCGCTCCGACGCGAGCCCGGGGCCGCGTTTCCGGCGCGGGTTCACGGATACAGACACTTGCCGTCACCTCGCTCTAGTTTTTCCTGACATACTACGATTTCCTTTACTTTCTCCCGTCGCCCGGGAACCGTCGCGGACTCACTCGTCGAGTAGTTCACCGATCTCGTATCGTTCTCCTGACTCACGGTAGAGTACCCGCACGTCGACGAGGACGTCGACCTCGCCCTCGGGGACGACCCCCTCGCGCTGGAGGGTGGCGACGGCGTCCTCGGAGACGGCGGCGGTCCGGTTGCGTAGCTTCCGGACGCGATCCCGGACCCGGCGGCGGCGTTCCTCCGGGTCGGGACTCGGCTTCTCGACGCCGCGGTGGTCCCGGAGGTAGCTGTGGACCGCCTGGTGGGAGACGAAGTCCTCGAGGACGGCCGCGACGTCGAGCCCCTCTCGTTCGAGGCGTCGACGGGTGCGCGTGCGGACCCCCTCGCTGACCTCGTCGTCGACGAGCCGGCGGTACACCGTCTCGACGTCGTGGTCGATCGGGGCGGCGTCGGCGTCGTCCAGCGCGGCCGCGAGCACCTCGCGGTCGAAGACCTCGGCCAGTTCCCGGAGGCTGTCGCCGTCGGGGGCCGTCCAGCGGGCCTCCAGTCGCTCGGGGAGGTCCTCAAGCCCGTAGCGCTCGGCGACGCGGGCGACCTTCGGCGTCCTCCCCCCGGAGTCGTCGGCCATCGGGAGGAGGTGGAGGCGGTCGGTAAAAAGCGCTCCCCCCGGGATCACGGCCGACGCCGCCCCGTCCCGACCGCTACACCGTCCGGACGCCGTTCTCCAGGGTGCCGATCCCCTCGACGTCGATCGCGACGTGGTCGCCCGGTCGCAGGGTGAACCCCTCCTCGGGGACGAGCGTCGCGCCGGTCAACAGGACGGTCAGCTCCGGTAGCTCGTTGTGCCGGCGGAGGTAGGCCACCAGCTCCTCGCAGCTGCGGACCATCTCGTCGGTGTTGGTCGCGCCCTCGTAGACGAGTTCGCCGTCCCGCTCGACGGTCATCGACATGTCCAGCGCGTGGGGATCGGGGACCGTCTCCGTCGAGGCGACGCAGGGCCCGACCGAGCAGGAGCGGTCGTACACCTTCGCCTGCGGGAGGTAGAGGGGGTTCTCCCCTTCGATCGACCGGCTGGAGACGTCGTTGCCGATCGTGTAGCCGACGATCTCGCCGTCGTGGAGCACGATCGCCAGTTCCGGCTCGGGGACGTCCCACTCGGAGTCACCCCGTACCCCCACCTCGTCGCCGTGGCCGACGGTCCGGGACGGGGTGGCCTTGAGGAAGAGCTCGGGACGCTCGCTGCGGTACACCTGCATGTAGACGTCCGGGGTGCCGCTCTCCTCCTCGCGGGCGCTCTCGCTGATCTCGTAGGTCACCCCCGCCGCCCACACCTCCGGTGTCGCCACCGGGACGTCGAACGCGACGGCCTCCGGGTCGACCGTCGGCGCGTCGTCCAGCGAGCGACGGGCGACCGCGTCGACCGATCGGTCCGTCAGCGCGGCGGCGCGGGCGAGCGTCCCGAACGAGTCCAGCCGCGGTGTCACCGCCGTCAGGTCCCGGACGGCGTCGCCGTCGTCGGCCAGCAGGTGTCCGTCCTCCGTGTGGAAGTAACGCATACCGCTCCCGGCGAGCCGAGACCACTTGGTCCTGACGGCCGCTCGCCGGCGCGACGGGCGAGAGTCGACGGGAGGAGCCCCGCGGACCGGCCGGATCGTCGCCCGCCGGGGACACGGGCCGTCCACCCGATAGGAACTGGTAAGTGACGGGGAGTCGCAGAGTCGCCCATGTCGCACCACCACAACTACGTGGACGGCGAGTGGGGCGAGGCCGAGGACGGCGGGACGACGGAGGTCGTCGACCCGGCGAACACGGGCGAGGTCGTCGGGGAGTATCCGGCGTCGACGGAGGGCGACGCCGAGCGGGCGGTCGCGGCGGCGGCCGACGCCACCGACGAGTGGGCGGGGACGCCGGCGCCCGCCCGCGGGTCGGTGCTCCGGGACGCGGCGAAGCTGCTCGACGACCGTCGCGAGGAGCTGACCGAGTTGCTCGTCCGGGAGGAGGGCAAGACCCGCGCCGAGGCCGCCGGGGAGGTCGGTCGCGCGGTCGACATCTTCTACTACTACGGGGAGAAGGCGATGGACCTCGGGGGTCGGATCAAGAGCTCCAGCGGCGGCGACGGCCGGATCGAGATCCGCAAGGAGCCCCAGGGCGTGGCGTCGCTGATCACCCCCTGGAACTACCCGATCGCGATCCCGGCCTGGAAGCTGGCGCCCGCGCTGGCGGCCGGCAACACGGTCGTGCTCAAGCCCGCCGAGGTCGCGCCCGGCGCCGCCGGCGGGCTCGTCCGAGCGCTCGACGACGCGGGGATCGCCGACGGGGTTGTCAACCTGGTCTACGGCTCGGGCAGCGAGATCGGGTCGACGCTGACCGGTCACGAGGACGTCGACGTGGTCTCGTTCACCGGGAGCTCCGAGGTCGGCCACCTGGTCTACGAGCAGGCCGTCGCGGACACCAAGCGCGCCCAGGCCGAGATGGGCGGCAAGAACCCCTCGGTGATCCTCCCCAGCGCCGACGTCGACGAGGCCGTCGACATCGCCGCCGCCGGCGCGTTCGGCGTCACCGGCCAGGCCTGTACCGCCAACTCCCGCGCGATCGTCCACGAGGACGTCCACGACGAGTTCGTCGCGGGGATCGTCGACCGCGCGGAGTCGATCGAGATCGGCCACGGGCTCGAGGACGGCGTCGACATGGGGCCACAGGTCACCGCCGACGAACTCGAGGGGACCCTCGACTACGTCGAGGTCGGCGTCGAGGAGGGAGCTACCCTCGAGACCGGCGGCGAGCGTCTCGAGGGCGGCGAGTACGCCGACGGCCACTTCGTCTCGCCGGCCGTCTTCTCCGGCGTCACCACCGACATGCGGATCGCACAGGAGGAGATCTTCGGCCCCGTCCTCTCGGTGATCGAGGTGAGCTCCTTCGAGGAGGCCCTGGAGGTCGCCAACGACTCCCAGTACGGCCTCTCGGCCAGCGTCGTCGGCAACGACCACGACCGCGTCGAGGCGTTCGTCGACGAGGTCGAGTCCGGCGTCGTCAAGATCAACGAGAAGACCACCGGGCTGGAGCTACACGTCCCGTTCGGCGGGATGAAGCGCTCCTCGACCAACACCTACCGCGAGCAGGGCGACGCCGCGCTGGAGTTCTACACCACCACCAAGACCGTCTACCGTAACCGGTAGGCGGTCGATCGGCGGTCGCGTGTGGGTCGCCGGCCCCGCTCCGCGACCGCGCTACAGCCAGTCCGCGTCGGGGTCGATCCGGTCGGGCGGGGTCTCGCCGGCCAGCGCGGCCGCGACGTTCGCCGCGACGCCGTCGTTGAGGTCGTCCCGCGCCGACTCGGAGTACCAGGCGGCGTGTGGCGTGACCACGCAGTCGTCCGGCCCCACCAGCGGCGCGTCCTCGCCGGGGGGTTCCTCGCGCAGCACGTCGAGTCCCGCCGCGGCGATGCCACCCGCCTCCCGGAGCGCCGCCGCCAGGGCCGCCTCGTCGATCAGCCCGCCCCGGCCGGTGTTGATCAGGACGGCGTCCTCGCGCATCCGGTCGAGCGCGTCCGCGTCGATCATCCCCTCGGTCTCGGGGGTCAGCGGCGCCAGCGTCACCACGTACCGTGCGGTCTCCAGCAACTCCTCGCGGTCGACCGGCTCGACGCCGTGCTCGCGCATCGTCTCCGGGTCGACGTACGGGTCGTTCGCGACCACCTCCACGCCGATCCCCGACACCGCCTCCGTCAGTCGGCGGGCGATCGGTCCGAACGAGATCAGGCCGAGTCGCTCCTCGGAGAGCCGCCCCAGCGCGGGCCCCCGCTCCCAGCCCCACCCACCCGCGCGGACGTCGCGGTCGTAGCCCGTCACGTTGCGGGCACAGTCGAGCAGGAGCGCCAGCGTGTGGGTCGCCACCTCCTCGCGGCAGTAGTCGGGGACGTTCGTGACCACGGTGCCGGCCTCTGCGGCCGCCGCCACGTCGACGTTGTCCACGCCGACCCCGGCCCGGGCGACGACCGTCAGCGACAGTTCCGACAGCGCCGCGGCGTCGACCGCCGTGTTCACGTCCACCACGAGCGCGTCGGCGTCCCCGACGACCTCGGCGAGCGGTCCCGCCGCCGTGTCGACGACCCGGACGGTCGCGTCGAGGCGTTCGCGCAGGCGGTCCGCGTCGATCATCGGGTCGTCGCTGGCGACTACCGTCGGCATACCCGGACCTGGGTCCCGGCCGGACAATAAAACACGGCCGTATCGTTCGGGGTCCGCCGGGACGTGGCCGTCCGGATCCACGAGCGATCGGCGCCGCCGCGGGCGGCGGCCCCCGGCGCCGGCGTCGCCCGAAGAGTAAAGCGCCGGCCGCCGGACGTACCGGTCGATGGAGACGGACGTCCGCGTCGGCGCGGTCGTCGCCGACGCCGCCGACCTCGAGCGGGTCGGGCGACGGGCCGGCGTCGACCCCGAGGACCTCGTGGTGTTCGGCCCCGCCGGAGACCCCGCGACGGAGACCGGGGGCGGGACCGTCGTGGAGCCGTTCGACCTCGAGACGGCGAGCGCGGCGCTGGCGGCGGCGAACCTCGACCGGGTGGTGCTGGGTCCCGGCCTCCCGTTCGACGCCCGCGCCCTCCGCGAACGGCTCCCCGACCGTCCCGTGACCGCCGTCGCACCCGCCCGTCGGAGCCGGGATCGCCTGCTGGGGACCTCCGGGCTCGTGACCCGCGGCACGGTGTTCCTGCTCTCGACGGGCTTCTACCTCCTGCTGGGCGAGCCGACCCCGTTCGACCTCGTCACCGGCGTCGCGACGGGGGTCCTCGTCGCGGCGCTGCTGGGCCGCGTGACCCTCGTCGCCCGGCCGACGGCGACGACGCTCCGCCGACTCGCCCGTGCGGTCGTCGTCCTGCCCTACGTGGCGTGGGCGGTGGTGGCCGCCAACCTGTCGCTCGCGCTCGTGCTGGTCGACCCGCGGCTGCCGATCGACCCCTCGGTCGAGCGACTGGCGATCGCGGCCGACTCCGACCTCGAACGAGCCGCCGTCGCCAACGCCGTCACCCTGACCCCGGGGACGGTCGCGGTCGACGTCGACGGGTCGACGCTCGTGGTCCACACGCTCACCGCCGGCTCCAGGGCCGACCTGCTCGAGGGACGGTTGTTCCGCGCGATCCGGTACGTCTTCGCCGGGCGCGAGGCCGCCGCGGCCGGCCACCCGACGCCGCCGGCCGCCACGGACGGCGGCGAGGTGCCCGAGGACGGGGAGGATCGAGACGGCGCGGCGACCGGGGGTGCCGGCCGGTGATCGGCGTCGACGACGCCCTGGTCGGCGCCGCGCTGGCGGTGGTGGTGCTGGCGGCACTGTGCTTCGGGCGTGTGGTCGTCGGCCCGACCCTCCCGGACCGCGTCGTGGCGGTCAACGGGGTCGGCACCGCGACGGTCACCGTGCTCGTCCTGCTGTCGGTCGGGCTCGACGAGCCGGGACTGCTGGACGTGGCGATCGTGTACGCGCTGTTGAACTTCTCGCTGTCGCTGGGGCTGGCCCGGTACGCCGTCGAGCGCGGAGGGGTGCTGTGATCCGGGCGACCCTGGCGGCCGCCTGCGCGGCCGGCGCGGTCCTCCTGTTCGGGCTCGCGACGGTCGGGCTGGCGCGCCTGCCCGACCTCTACGCCCGCTCGCACGCCGTCTCGAAGGGCGACACGCTCGGGACCGCTCTGGCGGTGGCCGCCGCGGCGCTGGCCGGCGGCGACGCCGTGAAGCTCCTGGCCCTGCTCGCGTTCGTCTCGGTCACCACCCCGACGGCCACCCACGCCGTGGTCCGGGCGGCCGACGTCGAGGGGTACGAGCCCGTCCTCGGCGCGGGCGACGCCGGGGAGTCGAGCGGAACCGACGGCGCTGGCGACCGCGGCGAGCCCGGCGGGACCGACGGCGCGGGCGACCCGGACTCACGGTCGTCCGGCTCCGTCGAGGGGGGCGAGTCGTGACCGACCCGTTGGTGGTGGCGCTGCTGGCGCTGCTGGTGGTGACGGCGCTGACCGTGGTCGCGCTCGCGGACCCGACGGCGACGCTCGTGACCTTCGGCGTCTACAGCCTCACGATGGCGATCCTCTGGGGGGTGTTCCGGGCGCCCGACGTCGCCCTGACCGAGGCGGCGGTCGGCGCCGGCGTCACGACCGCGCTGTTCCTCGTCGTGGTCGTGCGGACCGGGAGCGGGGGCCGCGACCGGACGGTCCGGTCACTCCGGTCGGTCGACCCCCGGTCGGCGTTGGTCGCCGCGGGGGTCGTCGCGGGGCTGCTGTGGACGGTGCCCGCGCTGCCGGCCGTCGGCGACCCCGCCGCCCCCGCCTTCGCCCGCGTGGCGCCGGAGTACCTCGCCGACTCTCCCGGACTGGGCGTGTCGAACGTCGTCACGGCGGTGCTGGTCTACTTCCGCGGGTTCGACACGTTCGGCGAGGTGGTCGTCGTCTTCGCCGCCGGGATCGCCGTGCTGGTGGTCTTCGACCGGGAGGTGGTGACGTGAGCGACGACGGGGCCAGCGGGGGCCGACCGCCCCGCTCGGAGCCCACCGGTCGGACGGACCGGCGCTCGCCCGAGACGCCCGTGGTCACCGCGACGGTGCGCCTGGTCGTCCCCTTCGCCGTCACCTTCGGCCTGTTCACGATGTTCCACGGGACCGGTTCCGTCGGCGGCGGGTTCCAGGGCGGGGTGGTCGTCGCGGCGGCGCTGGTGGCGGTGGCCTTCTCCTTCGGCGTCGACCAGACCGGCCGCTGGATCGACGCCGGCGCGCTCACGGTCGCCGCCGTCGCCGGCGTGGTCGTGTTCGCCGTCGTCGCGTTCGCCCCGCTGGCCTTCGGCGGGCGCGTCCTCGAGATCGGGGTCCTCCCGGTGCCGAAGGCGGTGGTCTACGCGATCGAACTGGTGGAACTGGGCATCGGCGCCACCGTCGCCGGCACCGTCGTCGTGCTCCTGCTCTCGCTCGCGGAGGGGTCGCGGTGATCGTCGAGCGTCTCCCGTACGTCGTCGCGGTCGTCCTGTCGGGGCTGGGGCTGTTCGTCCTAGTCGACGACGAGAGTCTGGTGCGGAAAGTGGTCGGGCTCAACCTCTTCCAGACCGGCATCTTCCTCGTGCTGGTCGCCGTCGCGGTCCGGGAGGGGGGCCGGTCGCCGCTGATCGTCGACGGCGGCGGCCCCTACGCCAACCCGCTCCCGCAGGTGCTCGTGCTCACCGCCATCGTCGTCGGGGTCAGCGTCACCGGGCTGGCCGCCGCGCTGATCGTCCGGATCCACGCCGAGCGAGGGACCGTCGACGCCAGCGCGGTCGGGTTCGGCGCGTCGCCGCCCCCTGACCCGGGGCGGACCACGGACTCCTCCGAGGACGGCGACGGACAGGGGGTGCCCTCCGCGGCCGACGGGGGGACGGATCGCGACGGCAGGGACGGCGACGACGGCGGGGCCGCCGGCCCTCGGGAGGGCGAGACGTGAGCGACGTCCTCGCGGCGCTGGTCGCGCTCCCGGTCGTGGCGGCGGCGGCGGTGACGCTGCTGGCCCGCCGGGTCCGGGGGGTCGGCGCGCCGGTGGCGGGGGTGGCCCTGCTCGGACAGGTCGGCCTGGCGGCGTGGGTGGCGTGGCGGGTGGCGACGACCGGACCGCTGGGGCTGGTCGTCGGCGACCTCCCGGCGACGCTGGGGATCGAACTGGCGGCCGACCGGCTCTCGGCGACGGTCGTGGCCCTGATCGCCGGGACCGGGCTGTGGGGGACGGCGTACCTCCGGCGGACCGGCGTCCGGTCGGCGACCGGCTACGTCCTCCACCTGCTGTTGATCGCGGGGCTCACCGGCATCTGTGTCACCCGGGACGTGTTCAACCTCTACGTCTTCCTGGAGATAGCCGGGCTGTCGGCCTACGCGCTGGTGGCGCTGGGCGACGGGCGCGACGCCGCGCCGGCGGCGCTGCACTACCTGCTCGTGGGGACCGTCGGGGCGTCGCTGTACCTGCTGGGCGTGGGCTACCTCTACGCCGCCACCGGGACGCTCAACATGGGCGCGCTGGCGACGGAACTGGCGGCGGTCGGGCTCGACGGACGGCTCCCCGTGGCGGCGCTCTCGCTGATCGTCGCCGGCCTGGCGGTGAAGATGGCGCTGTTCCCGGTCCACGGCTGGAAGCCCGACGCCTACGGCGCGGCCCCGCCCGGCGTGGCGGCCGTGCTCGCGGCGCTGGTGTCGACGGTCGCCGCCTACGCGCTGGTGCGACTGTTGCTGTCGGTGTTCGGGCTGGCGCTGCTGGCGGCCGTCCCGACCGTCGGAACCGTCCTGCGGGTGGGGGCGGTCGTCAGCGTCGTCGCCGGCGCGGTCCTGGCGCTGTGGACCCCCGACGTGCGCCGGATGCTCGCGTACTCGGGCGTCTCGCAGTTCGGCATCGCGCTCGGGGGCATCGCGCTGGGCACCCCGGCGGGGGTCGTCGCCGGCGTCGTCCACCTGGTCGGTCACGCGGTGTTGAAAGCCGGCGCGTTCGCCGCCGCCGGCCTGATCGAGCGGGGGTCGGGCGCCCGCACCGTCGACGACTACGCCGGCGCCGCGGACGGGTTCCCGGCCGCCAGCGCGGCGCTGGCGGCGCTGGGGCTCGGGCTGGTCGGCATCCCGCCGCTCGTGGGGTTCTTCGGCAAGTGGTACGTCGTCCTCGCGGCGGTGGAGGCCGGCGCGCCGGTCGTCGCGGCGGCGGTGCTTCTCAGCACGCTGCTGTCGCTTTCATACTTCGGGCGCCTGATCCAGCGGCTCTACTTGGAGGGCCGGGACGACCCCGACCGGGCGTCGGCCGCGCGGAGCGAGCGGTCGACCACCTCGACGGTCGCCGTCGCCGCGACGGTCGCGACGGTGGCCGTCGGGCTGGCGCTGGGGCTGCTGTCGGCCGAACTGGTCGAGTTCCTCCGGCCGGCCGCGGAGGTGGCGCCGTGAGCCTGCTCCCGGTCGCCGTCGTCGCGGTCCCGTTCGCGGCGGTCGTCCCGATCCTCGCGAGCGCCGACCGGCCCCGCCTCCGGGAGGGGTGGACGCTGCTGGCGGCCCTGCTCACCCTGGCGGGCGCCGGGCTGGCCGCCGACGCCGCGCTCGCCGGCGCCGCGCCCGAGACGGCGCTGGGCTCGCTGGTCGTGGGAGTCCCGCTGGCCCTGCGCGTCGACGCCTTCGGGGCCCTGTTCGCCCTGCTGGCCGCGACGCTGTGGCTGCTCGCCAGCGTCTACAGCGCCGGCTACGTCAGGGTGCTGGACGAGGACGACGCGGGCCGGTACTTCGCGGCGTTCGCCGCGAGCGTCGGCGCGGCGATGGGGGTCGCGCTGGCGGCGAACCTGCTCACCCTCTTCGTCTTCTACGAGGTGCTGACCGTCGCCACCTACCCGCTGGTGACCCACTACGGCACCGGCGAGGCCCGCGCCGCCGGCCGGACCTACCTCGCGTACACGCTGACCGGCGGGGTGGCGATCCTGGCCGGGATCGTCCTCGTCTACGCGGCGACCGGGTCGACCGGCTTCACCCCGGGCGGGCTGGCGGGGCTGACCGCCGACCCGCTGCTGGCGACCGTCGCGTTCGCGCTGCTTGTCGCGGGTTTCGGGGTGAAGGCGGCGCTGGTGCCGCTGCACGCCTGGCTCCCGGCCGCCATGGTCGCGCCCGCCCCGGTTTCGGGGCTGTTGCACGCCGTGGCGGTGGTCAAGAGCGGCGTCTTCGGGCTCGCGCGGGTCGTGCTGTTCGTGTTCGGCGCCGACGCCGTCCGGACGCTGGGGCTGGCGGACCCGCTGGCGGTCGCCGCCGCGGCGACGATGCTCGTGGCGGGCGTCCTCGCGCTCCGCCAGGACAAACTCAAGCGCGGGCTGGCGTACTCGACGGTGAGCCAACTGTCCTACATCGTGCTCGGGGTGGCGCTGCTCACCCCGACGGCCGTCTTCGGCGCCTTCCTCCACCTGGTCGCCCACGCGTTCATGAAGATCACGCTCTTCCTGGCCGCCGGGACGATCTACGCCGAGACCGGCGTCGAGTACGTCTCCCGCCTGGGCGGGGCCGCGCGCCGCCTGCCGGCGACGATGGCAGCCTTCGCCGTCACCAGCGCCGGGCTCGTGGCGCTGCCGGGGGTGGCCGGCTTCGTCAGCAAGTTCCACCTCGTCCTGGGGGCGCTCGACGCCGGCGCGCCGCTGTTCGTCGCCGTCCTCCTGCTGGCCGGACTCCTGAAGCTACTCTTCCTCTGGCCGATCCTGCTGATCGCGTTCGTCGGCGAGGACGCCGCCGCGGGGTTCCGGCCCCTGGCCGGCGGCGATCCGGCGGCCGGCGCGGGCGACTCCGCGCCGACCGCTCCCGACGGGGGCGACGCCGGGGACCCGGTCGAGAGGACGCCGGCCGACGGTCCGCGGGAGCGGCCGGGCCCGCTGGCGGAGGCCTCGCCGCTGCTGGTGGTGCCGGTGGTGCTCACCGCCGCCGGGGCGGTCGTGCTGGGGGTGGTCCCGGACCTGACGCCGTTCTGGGAGCTGGCCCGGACGGCGGCGACGGAGGTGTTCCCCGGTGGTTGACCCCCTGACCGCGGTCCCGCCGGCCGTGCCGGTCCTGCTCGGGGCTGCTCTGGTGGCGACGCTGCCGCGCCGGGTCGGGACCGTCGCCGGCGCGGGGCTCGCCGCCCTGGCGACCCTCCAGGTCGCGCTCGTCCCCGCGGGCACCCACCTGCGCGCGAGCCTGTTCGGCTTCGAGGTCGTCCCGTTCGCGGTCGACCCGCTCTCCCGGACCGTCGGCCTGGCGCTCGCGTTCGTCTCCGCCGTCGCCGTCCTCTACGGCCGGGGCGTCGACACTCCCCGGCGAGGGACCGCGCTGTCGCTGGCCTACCTCGGCGCCGGTCTGGGCGCCGTGCTGGCCGGGGACTGGCTGACACTTCTGGTCTGCTGGGAACTGCTCGCGGTCGGCGCCACCGTGCTGGTGTGGGCGACCGGCGACGACGACGCCGCCCGGGCGGCCCTGCGGTACGCCGTCTACCACGAGGTCGGCGGGGTGGCGCTGCTGGCCGCCGTGGCCGTCCGCTACGTCGCCACGGGTACCTTCCTGTTCGGCGACGGACTGGGCGGGGGGATCGCCGGCGCCGTCGGGCTGGTGGGGATCGGGCTCAACGTCGGCTTCGTCGGCCTGCACGTCTGGCTGCCCGACACCTACCCCCGGCCGGACGTCGCCACCAGCGTCGTCCTGGCGGCCTGTACCACCAAGGTCGGCGTGTACGCGCTCGCGCGGGCCGTGCCGGACGGTCGGCTCGTCCTGGCCTACCTCGGCGGGGCGATGTTGCTCGTGGGCGTGACCTACGCCGTCCTCGGGACGGACCTCCGGCGACTGCTCGCCTACCACGTCGTCTCCCAGGTCGGGTTCATGGTCGCCGGCGTCGGGATCGGGTCGCCGCTGGGCGTCGCCGGCGCCGCCGCCCACCTGCTGAACAACGTCCTCTACAAGAGCCTGCTGTTCGCGATCGCCGGCGTCGTGATCGTCCGGGCCGGCACCGGGAGCCTGAAACGGCTCGGCGGGCTGGCCCGGCGGCTCCCGTGGACCTTCGGCGCCTTCCTGGTCGCCGCGCCGGCCATCGCCGGCGTCCCGGGGTTCAACGGGTTCGTCAGCAAGGGGATGGTGATCGACGCCGCCGACGCGGCCGGCCTGGAGGCGCTGTGGTGGGCGCTGATCGCCGGCAGCGTCGGCACCGTCGTCTCGTTCGCCAAGTTCGGCTACTACGTCTTCCTCCGGGCCCCGCCGGCCGACGCCGCGGCCGTCGACGGGTCGCTGCCCGGCCCCCGGGCCGTCCGGGCAGCGATGGTCGCACTCGCCGTCCCGTGTGTCGTTCTCGGCCTCCTCCCGGGCGTCGGCTTCGCCGTCCTGCCGGGGTCGACGGCGGCCGCGGAGCCGTTCGGGTCCAGCCAGTTCGTCAAGGCCGGCGGGATCCTGGGGGCGGGCGCCGTCGCGTTCGTCCTCCTCCGGGCGCCGCTGAGTCGGGTCGGGACCGTTCCGGACCTCGACGCGGTCTACCACCCCACGGGGGCCGCCGCGACGCGGGCCGTCGCCGGCGGCGTCGGGGTGGCGGGGACCGCGGTCGCCGCGGCGGCCGACCGTGCCGCGGCGGCGGGCCTGGCGGTGGGGCTGGGAGACGCGACCGACGAGACCGCGCCGCGGGACGCCTTCGGGCGGAGCGTCCTCCTGCTGGCGGTCGTGTTCGTCCTCTTCCTGGTGGCCGTCGCCCTGTGAGCGACCGGGCCCCGGCGCTCACGCGGGTTTATCTCGACGCGGCGCGACTACACGGCTATGGCTTCCCCGGACTACGACGCGCTGATCGAGGGACTGGACGAGCGGGTCGGCGACTCGCTGCGGTGGGTCGCCTCCTTCGACAGCGACCGGTACGCGTACGTCGTGCGGTACATCCGGAAGGACCTGGAGACGGAGCTGAGCGACCGCGAACTGGACACCATCGTCCACCGGTCGATGGCCGTGTTCAACCGCGACCACGTCGAGGACGTCTACTTCCACCTGGGGGCGGCCCGGTCGCTCGTCGTCGAGTACGAGGGCTCGACGGCGATCCACCTCTACCTGGAGGGGGGCCGGGGCGTGACGGTCAAGGTCGAGAGCGGGACGCCGGTCACGCTGCCGGAGTTCCGGGAGGCGTGTCTGGAGTTCCTACAGTAGGTCGAGCAGCCAGTCGACGGCGTTCAGCGCGACCAGCACGCCGCCCTCGGCCCGCGAGAGCACGTCGTTCGACCGGAAGAGGAGGGTGGCGACGACGACGATGACCAGCAGTCCGGCCAGCCCCTCCAGCGCGGCCGGCGACACCGGGAGCGGCCGGATCGCCGCCGCGAGGCCGAGCACCCCGAGGAAGTTGAAGACGGAACTGCCCACGAGGTTGCCCGCCGAGAGGGCCGTCCGGCCCCGGCGGGCCGCGACCAGCGACGTGACGAACTCCGGAGCGGAGGTGCCGGCTGCGACGATCGTGACGCCGATCGTCCACTCGGAGACGCCGGCGGCCCGGGCGACGTCGGAGGCGGCGAACACGAGCAGGCGGGCCCCGCCGAGGACGAGCGCGAGCCCGCCGAGCGCGCGGACGACGTCCAGCGGACCGGCGTCGGTCGAGGGGTCCGCGCGGATCCGGTCGCTGCCGGTCCGCACCAGGACGGCGAGATAGACCACCAGCAGGACCAGCAGGAGCAGTCCCTCGAGACGACCGGCACGGCCGTTCCAGAGCAGGGCGGCGACCAGCAGCGTCGTGCCGATCAGGACCGGCGCGTCCCGGCGGACCAGGTCGGGCGCGGTCGGCAGCGCGCGCACCAGCGCCACCCCGCCGAGGACGAACCCGAGGTTGAGCACGTTCGAGCCGACGACGTTGCCGACGGAGATGTCGGCGGCTTCCACGAGCGCGGCCTCGACCGTGACGGCGAACTCCGGCGCCGAGGTGCCGAAGGCGACCACCGTCAGCCCGACGACCAGCCCGGGGACGCCCGCACGGCGGGCGAGCCGGCCGGCGCCGGCGACGAACCACGCCGCGCCGACCCCCAGGGCCAGGACGGCGACGGCGACCAGCGCCAGATCGACCGCGACCGGCGAGACTGCCATCACCCCGACGACGAGGTGCACGGACAAAGGGTCGTCCCCTCCGGCGGGGGACGGCGGCGTGGCTCCCGGCCACGGGGCAGATGGCGTGGCCTCCGGCCACGGAACCGACGGCGGCGTCCGTCGACGGTCGAAGCGCGGTCCGACGGCGACGGGCCGTCGGGTCAGTCCGCGGCCGCGTCCTCGCGCACCGGCGCCTCGAACAGCCGCCGCTCGCAGTCGTCGCAGTTCAGCGCCGCGACCTCGCGGGTGGTACAGCACGACTCCACGGTCGCGGTGTCGAACGACAGCGGCCCCTCACAGCCGGGACACTCCTCGAGGAACAGGCGCGCACCCTGGAGCAGTTCGCCCCGCTGGGCGGCCGACAGCGACTCCCAGGCCGGGAGCCGGTCGGCCAGCAGGCGGCCGGCCGCGACGTCGCCGACGAACGCCGCCCGGGACTCCCAGGTGCCCACGAGCAGTCCGTCGCTCTCCGCGCGGAACGCGTCGCCGTGCTCCTCGAACTCGATCTCGACGTCCTCGTCGGCGCCCAGGACCTCTCTGAGCGCCGCACGGTCGGCGTCGGCCTCCCGGACGGCCGCGGCGCGGTCCGACAGCGCCGCGGCGAACGCCGACTCCAGGCGGAGGTCCTCGCCGTCGCGGTGTTCGACGAGGATCCCGGCGTCCAGGAGCAACGCCTCGACGTCGAGCGCGACGACGCGGTCGTCGGGCGGCGCGGCGCCCGACGCGTCGTCGGCTCCGTCGTCGGGGTCGTCGTCGCTCGCGGACGGGTCGGCGGCGCGTTCGGTCGCTCCGTCCCGGGCCCCCTGGCCGTCGGGCTCGTCGGCCGCTCGGTCGTCCGACCCGTCGGCCGGTTCGGCGTCGGCGCCGATCGCCGCGTCCGCCCGGATCGCGCCCCCCTCGGTTCCCGCGGACGGCTCCGGGTCCTTGCCGAACAGGGAGAGTAGCCACGGCGGGAAGTACCGCTTCGTGAGCGCCGGCGTCCCGGGGACGAGATACCCCCGGAGGTAGATGGAGACCGCGGAGACCCCGAGGACCCCGGCGGCGACGCCGGCCGCGTACGCCGCCGACACGCCGGCGACCACCAGCCCGGACCCGACGCCGGTAGCCGCGAGAGCCGCGAGGGCCGCGTTGACGACGGTACAGGGCAGGCACCTGTTCTCCCCGGTGTACTCCGGACGCCTCAGCCGATCGATCGTTCGCGTGACTCGGTTCACGTCTGTGTCACCCCTCTCCCCATCTTTCTGCCCCGTCGTACTCAATCTTTGCCTTTCGAACGTTGCAAAAAGGTTTATTACAGTTCGTTAGAGAAGGGACGATCGAACCATGCACAGCGTTCGCGGGGCGACGATCGGGGCGGTGGCGGCCGTGCTGGCGGTCGCCGCGGCGGGGGCGGGGACGGCGGCGGTCGCACAGGACGGGCCGACGCTCGAAGTCGGCGACGGCGAGGTGCCGGTGGGCGGGGAGACGACGGTGACGGTGACCCTCACGGAGGCGCCGAACGGGCTGGCGGGGTACAACCTGAGCGTCGCCGTCGGGCCGAACGCGACGATCGTCGGCGGATCGGTCAACGACGAGATGCTGCTGACGAACGTACGGGTCGTCGACGACCGACGGATCTACCTCAGGGGGATCGACCTCAACGACACGGTCGGAAACGGGACCGGGGCGGTGACCCTGGGGACCGTCACCGTCCGGGGAGACACCGAGTCGGTCGTCTCGCTGGAGGCGTCGACGGTCGAACTGGACAACGACGTCGGCGAGTCGGCGGCCCGGTCGGTCCGGAACGGGTCCCTCGTGGTCGGGAACCCCACGGCGGGCGGGTCGGCGGGTGGATCGGCGGACGGGACGGAGTCGGCGAACGGCTCCGGGTCCCCGGGTGGCTCCGGCACGCCGGGGCTGGTCGCGACGATGGCGATCGCGACGGTGTTGCTCGGGGTCGTCGTGCTCGCGGGCGTCGGCCTGCGCGAGATCCTGTAGCCCGGGACGCCGGCCGACCGTCGACCGCCGAACCGATTATATTTCACTATCTACCGCTATTTTTTTATGGTATGGACACCACGAACGATGTGGGTACCTCAGTGCGGAGACGCACGCTGGGGGGGAAGAATGACCAACGACACAGGGAACACAGAACCGACAGATCGGACCACGTCAGGGGTCGACGGCGGGTACGACGCCTCGAGGCGGACGTTCATGCAGGCCGCGGCCGCCGGAACGGGACTGCTCGCCGCGGGCGCCGGAACGGTGGCGGCACAGGAGTCCGCGCAGGGGCTGCTCGTCAACGACTACGACGGCGACCCGGCGTGGCCGGAGGGGAACGACATCGGTAACTGGGCGGACGCGGGCGGCTTCGCCAACGGCGGCGGCAACGGCGAGGTCGTCGACGGCGCGTTGCGCCTGGAGTACGACAACGCCGGCTGGTTCGGCAGCAACGTCGGGCGTGACGTCTCCGACTACGAGCGCCTGGAGTTCGTGATCCGGGGCGACGAGGGCGGCGAGGGGAGCCACTTCGCGATCAAGCTCGGCGGCGTCGTCGAGACGTTCGGGGACGTCGCGGACGGGTCGATCGGCACCTCCTTCTCGACGGTCTCGGTGCCGCTGTCGGCGGTCGACGCCGACTGGTCGTCGCTGCCGTCGGTGCGGTTCAACTTCTGGGAGGGAGCGAACGGCTCGGGTGCCGTCGAGATCGACGAGATGCGGTTTGCCGCCGGGTCGGCCGGCGGCGGCTCCGGGGCGCCCGAGCCGACGCCGGATCCCGGCGAGGACACCAGTGGCCCGTCGACGCCGGGCAACCTCGCGGCGACCGGCACGACCGAGTCGAGCGTCACGCTCTCCTGGTCCGCGTCGACCGACGAGGGGACCGGCGTCGACCACTACATCGTCGAGGTCGGGGACACCGCGATGAACGTCGGCGGCGACACCACCGAGGCGACGGTCGACGGCCTGTCTGCGGGGACGACGTACGACGTCGCCGTGACGGCCGTCGACGGCGCCGGCAACCAGTCGGCCGCCGCGACGGCGACGGCGACCATCGCCGCCGGCTCCGACGAGGGGCTGTCGGCGAGCTTCGAGGTGCCAGCCGACACGGTCGCGCCCGGAGAGGAGGTCCAGGCGCGGCTGGTCGTGCCGGAGGTGTCGGGCGACATGACCGGCATGGACGCCACGGTGACCGTCGAGGACCCGTCGGTGGCAACGATCGCGGACGCGACGCCGTCGGAACTGCTCAAGCCCAGCGCCAGCAGCGTGAGCGCCGACGGCTCCTCGGTGTCGATCCGGGGCGGCGACGTCGACAACGCCGTCGACGCCGGCGCCACGGACGTCACGGTGGCGACGGTCACCCTGGCCGGCGAGGGCGAGGGCGAGACCGCGGTGTCGGCCGCCGGCGACGTCGACACGGCGGACGGTGCCAGGAGTTCGATGAGCGCGAGCGCCACGCTGGCCGTCGCGACCGACGACGGCGGCTCCGGCGACGACGGCTCCGACGACGGGGAGGACGGCACCGCGAGCGACGGGCTCGTCGTCGACCTCCCGTCGAGTGCAGAACCCGGCGACGAGGTGGAGGCGACGGTCGTCCTCCCGTCGATCGCCGGGAACCCGACCGGCTTCGACGTCGAGGTCTCGATCGACGACACGTCGGTGGCGACGATCACCGGGATCGAGACCGCCGACTGGTTCCGGTTCGCCGAGAGTTCCGTCGCCGACGGCGGTGCCTTCGCCTCCTTCCGCGGCGGCGACGTCAACGACGACGTCCCCGCCGGCGCCACGGACGTCACGCTGGCGACGGTCACCATGACCGTCGAGGGCGAGGGCGAAGCGTCGGTGTCCGCGGCGGGCAGTATGGACCTGGCCGACGGGAGCCAGGCGTCGGCGAGCGGCTCGTCGACGATCGTCGTCGGTGACGGCGGCGCCGGCGACGGGGAGGACGGCACCGCGAGCGACGGGCTGGCGGTCGGGCTGCCGTCCGGAGCCGAGCCCGGCGACGAGGTGGAGGCGACGATCACCCTCCCGTCGATCGCCGGGGACCCGACCGGCTTCGACGTCGAGGTCTCGATCGACGACACGTCGGTGGCGACGATCACCGGGATCGAGACCGCCGACTGGTTCCGGTTCGCCGAGAGTTCCGTCGCCGACAACGGGGGTTCCGCCTCCTTCCGCGGCGGCGACGTCAACGACGACGTCCCCGCCGGCGCCACCGACGTGCCGCTCGCGACGGTCACGCTGGCCGTCGAGGGCGAGGGGGAAGCTTCCCTGACGGCGACCGGTGGCATGGACCTGGCCGACGGCGGTCGGGTCTCGGCGAGCGGCTCGTCGACGATCGTCGTCGGTGACGGCGGCGTCGACGACGGTTCCGGCGACGACGGCTCCGACGACGGGGAGGACGGCACCGCGAGCGACGGACTCGTCGTCGACCTCCCGTCGGGTGCCGAACCCGGCGACGAGGTGGAGGCGACGGTCGTCCTCCCGTCGATCGCCGGGAACCCGACCGGCTTCGACGTCGAGGTCTCGATCGACGACACGTCGGTGGCGACGATCACCGGGATCGAGACCGCCGACTGGTTCCGGTTCGCCGAGAGTTCCGTCGCCGACGGCGGTGCCTTCGCCTCCTTCCGCGGCGGCGACGTCAACGACGACGTCCCCGCCGGCGCCACGGACGTCACGCTGGCGACGGTCACCATGACCGTCGAGGGCGAGGGCGAAGCGTCGGTGTCCGCGGCGGGCAGTATGGACCTGGCCGACGGGAGCCAGGCGTCGGCGAGCGGCTCGTCGACGCTCGTCGTCGGTGACGGCGGCGCCGGCGACGAGGGTGAGGACGACGCCGGCGGCGGCGACGACGGGACCGGGGACGGTTCGGGCGTCTCGCTGGACTTGGCCTCGGACACGGTCGCGCCGGGCGAGGAGGTCGCGGCGACGATCACACTCCCGTCGATGGCCGGGAACATGACCGGCTTCTACCTCGACCTGACCGTGAGCGACACGGACGTCGTCACCGTCGACTCGGCGACGATCCCGGGGTCGTTCCAGCCGACTTCGGCGACCGTGAGCGGCGACGGCGCCACGGCGACGCTGCGTGGCGGCGACGTCAACAACGCCGTCCAGCCGGACGCCGTGGACGTCGACCTGGGGACGGTGACCCTCGTCGGCGAGGCCGCCGGCGAGGCGGACGTCTCCGTCGAGGCGAACGTCGACATGGGCGACGGGAGCCGGATGTCGACGAGCGCGAGCGCCCCGCTCTCCGTCGAGACGGAGGGCGGCGAGGGCGACGCCGGCGACGGCACGGGCGACGGCTCCGACGACGAGGACGACGCCGGCGACGGCGACCTCTCGGTCGACCTCGAGGCCGACGACGTCCCCGCCGGCGGGACCGTCGACGCGGAACTGGTGCTGGGCGCCGCCCCGGAGGGGGTGGCCGGCTTCGACCTCGCGTTCGAGGTCTCGGACACGTCGATCGCGACGATCGCGGACGGCGGGCTGCTCGAGAGGTTCCAGGGGCCGGCCGGCGGCGCCGACGTGGGCGAGGGTTCGATGACGGCGACGGGCATCGACTTCGGCGGAGCGGTCCAGCCCGGCGCCACGGACGTCACGCTGGCGACGGTCACGCTGGCCGGCGAGAGCGAGGGCGACGTCGACCTCTCGCTGTCGGTCGACCGGCTCACCGACGACGACGGCGGGCTGACGTCGCCGGGGGAGACGACGACGACCCTCGTCGTCGGGGGCGACTCCGGCGGTGACGAGGACGACGCCGACGACGGCTCCGACGACGGCGAGCCCGGCGACGACGACGGGACGGTCGGCGGCGGCGTCGACGGCGAGGGCGTCGACCTAGCGCTGTCGCCCGCCGAGGCCGCGCCCGGCGGGACCGTCGAGGCGACGATCCTGTTGCCGTCGGCGCCGACGGGCATCTCCGGGTTCAACGCCACCCTCGAGGTCGCCGACCCGGCGGTGGCGACGATCACGGACGCGGGCGTCACCAGCGCCTTCGGCAGCGGGGGGATGATCGGCGGCGCGAGCGTGGCCGACGACGGCGGCTCGGTGTCGATGAACGGGACCGACCTCGGCCAGGAGGTCCAGCCCGGCGCCGCCGACGTGACGCTGGCGACGGTCACGCTCGACGCCGAGTCGACCGGCAGCACGGAGCTCGTGTTGTCGACGGGCAAGTTCGACGACGACGACGGCAACCCGATGTCGGTCGGCGACGTGACCGCGGTCCTGTCGGTGACCGAGGAGACGGACACCGGCGGCGTCTCGCCGATCAACGGGATCACGCCCCAGGACATCGACGACGACGGGCTGTACGAGGACCTCAACGCCAACGGGGAGGTGGAGTTCACGGACGTGATCCAGTACTACTACGAGCGCGACGACGAGGCGATCACGTCCCACCCGGAGGCCTACGACTTCAACGGCAACGGCGGCCTGGATCTGGCCGACGTGGTCTCGCTGTTCGAGGAGATGTCGGGGTAGGTCCGGAGGCGTCGGACCCGGGCCGTCGTGGCTCGGGTCCGGTGGGGGGTACAGTGCGACGAACGAGCGCGAGGACGCGCGGACCGGGAGGGGGGTCCGACCGGTCGGACAGTCCACACGAACACACGATGACGGACGAACACAGTCACGGGACGGCACAGAACACGACCACACGGCGGACGGTGCTGAAGGGGGTCAGCGCGGCGACCGCCGGGCTGGCGCTGGGCTCGTCGGTCGTCGGGAACGCGGCCTCGTCGGCCGCCGACGGGATCCCGACGCCCCAGCTCGAGCGCGAGGGGAACGAGCTCGTCGACCCCTGCGGGAACCAGGTTATCCTCCGGGGGGTAAACCTGATCGACCCGTCGCGGGCCCAGCGCAACTGGCGCGGGGCGACCGCCGAGGAGATGCTGGAGATGGCCACGAGCGAGGAGTGGGCGAACACGTACCTGCGGCTGCCGATGCAGCCCCAGGACATCAGCGCCGAGGTGGCGGGTCGGACGACGAACATGAAACACCAGGACAACTGGGGACCGATCCTGCCGGGGTCGTTCGACGAGTCGGAGCTGACCCGGTATCTGGAGCGGTTCGTCGACCCGCTGGTGGAGATGTCCAAGGAGCGGGGCGTCTACCTGATGCTGGACTACCACCGACACTTCCCCATCTTCCACCAGCCCCAGTACGCCGACGAGGTGAGCCAGTGGCCTCGCTGTCAGAACGAGACCTTCCAGTACGACCAGGGGATGTGTGGCGAGCGCGGCGTGCTGTGGCACGGCGCGGACCAGGTCTCGGAGATCCAGGGCCTCGAGGGGTCGCCCGACGACGCCTGGTACGAGACCCACGCCGAGGAACTGGACTCGGAGCTGACGATGTTCTGGGAGACGGTCGCGGACCGGTACGCCGACGAGCCCCACATCATCTTCGACGTCTTCAACGAGCCGACGGGCCCGTACGCGGGCGACTGGGGGCATCCGGACGAGCCGCCGGCGGGCGGCGGCGACGAGGCCGGCAACGACACGGACGTCCTCTCCGAGCGGGCCAAGCCCTACTGGCGGCTGTGGCTCGAACGGGCCGCGCCGTGGGTGAAGATCGTCGAGGAGAACGCGCCGGGCAGCGTGAAGACGCTGGGGTCGCCCCGCTGGAGCCAGTACACCTACTGGGCCAGCGAGATGGAACTCATGGACGTGGGGTCGACCTACAGCGACATCACGAACATGTGTTACAACGGCCACCGGTACACCCACGACACGCTCTCGCCGATGGGCGACTACTACGGGCCGGCGGCCGAGCAGGCGCCCGTCTTCTTCAACGAGTTCGGCTGGGCCGAGGGCGGGGGCGCCAACGACTTCGGGTTCATCGACGGCACGACCGAGACGGAGGCCCCGGAGTACGAGCAGTTCTTCAACAACTACGATGTCCACCCGGGGGCCTGGTGTTTCGATCACACCTGGTCGCCGGCGTTCTTCCAGGGGCAGAACTTCGAGACCCTCCAGCCCTACGAGGAGTTCCACGCCCGCTGGTACAAGGAGTTCCTGGCGGCCCGGGCCGACCAGGACCTTCCGGTCGCCGAGTCCGAGTGTGAGGACACCGGCGGCGGTGGCGGGAACCCGACCCCGCGGCAGGACCGGACGCCGCCGACGGCGCCGTCGAACGTCTCGGTCACCGGGACGACGGCGACGAGCGTCTCGCTGTCGTGGTCGCCGAGCACCGACCCCGACGACGTCGGCGGCGGCGTCGACAGCTACCAGATCGGGTTCCAGGGGATGATGAAGACCGTCTCCGGAACGGAGGCGACGGTGTCGGGGCTCGACCCGGACACCGACTACGAGATGACGCTGCAGGCCGTCGACGAGGCCGGCAACGTCTCCGACCCCGTCATGGCGTCGGCCAGCACCGACGCGTACGACGGCGGGGGCGGCGACGACGGCGGGGGCGGCGACGGCGGCGAGACCGGCGGCGACGGCGGTCCGACGCTGTCGATCGAGCAACAGACCGAGACGGTGACCCCCGGCGGGATGGTCCGGGCGGCGATCATGGTGTCCGAACTGCCGAACGGGCTGAGCGGCTACAAGATCAAGGTCAGCGTCGAGGACACCGACGTCGCCACCATCGAGAACGGGATGTACGGCGACCTCGACTCGCTCACTCGGCCGGTCGAACTTGCGTCGGACGGCTCCTCGGCCGTGCTGGAGGCGGCCGACTCGGGGGGGGCTGTCCAGGCCGGCGCGACCGACGTCGAACTCGGTAGCGTCACGCTGCGCGGGCAGTCAGCCGGCGAGACCGGCGTCGCCGTGGCGGTCCAGCGGATGGAGAACGACCGGAACGCCGGGGCGATCGACGTCCAGGTGACCGAGGCGATGCTGACGGTCGGCACGCCGGAGGGGACGGACCTCACCGAGATCGACGGCGCGGTCCCCGAGGACCCGGACGGCGACGGCGACTACGAGGACCTCAACGGCAACGGCAGCCTGGACTACGACGACGTGGTCACCTACTTCGACTACATGGAGGAGCCGGCGATGACCGACCACGTCGACGCCTACGACTACAACGACAACGACCGGATCGACTTCAGCGACCTCGTCTCGCTGTACGAGGAAGTCCAGGAAGCGAGCGAGTAACCGCCGACGACGGCCGCGGTCCGGCGCATATTCTTTCGTGTTTTTTATCGAATAATATTTGTGCGAGGAAGCGAAATCAAGTACCGCGTACCGGCACACGGGGGATTCAGGTATGAGAGAGGACGACGAACGGACGGAACGGACAGGTGACACGGCGTCGGGGGGAACGTCCCGACGGCGGTTCCTGCGCGCCGGCGCGGCCGTAGGGGCCGCGGGGCTCGGACTCGGCGCGAGCGGTCTCGGGGCCGCCGAGCGGGTCACGGAGAAGTGCGACACAGGGGGTGGCACCATCGACGTCGGCGAGACGTGGACGCTGATGGACAACCAGTGGAGTCTGGAGCCGGCCCGGCAGTGTATCTGGGAGCGAGCCGACGGCGGTTTCGGCTACGAGTTCGACGCCACCGGGATCGCGCGGTCGGGGCCCGACGAGCCTCCCAAGATCAACTACCCCGAAGTGTTCTGCGGTGCGCGGCCGTGGGGGAGACACAGCGGGGCCGACGAGTTCCCGATCCGGCGGGGCGACGTCGACGAACTCGTCCTGGAAGTCGACGCCGACCTGTCGGTGTCGGGCGGCGAGTGGGACTGGGCCGAGGAGTGGTGGCTGCTGGACGGCGAACCGGGGTCGAGCCCGCCGATCACCCACGAGATCATGCTGTTGCTGGACTGGGGCGGCGGACACAGCCACGGTTCGGCCGAACGGGACGTCTGGACGGACCGGTTCGGCAACACGGTCGACTACTGGGCGGAGTCGATCACCGGCGGGACGGACGCCGACTTCCACGTCTTCCGCGTGAGCGGCGGGATGAGCGCCGGAACGGTCGACCTCGCGGAGGTGATCGAGTTCATGACCGAACGCCACGGCGTGCGCGAGGACCTCCTGCTCACCGGGATCGAGTTGGGCAACGAGTACTGGCCCGGCGCGCAGGGAGAGGTCACCTACCGGCAGTGTGATCTCACCGTCAACGGGACGACCTACGAGAGCGAGGTCGACGGGGGCTCGGACGGCGGGGAGTCGGGCGCCGGCGCGGCGCCGGACGCGACGGCACCGACGCCGCCCTCGAACGTGCGCGTTCCCGCGGCCACCGAGTCGTCGATCGAGGCGGTGTGGAACGCCGCGACGGACGACGGCACCGGCGTCGAGCGGTACGTCGTCCGGGCCGGCGGCGAGGAGACGACCGTCCCGGCGGGCCGGACCCGGGCGACGGTCGACGGGCTGGCCGCCGGCCGGAGCTACCGGGTGTCGGTGCGGGCCGTGGACGGTGCCGGCAACGAGTCCCCGGCCGCCCGGACGGGCGCGGCCACCGACGGCGACGAGGCCGACGAGTCGACGGTGGCGGTCGAACTGGCGAGCGACGGGGTCGACCGGAGCGGCGAGACGACGGCGACCGTCGTGCTGTCCGAGGCGCCGGCGGGGGTGTCCGGGACGGCGCTCGACGTCCGGGTGTCCGACCCGTCGGTCGCGGCCGTGGCGTCGATCGACCCCGCGGGGGGGCTCGACGCCGTCGACGGGGACGGCGAGGTCGGGGGAGCGTCGGCCAGCATCGAGACGGCGGATCTCACCCGGGCGGTCCAGGCGGGCGCGCAGGACGTGCCGCTGGCGACCGTGACCCTCGCGGGCCGGTCGGCCGGCGAGACCGACGTGAGCGTCGCCGTCCGGGGCCTCGACGACGACGAGGGAGACGAGATGGCGGTGGCGACGACCGACGCGACCCTGTCGGTGGCGTCGACGGTCGCCCGGATCGACGGGACCGTCCCGGGAGACGTCGACGGCGACGGCCACTACGAGGACCTCAACGGGTCGGGCGAGGTGGACTACGACGACGTGGTCACCTACTTCCGGCACATGGAGGAGCCGACGATGACCGACCACGCGGCCGCCTACGACTACAACGACAACGGTCGGGTCGACTACGGCGACCTGATCGACCTGTTCGAGGACGTGGACTGACCGCCCGCGGGGGCGAGAGAGCGGACGGCACGCGCGGAGCGCAACACGGAACACGACGATGACACGCGACACCGACCCGACGATCGAGGAACAGACATCGAACGACGGATCCGACCACCTGCCGGCTGGGGTCGTCGACGGCCGTGTCGGCCGGCGGGACCTGCTGCGCGCGACGGGCGCGCTGGGGGTCGCCGGCCTCGTCCGGGGGATGTCCACCGGACGGGCGGCGGCACAGTCCGACGGCGGCGGCTGGGAGGCCGCCGCCGACAGCCGCATCGAGGACCACCGTATGGGCGACCTGGAGGTCGTCGTCGAGGACGGGTCCGGGCGGGCGATCCCGGACGCGCAGGTGTCGGTCTCGATGCAGGAACACGACTTCCACTTCGGGACCGCCGTCAACGCCGACATGTACGTGCGGGGCGAGGACAAGAACGGCAACCAGGTGTCGAACGCGGTCCGGGACAAGTACCGCCGGGTCACGAACGACCTGTTCAACACCGCGGTGCTGGAGAACGCCCACAAGTGGGCGTTCTGGGAGCGCGACCAGGAGCGGGCGGACGCGGCGACGGAGCGGCTGCTGGAGAACGGCTTCGACGTGCGGGGCCACGTCTGCATCTGGGGGCGCCGTGACGTCGGCGCGATCCCGCAGGACGTCAACCGGGCGATCGACGACCGGGACGCCGAGACGATCCGGGAGCGGTCGATGCAACACATCGAGGACATCATCTCCCACTACGGCGACGACATCATGGAGTGGGAGGTCGTCAACGAGGCGATGGCCGGAGACGACGGGGCCAACTGGATCCAGACCGGGGTGTACGGCGACCGGATCAACCGGGAGAAGCTCTGGCAGGGAGAAGTCGTCCCCTGGAAGTCGCCGATCATGGCCGACTGGTACCAGAAGGCCGACGAGGTCGCGCCCGACGACGTCGGGCTGGCGATCAACGACTTCAACGTGCTCACCGCGGAGTACGACTTCGCCAAGACCTGGTTCCCCAACTGGGCACAGCACATCCAGGACAGCGGCGTCGACCTCGCCGGGATGGGAATGCAGTCCCACATGAAGGTCACGAACGGCGAGGACCGGCGACTCCCGCCGGAGCGGCTGATGGCCGATCTGAACCACTTCGCCGAGGCCGTCCCCGACACCGGCATCCGGATCACGGAGTTCGACTTCGCGCAGAGCTCCCAGCAGTTGCTCGACGAGCGGGCGAAGGCGGAGTACTTCCGGAAGTTCCTGAAGACGACGTTCAGCCACCCCGCGGTCGAGCAGTTCCTCATGTGGGGCTTCTGGGACGACCTCCACTGGTCGCCGCCCCACTCGCCGCTGTTCGACAGTGACTTCGAGAAGAAGCCCGGCTACGACGTCTGGACCGGGCTGGTGTACGACGAGTGGTGGACCGAGGAGTCCGGGACGACCGACTCGTCGGGCACCTACGCCACCAGCGCCTTCCTCGGGGAACACGAGATCACCGTCTCGACGGGTGCCGGCATCGTCACGGAGCGGGTCTCGCTGGAGGACTCGGACGGCACCACCACGGTCACCGTCACCGCGACGGGGACCGGCGGGGGCGGGACCGACGCGCCGGGTCCGATCGACGGCGCGACGCCGACCGACCCGGACGGCGACGGCTACTACGAGGACCTCAACGGCAACGGGAACACGGACTACGACGACGTGGTCACCTACTTCCAGAACATGGAGGAACCGGCGATGACCGACCACACGGCCGCCTACGACTACAACGACAACGGTCGCCTGGACTACACCGACCTGGTCGATCTCTTCCGGGAGACGAACTGATCGGTCGACCGACGGGCGAGGGTCGGACGTGATCCCGGCTCATCTATCCGCACCCCGACAGTTTATTTTATCTACTCTCAGATGGCAACTATCGTCGGGGGACAGAGAATGCACACACGACGCGACGTGCTGAGAAGCGGCGTGGCGGCGGGACTCGCCGGGGTCGTCGGCGCCGGCGCGACCGGGGCGGCGACCGCGCGACCGACGTCGTTCGTCCGGCGGGACGGGACGGAGTTCACCGTCGACGGCGAGCGCCGCTACTTCAGCGGGACGAACAACTTCTGGATACAGGACCCGTGGCGCGACCGGGGGGCGGTCGACGCGTTCTTCGAGTTGGCCGAGCGGGTCGGCCTCGACGTCGTCCGGACGTGGGGGTGGTGTTCGGGCAACAGCCAGCGGGGCGCTCACTGCCTGCAGCCCTCGAAGGGCGAGTTCGACGAGGCCGGCTTCGAACACTTCGACTACGTGATCCAGCGGGCCGCCGAGCACGGGATCAGGCTGGTGATCCCGTTCACCGACAACTGGGGCGCCTACGGCGGGATGGACCAGTACGTGCGGTGGTCCGACACCGCCTCGAGCCACGACGACTTCTACACGGACGCCGAGACCCGGCGGATGTACCGGGAGTTCGTCGAGTACGTGCTGACGCGGGAGAACACGCTCACCGGGCGGGAGTACCGCGAGGAGCCGACGGTGGCGGTGTGGGAACTCGCCAACGAACCCCGGGTCGAGAACGCCGGCGTGGCGGCGCTGACGGGGTGGATCGAGGAGATGTCGGCGCTCGTCAAGGAGTACGACTCGAACCACCTCGTCTCGACGGGGATGGAGGGGTTCTACGACGGGAAGGAGGGCGAGAGCGGCTGGACGTACGACGGCTCACAGGGGACGGCGTACGTCGACCAGCACGCGATCGACACGATCGACGCCTGCACGTTCCACCTCTACCCCCACCACTGGAACCAGTCCCACGAGTGGGGGACCGAGTGGATCCGCGAGCACCTCCGGGACGCCCGCGAGGAGGTGGGCAAGCCGGCCTACTGTGGGGAGTTCGGCGTCCACGTGAGCGGCACGGGCGAGTACCCCGAACGCGCGGAGACGTACGCGACGTGGTACGACGCGCTGGACGAGGGCGACGCGAGCGCGGCGATGCTGTGGGAGATCGTCCAGGAGAAGCGTGGCAACCACGACGGCTTCTCCGTCCACCTCGACGACGAGCCGACGATCGCCGAGATCGAGGCCGACACCGAGCGCGCCGCCGAGAAGTCCGGCGGCGACGGCGACCCGGGATCGGGCGGGTCGACCCCGGCGGCGCCGTCGGACCTGCGGGTCGTCGACCGGACGGCCGAGAGCCTGACCGTCCGCTGGGAGGCGAGCGGGTCGGTCGCGGGCCACGTCGTCGAGATCGGGGCGCGGAGCGCCCCGGCCCCGGCGGGCGTCCGGTCGATGACCGTCGGCGACCTCGACCCGGACACCGACTACAGCATCGGCGTCGTGGCCACCGCCGAGGGCGGGAGCCGGTCGCCGGCCGCGACCGTGACGGCGACGACCGCCCCGGCGGAGGAGGACGACGCCGGGCCCGCGCCGATCGACGGGACCGTCCCGGGAGACGTCGACGGCGACGGCCACTACGAGGACTTCAACGGGAACGGACGAACGGACTACGACGACGTGGTCACCTACTTCCAGCGGATGGAGGATCCGGTCATGACCGACCACGTCGCGGCCTACGACTACGACGACAACGGCCGGATCGACTACACCGACCTGGTCGACCTGTTCGAGGACGTGGACTGACCGCCGGCGGGTTTTTTTCGCCGTCTCTTACGGAAAATTATTTCAGAACACGGTCCGTGGAACGACCGTATGACCGACGAGGTCAATCTGGACAGGCGGACGGTGTTGGGAACGGTCGGGGGGCTGGCCGCGGCGTCGACGCTGGGGACGGCGGCGACCGGGTCGGCGGTCGCGGACCACGATCGGCCGGAGCGCGCGATCCGGGTCGATCAGGTGGGTTACGCGGCCGACATGCACAAGACCGCGCTGGTGAGTTCCGATCTGGCGGACCTGGGATCGGTGTCGTCGTTCGAGGTGGTCGACGCCGAGACCGGCGAGAGCGTCCACTCGGGGTCGCTGAGCGAGCCGTTCGAGGACGACTGGGGGTTCGCGAACAAGACGAGCACGGGTCACACGGTCAAGCGGGCCGACTTCAGCGACCTCGGGGAGTCCGGGACCTACCGGGTCGTCGCGGGCGAGTACGAGTCGTACCCGTTCCGGATCGGCGAGCCGGCCGAGGTGTACGGGGAGCTGCTGAGCGACGTCTGCCGGCTGTACACGCTCAAGCGCGCCAACGCGGACGTCCGGGACCCGGTGACGGGACTGGACATCGGGCCAGGACACGAGGACGACGCGACCGCGACCGTCGCCGGGCCGGCCGAGGCCGACTACCTGACCGGCGACGAGCTGCTGGCCGACGAGGAGCCGGGGGACACGGTCGACGTCACCGGCGGCTGGTACGACGCCGGCGACTACGGGAAGTATACGATCACGCACGCGGTGACGGCGGCGCAGTTGATGCTGGCCTACGAGCGCAACCCCGGGGCGTTCTCGACGGGGCAACTGGCGCTGCCCGAGAGCCTGGGCGACCCCCACGCAGGGACGATGCCGGACCTGTTAGTGGAGGTGCGGAACGGGCTGGAGTTTCTCTCGGGGATGCAGCGGTCCGACGGGTCGCTGTTCTACATCAACGGCGGGCTCGACTTCGGCGACATGGACCTCGCCCCCGAGGACGACGACCAGGAGCGGTACGTGTTCGGGACCTCCTCGGCGGGGACGGCGATGGCGGTCGGGACCTTCGCCATGGCCGCGCGGGTGTTCGAGGAGTACGACCCCGCGTTCGCCGACGAGATGCTCGAGAACGCCGAGGCGGGCTGGGGGTACCTGATCGAACACCCGGAGACGGTGTGGGCGATGTCGGAGGGGCAGAACGCCGGGACCGGGCCGTACTGGCGTGAGTCCTACGAGCAGCAGGTCGAGCGGGCCCGCCGTGTCGACGAACCTTACCCCCTGCCCAAGTCCCTCTCGGAGATCGAGGCGGCACAGGAGGACGCCCCCGACCGGTACTGGGCGGCGGCGGAACTGCTCCGGACCACCGGCGACGAGCGGTACGACGAGTACATCCGGGAGGAACTGCCGCCGTACCTGAACGCCGGCGGGTCCGAGATCCCGCTCCCGGGGGAGTCGGGGACGTACCCCGCGGGACCGATCGGCTGGGACAACCCGGTCTCGCTTGGCCACATCGCGTACGCGAACACGGACGGCGCCGACGCCGACGTCGCGGCGACGGCGATGCAGAAGCGGGTGTACGTCACACAGCGGTACCGCTCGGGCGACTGGAACCGCCCGCAGGACGCCTACACCACCGGGCTGTACGACTACTACTGGGGCTGTGCGGGCGCCGGGGTGTCGCGGGCGGCGCAGTGTTCGATCGGCGTCGACCTGGCGGTCGACGACTACATCGGCGACCAGAACGGCGACTGGCTGCTGGAGCCGCTCCACCACGTGCTGGGGCGGTCGGCGACGAACTACTCCTACGTCACGGGCTACGGGGAGCGCTCGCCCGACGACCCCCACGACCGGATCGTCGAGAGCCAGGGGCTACTCGTCCCGGGGATGCTCGTCGGGGGACCCCACGTCTCGGACCTGTACGCCGGCGGCGAAGCCGTCTACGGCGGGGACTCGACGATCGACCACGTCGACCCCGGGACGCCGGAGGGGCTGGGCTACTACGACGACCTGGGCTCGTACGCCACCAACGAGTGGGCCATCGACTACACCGCGCCGCTGGTGATGGCGCTGGCGGAGGTCGACGGGATGGCGCCCGTCGAGGCCGGCGACGGGGTGACCCAGCCCGACGGCGAGGGCTCCCTGCGGGTGATCCACGCCTCGCCCGACGCCCCGAACGTGGACGTCAGCGTCGACGGGTCGACGGTGCTCTCGGACGTGCCCTTCGGCGCCGTCAGCGACTACCTGACCGTTCCGGCCGGCGAGCGGACGGTCGAGATCACCGCCGCCGGCGACCCGAGCACGGTCGCCTTCGAGGGGACGGTGACGGTGGCCGCGGAGACGAGCTACACCGCCATCGCCCGCGGCGAACTCTCGACGGGGAGCGGTGCCGGGAGCTTCGAGGTGGGCCTGCGGACCGACGACCGCTCGGAGCCCGAGGGCGCCCGGGTGACGCTGTTCCACGCCTCGCCCGACGCCCCCGCGGTGGACATCGTCACCGCCGGCGGGACGACGCTGGTCTCGAACCTGGCCTTCGGCGACGCGGCGACGACGGCGGTCCCCGCGACGGAGGCGACCGTGGAGGTGCGGCCCGCCGCCGGCGGCGATCCGGTCGGGACGTACGATCTGTCGTTCGAGGCCGGCGAGACGTACACCGGGCTGGCGCTCGGCTACCTGACGCCGGGCGACGAGCCCGCGGACGAGCCGTTCCGGCTGACCGGCCTGCCGGTCGTCGAGGAACCGGAGGGCGAGGCCGGCGTGCGGGTGATCCACGCCTCGCCCGACGCCCCGAACGTCGACGTCCGCGTCGACGGGTCGGTCGCCCTGGCGGACGTGCCCTTCGGCGCCGTCAGCGACTACCTGATCGTCCCGGCCGGCGAGCGGACCGTGCGGATCACGCCGGCGGGCGACCCCGACACGACCGTGATCGAGCGCGGTTACACGGTCGAGGCCGACACCAGCTACACGGTGATCGCGGAGGGAGAGCTGAGCGAGGAGGCGGGCGAGACGGCGTTCGGACTCGACGTCACCGTCGACGACCGCTCCGATCCGGGGGGGCGCGCCCGGGTGACGCTGTTCCACGCCTCGCCCGACGCCCCCGCGGTGGACGTCGCGCCCGCGGGCGGCGATCCGGTGGTGTCGGGGCTGGAGTTCGGCGAGGTGGCGACGACGACCGTCCCGGCCGCCGACCTCACCCTGGAGGTGCGGCCGGCCGGCGGATCGAGCGCGGTGGCCAGCTACGACGTGGCCTTCGAGGCCGGCGCGGTGTACACCGGCGTGGCGCTCGGCTACCTGACGCCCGACGACGAGCCCGCGGACGAGCCGCTGCGCGTGACCGGTCTGCCGGTCGTCGAGGCCGACGAGCCGACCCTGTCGCTGTCGCTCTCGGACGACGATGTGCCGACCGGCGGGACGACGACCGCGCAGGTGGTGCTGTCGGCCGCGCCCGACGGCCTCTCGGGATACGAGGCCGAGCTGACGGTCTCCGACCCGTCCGTGGCGACCGTCGAGGAGGTCTCCCATCCGGACGCGTTCAGCATCTCCCGGTCGACGGTGGCGGCGGACGGCGCCTCCGCCACGCTGGGCGCGGTCGATGTCGGTGAGAGCGACGAGCCCGACGGATCGGTGACGGACGGCGCGGCGGACGCCGTCCTCGCGACGGTCCGACTCGCGGGTCGGTCGGCCGGCGACGTCGACCTGACGGTCGAGCCGACCCGGTTCGACGACGACGACGGGGGGAGCTTCACCGTCGAGGGCGGCGAGGCCGACGTCTCCGTGACCAGCCTCCCGCCGATCGACGGGACGGTGCCGGCAGACCTCGACGGCGACGGGATCCACGAGGACCTCAACGCCAACGGCCGGGTCGACTACGACGACGTGGTCACCTACTACCAGAACCGCGAGGAGGCGACCCTGACCGACAACGTCGCGGCCTACGACCTCAACGGCAACGACCGGATCGACCTGGACGACGTCGTGGAACTGTTCCAGGAGATCGACCGGTCCTGACCGCGCCGCACTCGGCGCTCGCCGACTTCGTATCGCCGTTTTCCGGGAAATATTTACGTTCTCTGGACCCAAACATCACGGAGTGCGGGCGTCGCGTCGGCCGGACGGGACGCGGGGGGGAACATGACCGACGGGGAGCACACATCGGGGACGGACGGACGGACGACGACGAGACGACGACTGTTGCGGGCCGCGGGGACGGCCGCGGCGGCGGTCGGGACCGGCGCCGTCGGCGGGACGGCGACGGCGATACCGACGCCCCGACTCGGCGTCGAGGGGCGGTGGCTGACCGACCCGACCGGCGACCGGGTCCGCCTGCGGGGGGTGGCGACGGCGGACCCGGGCTTTTACGCCCGGTCGTGGCACCCCGAGGAGGCCGTCGAGGTGGTCGAGCGGGCGACGGACGCGAGCGCGGGCTGGCACCCGGACCACGTCAGGATCCCCTGTACGCGGAGTTCGGTCACGCACCACGGCGGGGTGGACGCGTTCGTCGAGAAGATCCTGCGGCCGACGGTGGATCGGCTCGCGACACGGGGGGTGTACGCGCTGGTCGACCTCCACCTGATCCGGCCGTACACGGTCGCCGCGACGGAGACGTACAACGAGGAGAACGACGCCGACCACGCGCCGCCCGACGAGGTCGTCACGACGTTCTGGGAGCGGGTGGCACCCGAGTTCGCCGAGGACGACCACGTGCTGTACGAACTGTTCAACGAGCCGACCACGCCGGCCCACTGGGGGGACGACGAGGCGGCGTGGTCGGCCTGGCGCGAGGCGGCACAGCCGTGGGTGGACCTGGTGCGGGACCACGCCCCGGCGACGCCGCTGGTGGTCGGCTCGCCGCGGTGGACGTCCGTTCCGAACGTGGCTCCCGAGGAGCCGTTCGACGGGGACCACCTGATCTACGCGGGACACGTCTACCCCGCGAACGGCTACCCCGAGGAGGAGGGGCCCGACGGGGAGGGACCGTTCGACCCGACGTACGGGGCGCCCGCGGAGGAGGTGCCGATCTGGATCACGGAGTTCGGCTGGGACCCCGACGGCGGGAGCGTCGACCGCGGTACTAGCTCGGGGTTCGGGCGGCGGTTCCGCGAGTGGGTCGAGTCCTACGGCAACGTCTCCTGGTCGGCCTGGTGTTTCGACGACTCGTGGGCGCCGACGTTCTTCGACTCGCCCGGACAGGGGGCCGGGGAGCCCTGGACGCTGAAGACCGACGGGGACCAGGCCGGGGGGTTCATCAAGCGGTGGTTGGCGGAGACGCGGGGCTCGTCGGCCCCGGAGAGTCCGACCGAGGACTCGCGGGCGCCGCCCGCGCCCGAGCCGGTGGCCGTCACGGAGTCGACGGAGATCGGTGCGACGGTCGCGTGGAGCGCCGTCGCGGACGACGGGCCGACTGGCCTCTCGTACTACCGGGTGGCGGTCGACGGCGAGCCCGTCGAACGGGTCGTCGCCGGCGAGACGACGACGACCCTGTCGGGGCTGGCGCCCGACTCCGACTACGAAGTGAGCGTCACGGCGGTCGACGAGACGGACAACGAGTCGGCGCCGGCGACGGCGACCGTCGAGACGCTGACCCGGAGCGCGGGTCAGTCGGCGTACGCCGACCACGAGTTGCCGGGGCGGATCCAGGCCGAAGCGTTCGACGTCGGCGGGCAGGGGGTCGCGTACCGCGACGAGTCGCCGGGCGACGAGGCCGGGGGCGGCGACCGGGAGACGGCGGTCGATCTGGGGACGGCGGGCGCCGAGGGGGCGAACGTCGGCTACGTCGCGCCCGGCGAGTGGCTCGAGTACACCGTCACGGTCCCGACCGGCGGCGAGTACGAGGTCGCGGTGAGCACGGCGGCGGCCGGCGCCGCGGGCGGCACGGTCGCGGTCGAGGTCGACGGCCGGCGGGTCGCCGAGCGGGACCTGTGGCCGACCGGCGGCTGGTCGTCGTGGCGGACGATCCCGGTCGGGACGGCCACGCTGTCGCCCGGCCGGCACGTCCTCAGGGTCGTGATCGTCTCGGGGAGTTTCAACCTCGACTGGATCGAGTTCGAGGGGCCGACCGGCTCGGGGTCCGTTCCGGCCGCGCCCGCCGGTCCGTCGGTCCGCTCCCGGACGGCGTCGTCGGTGACCGTCGGCTGGGACGGGACCGGGGCCGACCGGTACGCGGTCCGGGTCGACGACCGCGAGACGACCGTCCCGGGGGACACGACGACGGCGACCGTCGCGGGGCTCGACCCCGGGGCCGAGTACGAGATCGCGGTCGTCGCGCTGTCCGGGGGGACGGCGTCGCCGGCCGCGACGACGACCGCCCGGACCGCCGCGGACGTGGCGCCGATCGACGGCGCCGAACCGACCGACCCGGACGGCGACGGTCACTACGAGGACCTCAACGGGAGCGGCGACGTCGACTACGACGACGTGGTGACCTACTTCCGACGGATGGACGAGCCGGTCCTGACCCGCCACGTCGGCGCCTACGACTACGACGGCAACGGCCGGATCGACTACACCGACCTGGTCGACCTGTTCGAGGACGTGGACTGACCGCAGGGACCCCGGCCCGCGTCACCGATCCGGGTGGGCGTCGGCGACGGCGGCCGGGAGCCGTCGTCGGTCGGTAACGTTTTATTTCTCGCGTTCGATAGCGTAACGATAGACGTCCGGGAGCCTATCACACGTCCACGGGGGAAGGCGTGTCACGCCCGGACGGGAGACCATGACGACCGAGGACACGGAGTTCGACACGGGGGGACAGGACGACCGATCGGGAACGTCGCGCCGCGAGTTCGTGCGGGCCGCCGCGGCGGGCGCGGCGGCCGCGGGGATCGGCGCCAGCGGGATGGGCTCGGCGGCGGGGGCGGGGATCCCCACGCCGTGGTTGGAGCGAGACGGCAACCTGCTGCGGGACCCGAGCGGGAACAAGGTGGTCCTGCGGGGTGTCAACATCGTCGACCCCTACAGGGCGGCCCGGGACGCGCCCTACTACAAGCGACGGGCCGAGAAGCTGGTCGAGATGGCCACCTCCGACGGCTGGCACTCCCACGTGATCCGGGTGCCGATGCAGCCCCAGGACATCGCCCGGGAGGGCGCCGGGGTGGCACAGCCGGTGGCGTTCACCCAGGACCAACTGGACAGCTACCTGCGGAAGTACGTGGATCCGGCGGTCGAGAAGTGCGCGGAGACGGGGACCTACTGCATCCTCGACTACCACCGCCACTGGCCCAGCGGGCCGAAGTACACCGACGAGTCGCTGGACGAGGAGATCCGGACCTTCTGGGAGACGGTGGCGCCCCGCTACGCCGAGGAGTCACACGTCCTCTACGAGGTGTACAACGAGCCGGTGGAACCGTACGCCGGGGACGACGTCTACGACGGGGGACCCGACGTGACGGATCCGGTGTCCGAGGAGACCTGGCTCACCTGGCGCGAGGAGGCCCAGCCGTGGGTGGACACGATCCGCGAGCACGCGCCGCGCAACGTGGTGATCATCGGGTCGCCGCGGTGGACACAGTGGACCTACTGGGCGCCCGAACACGAGTTCGAGGGGGACAACCTGACCTACTCGGCACACGTCTACACCCAGGAGGGGCTGCGGCCCCTGGAGAAGTACTTCGGCCAGCCGGCCGAGGAGGTGCCGGTGTTCATGAGCGAGTTCGGCTGGGGCGGGGCGGCGCCGTACCTGGCGGGGGACGCCGAGACCTACGGGCCCCAGTTCGCGGAGCTGTTCGACGCCCACCCGATGCACTGGCAGGCGTGGTCGTTCGACTTCGACTGGGACCCCGGCATGCTGAACCGCCAGTACGAGGTGGCCAACGACTGGGGGCGGTGGGTGAGAGACCGGCTGACCGAGAAGAAGGACGTCGACGTGCCGGCCGCGGGGAGCGGCGACGGGGACGGGGACGGGGACGGGGACGTCGGCGGCGGCGAGGAGGACACGAGCCCGCCGACGACCCCGACCGGGCTCGCCCTGTCGGGGACCACCGAGGAGTCGGTGACGGTGTCGTGGGCCGCCGCGAGCGACGAGGGCAGCGGGGTCGCGGAGTACGTCGTCGCCGTCGACGGCCGCCGGACGACGGTGCCGGCGGGGACCACGACGGCGACCGTCGAGAGACTCGACTCCGGGGCCGAGTACGAGGTCGCGGTGTGGGCGGTCGACGGGGCCGGGAACGCGTCGCCGAAGGGCCGCGTGACCGCGACGACCGACGGCGACGACCGTCCGGTCGCGCCGATGGACGGGGCGATGCCGGCCGACATCGACGGCGACGGGCTGTACGAGGACCTCAACGGGTCGGGCGAGATCGACTACGACGACGTCGTCGTCTACTTCCAGCACATGGACGAGCCCGCGATGACCGACAACGTCGGCGCCTACGACTACAACGGCAACGGCCGGATCGACTACACGGACCTGATCGGCCTCTTCGAGGACGTGGACTGAGCGCCGTTCCCCCCGACGTCCGCGTCGGGGCGACCCGGGACGTCGGGCGGGGGACCGTCGACGGTCCGGCGACGGGGACGGCGGGACGACGGGTCCCCGTCGGGAACGCCGACCGGTCGGCCCGCGGAGCGACGCGGCGGTCGGACACGAACTATATTTCTGATAATGGTTCCAAAGATTTATTCGAGTAGCGTTTCAACCAACGGAGCGCAATCCACCACCGCGTGGATGGGGGGACGGCGGACTCGGTCCGCCACGAGCACCATGACAGACGGAAACCAGCGGACGAACGGGGGAACAGGCTCGAACACGACGCGGCGGCGGTTCCTGCAGGCCAGCGGGGGCGCGGCGGGCGCCATCGCGCTGGGCGTGGGCACCGGGGCGGTCGGTTCCGCGGCCGCGGCGATCGCGGAGTTCCAGGATCTGAGCGTCAGCTCCGACAACCGGATCGTCAACGAGAGCGACGAGACGTTCAAGATGCGGGGACTGAACATCCCCGACCCGAAGCGGCTGGCGATCACCAAGAACGTCCGGGGGAAGACGCCCCGCCAGCTGCTGGACATGATCACGAACAACGAGAAGGGGTGGCATCCGCGCGTGATCCGTGTCCCGGCCCAGCCGACCGACATCGGCGAGCACCCCAACGGCAACACCGGCGAGCGCTACGGCGAGGACTCGCCGCCCGAGATCGACCCGGACCGGCGGAAGATGATCCCGGCCCAGCCGCCGGCGTTCGACGAGGAGCAACTGCAGGACTACCTCGACACCTACTACGACCCCATCGTCCAGCGCTGCAAGGAGCGGGGCGTCTACTGCATCGTCGACTACCACCGTCACTGGCACGAGCAGCCGCCGGGTGACGGGCCCGCGGGCGCCGAGAACCACCTACCCTACGAGAGCGACAACACGCTGTACTGGTGTAAGAACACCTACTACGGCGAGGACAAGCCCGCCTCCTGGGGGTGGGTCGACACGGAGTACCGCGCGGAGACACCCGGCGACGGCTTCGTGCAGGGGCTCTCGGAGAACAACATGGACGACACCCCCTACACGGCCTGGGAGGTCAACCAGGAGCTGGTCGACGAGACGATCATGTTCTGGGACGAGGTGGCCGAGCGGTACGCCGACGAGCCCCACGTGATCTACGAGCCGTACAACGAGCCGACGGCGCCGGGGATCTGGGGTCCGGTCGAGGGGTGTGGGGCGTTCAAGCAGAAGCCCCTCTGGGAGACGTTCCGCAAGGACTTCGCGGCGCCGATCATGGAGAAGGTCCGGGAGCACGCCCCGGGGAAGCTCATGCTGATGGGGCTGCCGGGCTGGTGTCAGGCGAGCCAGGCGCTGCACTGGGGCGGTTTCGACGAGGAAGGGTTCGAGGACGTCGCCGCGGTGTGGCACAACTACGGCGGCCACGCGGTGAGCCAGACGGAGAACTGGCTCAACGACACCGACTACGAGTACATGGAGGTGCCCAACCCCTTCCTGGACGAGACCCCCGAGGACGTCTACGAGCAGTCCTGTTACGGCTGGGAGGCCTACGAGGCCCAGGGGATACAGAACGCCCAGGAGGTCCACCCGATCGCGGTGACGGAGTTCGGCTGGATCGACAGCGAGGAGGTCAGCATCTGGCTGCAGGGTTCGACCACCGGCCAGGGCACCACCGACGAGTACGGCAAACCGGTGACCGAGGCCCTGGAGTCCGACGAGCGGATCAGCTGGGTCGCCTGGTGTGCCGACAACCGCTGGCTGCCGGTGATGTTCGACGTCGACTTCACCGTCGCCGAGGGCGAACTCGACCTGGACAACGGGAGCTGGTACGACACCGACGAGTCGGCGTACCCGGACAACTGCACGGACCTGCCCTGTGACTGGACGCTGCTGGGCAACCCGAACATGGGCGAGTACGTCAAGCAGGCGCTGGCCGAGACGAAAGACGACATGGTGCCCTTCGAGATGGAGACCGTCTCGGGCGGCGCGAACGCCGGCGACGGCTCCGGATCGGGTGACGGCTCCGACGACGGCGGCGAGCCCGGCGACGGTTCCGGGTCGGGCGACGGGCCGACGTTCCCCGAGAGGGCGGCCGACCCGGACGGCGACGGCTACTACGAGGACCTCAACGGCAACGGCCGGGTCGACTACGACGACGTCGTGACGTACTTCGAGAACATGGAGAACGAGCAGATGCAGGCCAACGCGGCCTACTACGACTACAACGACAACGGTCGGATCGACTACACCGACCTGATCGACCTGTTCAACCAGGTCGAGTGATCGGCGGTCCACCGGGACCGGACCCGGACCGACTCCGAACCGCTTAAGTTCGCCATCCCCCGACTTTCTGTCACTCGCTGGGGGACGGGCACCGGCGGGCGCCTGCCTGTGCAGGTCGGGATGTGACGCCACACGGCGTTGAACCACGCAACGCCCGTACAGAACCATGGCACGGAGCTTCTACTCACACATCCGGGACGCCTGGAAGGACCCGGGCGACGGCAAGCTGGCGGAGTTACAGTGGCAGCGACAACAGGAGTGGCGCGATCAGGGCTCGGTCGAGCGGATCGACCGACCGACGCGGCTGGACAAGGCACGCAACCTCGGCTACAAGGCCAAGCAGGGGGTCGTGCTGGCGCGGGTCTCCGTCCGGAAGGGCGGCGCCCGCAAGGAGCGGTTCACGGCCGGTCGGCGCTCGAAGCGCCAGGGCGTGACCCGGATCACGCGGCGCAAGAACATCCAGCGCGTGGCCGAGGAGCGGGCGGCCCGTACGTACCCGAACCTGCGGGTGCTCGCGAGCTACTGGGTCGGCGAGGACGGCAGCCAGAAGTGGCACGAGGTGATCCTCGTGGACCCCGAGCACCCCGCGATCGAGAACGACGACGACCTGAACTGGATCTGTGGCGACGACCACGACGGCCGGGCGATGCGGGGACTCACCCCCGCCGGCCGGAAGAACCGCGGGCTCGGGAAGCGCGGCAAGGGCAGCGAACACACCCGCCCCTCGGTCCGGTCCAACGACAGCCGCGGGAAGTAACCGTCGCAGCGGTTCTCCGGTCCGAGACCGACGAGCGGCGGCGCCGTCCCGGACGGCTCAAACGGGGTGCTCGGCGCCGGGGACCTCGCGGGTCGACTCGGCGGTCCCGGGCTCGTCGGCGATGGCGCTGGCCGCGTAGAAGGCGGTCTCGGGGTCGTTGTGGCGCCGCCAGTGCCACCAGGTCTTGGCCAGCAGCCAGAGCCGTCGCCGGCGGGTGAGTTCGGGGGTTGCCGTGAGGACGTCGTAGTCACGGTCCCGGATCAGTCGGTGGTGCTCGGCGTACAGCACCGCCGACAGCAGGACGCCGAACTGGCAGTCGGCCGGGAGATAGCGGATGCCGGCCACGCCCTCGCGGTAGCGCCGTTCGGTACGGACCAGCTCCGTCTCCATGGCGGCCCGGAACCCCTCGTCGACCTCGGCGGCGCGCAGTTGCTCCTCGGTGACGCCGTGCCGTTCGAGGGTGTCCGCGGGGAGGTACACCCGGTCGTACTCGTGGATGTCCTCGCGGACGTCCCGGAGGAAGTTGGTGAGCTGGAACGCCTCGGCCAGCGCCGCCGCGTGGGGACGGGCGGCCTCGGCCCGCTCGGGACCCATCACGTCGGTCATCATGTTGCCGACGGCGACCGCCGACCCCCGCATATACCCCTCTAGCTGCTCGTAGGTGTCGTAGCGCGCCCGGTCGATGTCCTTACACATCGCGTCGACGAAGACGTTCACCTCCTCGTCGGGGATGTCGTGGCGCTCGCGCAACTCGTCGAACGCGGCCAACACGGCGTCGTCGGTCTCACGCTCGCCCAGCGCCGCCTCGCGGATCTGTTCCAGACGCTCGCGCTGCTCGGCGGGCGGGGGTCCGTCGGGACGGTCCACCACCTCGTCGGCCACCCTGAAGAACGCGTACAACACGTAGGTCGGGTGGCGGATGCGCTCGGGGAGCAGACGGGTGGCGAAGTGGAACGTCCGCCCGGTGCGCTGCTGGATCGACTTGCTCAGTTCGATGTCGTCGTCACGTACCATTATGTGTACGGGCCGGCGGGGTTCGCCGGCGCACGTCCGACGAGGCTCCTGGAGAGACGTTCACGACACGCCGGCTTTCGGTGGCCTCGGGTACGGGGACGAACCGAATAAAGCGTGTGCCCAACTACATTGGGGACCGACCGACCCGCCGGGCCCGACCCGGCGACCGGGTCGAGCGACGCGGTCGGGCGGCGCCCGCTCGGGGCGACGACTGCGCGCTCGTCGCGAGACGCGTCCGGCGCGCCGGACCGTGGGCCGCGGTCGGCGGACGCGTGCGGATCGACGTGAAGCATGTTCGGGCGGATACGGACGAGCGGACGAACGGACGGCACATAAGGCTACGGTCATCGACCGACCGCGCGAGGGGTGTGGGGCGTCTCACCGCCGGCCGTCGTCGGTTCCGGGCGGGTTGAGAAAGAGCGCGTCGACGAGGGCCAGAGCACCCACGGCGGCACCCGCCGGGAGCGACGTCCGGACGGGGACGCCCAGCGCCTCGCCCGCGAGCAGCGCCGTCAGGAACGCCGCCGGGATCACGGCCAGCGGCAGGTCGTACCGGGAGAGACCGGACGGTCGTGAGACGATACCCGTCGTACCGCTGTCGCTCGTCGACACGGTCCCTGTCACCTCTACGGACGACACTACCCGTTCGTTCCACAAAAACGTTTCCGCCGTACCGTTCGCCGAACCCCCTCGGAGGCCACCCGAACTGTCGAGGTGCGTTCGGAGAATGATATCACGAAAATATCGACGGCGGACGGCGACTCCGGGGCGGTGTCGAGGCGATCGGCGGTGGGGGCGAAGCGGTCCGCGGAGCGGCCGGTCGAGTGTTCGGGCTTTTATTTCGTCGGAGCACATATAGGGAACTGCATGCACGGGACGGGGGACGACACGGCGCTCGGTCGCGGTGGGGAGTCGCGGTGTCCGCTGACGGTGACGGCGGGGATCGTCGGGAAGAAGTGGCACCCGCTGATCGTCGCCGCGCTGATGGAGCGGGGACCGCTGGGGTTCAACGAACTGAAGACACAGGTGGAGGGCATCTCCGACAAGGTGCTGTCCGAGAGCCTGGACGACCTGGAACGGCGCGGACTGGTCGACCGGACGGTGATCGACGAGAAACCGGTCCGGGTGGAGTACTCGCTGACCGGGCTGGGACGGCGCCTGGAGGGCGTCGTCGGCGCGATGCGGGAGTGGGGCGAGCGGTACGTCGCCGCGAGCGCCGAGGAGTGACGGCCCGTCGGGCGTGACCGGTCCACGGCGGCCGCGGGGTGTGGGGGCCCCGCGACGGTCGACGCGGAGCGGCGGCGCTAGCGGGCGACAGGGACGAGGGACGGCGGCGGTGAGGACCGCGCGGCCCGCGTCCGGGGACGGTGTCGAGGGGACCGAGACGGGAGCGGCTCCCGCGGTCAGTCTTCCTCGACGACCTCGATCCCGCGGTTGTTGACGGCGGCGGGGTCGAGACCGACCTCCTGGAGGAAGCCCTTGTACTCGCGCTCGCAGGCCTCGGCGTCCTGTTGCTTCTCGCTGGCCCGGTCACACAGCGCCACGAGGTCCTCCGGGACGTCGTTGGTGTAGACGATCCAGTGGTTGATCAGGTCGGACAGCCGGCGGATGGGGGAGGTGAAGTGGCCGTAGATCTCGAAGTTCAGCGCGTGGTGGCCGCCGAAGGGGTCGTTCATGTACTTCGCGCGGGGCATCACCTTCATCAC